>DASYBO010000095.1:0-10266 GCA_036500685.1 Pseudonocardiaceae bacterium | reverse complement strand
GCGTTGGTCGGCTGGCTGCGGGACTACAACCGGGCGCGGCCGTCACACGAGCGGGTGAGTTTTCATGGTTTCGACGGGCAGACCGAGAACACCACGGCGCCGAGCCCGCGACGCTATCTCGAACACGCCCGCGACTACCTGGGGCTCGACGTCGATGTGGCCGGCCTCGCCGGTGACGACGAGCGTTGGGATCGCGAGGAGGCGATCCTGGATCCGGCAAGGTCGGTGGGTGCCACGGCCGATGCGGAGCGGTTGCGGGTCATCGCGGTGGAAATGCTCGACGTATTGCACGCGCGCGCCGGGGAGCTGGTCGCTTCGAGTTCGCGGGCGGATTGGTTCAGGGCCAGGACGTATCTCACCGCTGGGCTGGGGTTGTTGCGTTACCACAAGGAGGCCGCGCGATCGGTCGGGCAGCTGGAGGCGACGACTATGGAGCTTGCCGCTCGGGATCCGCGGCAGATTGGGAGGATGACGCGGCTGCTCGCCGTCCGGGGCGGGTTGATGGCCCAGAATCTGTTGGACATTCGAGAGATCGAGGCGGGACGAGGTGCGACATTGGTTGGTTCGCACAACGTCCATCTGCAGCGGAATCCGAGCACATTGCCCGTGGCGAACCGCGCGGTGACCTGGGTCGGGGCCGGCGCGATCGTGGGCGCGTTGTGGGGCGAGCGGTATGCGTTCGTGGCCGCGAGCGTTGGCCGCAGCGACATTCTCGGACTCGGAGATCCGGCGCCGGACACCTATGAGGGGTTGTGTCAGCGTCGAGTCGGTGATTGGGGTGTTGTGGCGGCCGACTTGGTTGGCGAAGCCGACATTCGTGGTGACGCGGACGCGGTGTGGGCCTACAACCCGCTTGAACCCGCGGTGGTGGATGGTGCGGAGGCGATACTGCACATCGGTGACGCCGAGGCGATTCGGACGAAGCACGCGGCTTCATAATCACAGTATTGCGGACGGCTTGGTCGGTTGCCGGCGGATCGGAAATGCGATTTCCGACGACGAGAGAGGAGGGCCGGTTTTGGCCGGCCCTCCTCTCGATTGTCACCACCGTCACCGTTTAGCGGTGCAGACCCATCCCCGGTTCAAGGAGGCCCGCTCCGGTGAGGGGGCGTTCTCAGCCGTTGCAGGCGCTGTAGTGGGTGGTGCTGTCGGGGTCGAGCACGTTCAGCGGGCCGTTCCACAGCCACGGCGCGATGCAGGCGTTGTTGGCGATGCCGGAGTCGTCGCCGCTACGGCCGTTGCAGGCGCTGTAGTGGTCAACCGCGCCACCGTCGGCGACGTTGCCGGGGCCGACCCAGTTCCACGGCAGCACACACGCGTTGTTGGCGATGCCGATGGAGTGCGAGGGACCATCGGCCATGCCGTACGTGCTCGCGGTGGAAGCGGACGCGGTGCCGGCAGCGGCAACCATGGCGCCGCCGATGATTGCGCCAACGATCAGGGTCTTCTTCAGCATGTTCTTCTGCACGAGAAACGCTTCCTCTCTACCTAGCTAGCTGATGACCACCTGTGGGTGCCGGACGCTCGCCGCGTTTGCTCGGCAACCCGTGAACCCGAGCGCAGCCTCACAGGATCCGCGGCGTTGCAAAAATCGACAGGCGTGTTTTTCAGGTTTTCCACCCAAACGAGTCACGTGATATCAGTCCATCGTGGACAGCGTCATTTCGCTGGCTGCAATGAGTTAGCTATCAGCAGATGAAGTCTCAAGTGGACAGATGTTGGTCAGAGTGGATCAGAAACTTATTCGTGATCGACGATGGCGATTGACATGGTCACCGCGCCGACCAGGGCGAGGCCATTGCGCCGGACGCCATGCCGGCGGACTCGGCTGTCGGGCCGAGGCTCTGGCTGTGGACGGCGCCGTGCTGCCGGTCTGAGTGGCGGCGCGTGGCGCGTTCGTTACCTGCGATCCGCATGATGGAGGTCACTCAGGTCGCAGGCCAGTTGGAGGCCCCCATGACCGTCCCGCGCGTGCCCGGCCGGGTGCACGGGATGGTCCTGCTCGTGGAGGCGGCGACCTTCGGGGTGGCCGCCGCGTTACACCTGGACCAGCGGATTGCGCTCGGCATGGTCGTCGTGCGCGGGGAGCGGGCGACGAGCGCGGCGATCATCGAATTGATCATGGCGGGGGTGTTGGCGCTCTGCGCGATGGTGGTGGTGTGGCAGCCGGTGCAGGGGCGGCCGTTGGCCTGGCTGGCCACGGGCTTCGCGCTGGTCGGGGTGATCTACGAGCTGGCCGCCATCGCGATCGGTTTCGGGCCGCGCACCATTCCCGACCTGGTGTATCTCGTCGCGATCATGCTGGTGCTGCTGATCAACTTCGCCGTGCTGATGAACCGTCGTCGAGTTCGCTGACCATCAACGGGCGCGCCGGAGGCAGCGGGCCGGCGAACAGGACCAACAGGTCGCGGGCGCGGTCGTCGAGGTCGACCGGGTGGTCGCAGAGGGATTTCTGCACGCCCTGGCGCAGTGCGCCGAGCAGCCCCGGGTCCTCGCGCAGCACCCGCATGGGGATGCGCAGCCTGCGTTGCGCCACGTCGCGAAGCCGTAGCGAGCCGCCCTCGACGTGCGCCTCGGTCAGTTCGGTCGGGTCGACCCAGGTGTTGTCGCCGCGCGCGAGCCAGTCGAGGCCTGCGGCGTAGCTGGAGTAGCGGGGCGCGATCACGGCGAACACGGCGAGTACGCCGAAGATCGCGAAGCGGGCCGGGCCGATGGCGGGGCCGATGCCGTCGATGTCGAGGATGAACAACGCGATGACCAGGAGCAACGCGGTCAGCAGCACACCGACGAGCAGCCGTGGCGACGTCGTCCGGACGACGAGGGCCTGCCCTCGGCCCCGAGGCGGTCGTGGTGGCATGTGCGCTGTCCTCCCTGGACGCGATCGGGCTGGCTACCGCGCTGAACCGGTCAACTCAGCACCGATCGGTGCATATCGTGACATAAAGCGCGCGTCGCGGGATAGTTTTGCCTAGCTTTGTCCGATATTGAGACAGCTTATGTCAGCAATAGGCAACTCGCATCAGGTAGGGCATGCCTCATTTGACCGCAATGCGAAGCGGCGCCGTGAGGGTAGATCTACCCTGGCGCCGCTTCGTGAACTCGCTGCTGGTCAGGCCGGTACCGGAGCGCTCCCGGCGGTTTCGACGATCTCGGCCGCGTCCACCGGCAGCAGGTAGCCGCGCGCCACATCACCCAGCGCGGCGATGCCCACCGCGGCCACGTACGCGGCGTGTGTCGGGTAGTGCGCGCTGAGCTGAGCCGGGCTGAACGGGGTCATCGTCCCGTTGAGCTGGCATTCGAGGGACGGACCGTTGTTGCCGGTCCCGCTGTGCGCCGCGGTCGGCGCCTGCACGATCGGGCTGCGCACGCCGCCGACCGCGTTGCCGTCGCCGTCGCGCACGATCGTCGACCCGTCGACCTCGATCCTCGGCGCCGACACCATCGGCACGCCGACCCGGACCCAGCGGTTGAGCTGGGCGAGCGCGTCGTCCATCAGGTAGTTCTCGTTGTCGCTGTTGGCCGGGAGCGCGCAGGATGACGGTGGCAGCGGGAGGTATCGGGCGACCTCGGCGTGGGCCAGGGTCAACCAGCCCGCGTCGACGTGCGAGCTGCCGGCCAGCTCCCAGAGCCGGAAACGGGCGCTGTCCGCCTGGCTGAGCTGCTGGTAGAACAACGGCGCGCCGAACAGGTCGGTCTCGGTCTCCACCGCGAGCACCGGCACGCCGAGGTCGGTGCGGTCATCCGCGACGGCGGGCGATGCCTGGGGGACCTGGGGGGCCTGCGAGATCTGGGCCGCGTTCGCGCTGCGGCTGTGGATCAGGAAGCCGTTGAACAGGTGGTCGACCGGCTGGATCGCGTTCGCGTAGGTGGTCATCCGCAACGCCGACTGCGACTCGCCGTCCGCGATCAACGCCTTCGGTCGCAGGCCGCCCAGCGGCGCGACCCCGGTCGGGTTCAGCAGCGACCGCGCGGCCTGGGAGAAGATGCTGTAGGAGAACGTGTCGCCGGGATGGTTCAGGCCGCCGTAGCGGGTCGGGTCGATCGCCCGCAACGAGTTGACGCCGGCCGACTGCGCGGACACGCCGACCCAGGCGTAGCCATCGCGTAGCAGCTCCGCGTTGTCGTAGAAGTAGTCGGCGTCGAGATCGACACCGGTCGTCACGTTGAGCCACTCGACGACGACCGTGCCGTTGAACCGGGCCGGGTCGGCGGGCCGACGCACCAGGATGCGCGTCTCGTACGGCGCCTGCTCGGCAGGCGTCACCGACCAGCGGCCATCGCTGCCCCAGGTGCCGGCCTGCTGGTAGCCGGTTGCCGTGCCGGACAGGAAGTACTCCTGCTCGGTGTAGTCGGCCGGGCCGAGCGGAACGGGTGATGAGCTGAACGGAATGCCGAACCGGCCGCCGGTGATCGGACCGGTCACGGTCGGCTGTGGGGTGGAGGCTTGTGCTGTCGACAGTGGACTTGCCGAGGCGGTGCCGGCGAATAGTCCGGTTAGGGCTAATAAGGTCAGACCTGCCGCGGTGATCCCCAGTCGCATGCCCACAGTCCTACGGGATCTGGGTCACACCGCACAATTCATTTCGATTCCCTGTGAGCGAAGCAGGTTTTCTGGCAAGTTGCTGAGGAAACCGTCCAGGTGGGAGTACCGCTGATGAGCCGCGTCGTTACCCGAACATGAGCATCCCCATCGCGGCCGCGATCACGATGTTCCTCGTCGCGGTTATTCCGCTGGCGCCGACCGAACCGGTGCTCGCGGCCATGGGCGTGCTCGCCGCGACCGAACACGTATCGCCGCTCGGCGCCATCGTGGTCGCCGCGATCGGCTGCTCCCTGTCCGACCACCTGCTCTACGGCATCGGCCGGCTCGCGGGCGGCCCCGCGTTGACCCGGCTGCGCCGCAAGCCCGCCGTTGACGCCGCGACGCAGTGGCTGATCCGCAACTCGACCCGGTGGGGCGTGCCCATCCTGATCGTCGGCCGCTGGCTGCCGGCAGGAGGCACGGTCGGCGCGCTGCTCGCCGGCACGTTGCGTTGGCCGCTCGCTCGGTTCACCCCCACCTCGCTGACCGGCGCGACCCTCTGGTCCACCTACGTCGCACTGCTCGGCTACCTCGGCGGCTCCATCGTCAGCCAACCCGTTGTCGGACTGGGACTCTCGCTCGGGCTCGCCGCGCTGTTCGGCCTCACCGCCAGCGTGCTGCTGCAACGGGCACACCGCCGGCACGCCGCGGCCGAAACGGCCCAACTCGCCGAGACGGCCAGCACCGAACAGACACTGGCCGCTCGATAGGGGACCGGATCAGGCCGCGCGCCAGCCGCGCGCCACCTGGGCCAGTTGGCTCGGTACCTGGGGCTCCGGCTCGACAAGGTGGCCCATGGTCTGTTTGGCGTACCAGTGCTGTTGGCACGCGTCGGAACAGAAGTAGTCGGATGGGGAAGTTGGGCTGACTCGACCGCACTCCGCGCAGGGCTCGCTCATCGTGGCCTCCTTGGCTCGGGCGTTTCGCCGCCGTGCTCCGGTGACCGCCAGAAGTGGCGTCTTTAGACGTTACCCGTGTTCATGACGTTAGATCGGCCTCGCGACCAGCATGTTTCGCAGTTGTGTCGACCAAGTGACCGGGCCGCCGCCCAAGTCGTCTTCAGGAGCCCGCTACACTGGACCCCGGACCCCGTGCGGCGCCCACCTCACGAACCTCCCCAGGGCCGGAAGGCAGCAAGGATAAGCGAGCTCTGGCGGGTGCGCGGGGTCCGCCTACGTTCCGGCCCCCGATGGCCTCTTCTGTCGGTGTTCCCCGGTAGTCTCGCGGCCGTGGCGCTCGCCCTTTATCGAAAATATCGTCCGGCGACCTTTGCCGAGGTCATCGGCCAGGAGCACGTCACCGAACCGCTGCGCGTCGCACTCGCGGCCAAGCGGGTCAACCACGCGTACCTGTTCTCCGGCCCGCGCGGCTGTGGCAAGACCTCCTCGGCCCGGATCCTGGCCCGCTCGCTCAACTGCGTGCAGGGCCCCACTCCCGACCCGTGCGGCAAGTGCAACTCGTGCATCGGTCTCGCCCCCGAGGGCTCCGGCACCGTTGACGTGGTCGAGCTCGACGCGGCCAGTCACGGTGGCGTCGACGACGCCCGCGAACTGCGCGACAAGGCGTTCTACGCGCCTGCGGAGTCGCGGTATCGGGTGTTCATCATCGACGAGGCGCACATGGTCACGACGCAGGGCTTCAACGCCCTGCTCAAGATCGTGGAGGAGCCGCCGGAGCACCTGGTCTTCATCTTCGCGACCACCGAGCCGGACAAGGTCCTGCCGACCATCCGCTCCAGGACCCACCACTACCCGTTCCGGCTGATCCCGCCCGGCGCCATGCGCGCATTGCTTGAGCGCAACTGCGCTGACGAGGGCGTCGAGGTCGAGCCGGCCGTGTTCCCGCTGGTGATCAGGGCGGGTGGCGGGTCGGCTCGGGACACCCAGTCGGTGATGGACCAACTGCTCGCCGGTGCCGGCGCCAACGGGGTCACCTATGAGCGCGCGGTGGCGCTGCTCGGGGTCACCGACGTCGGCCTGATCGACGACATCGTGGACGGGCTCGCCGCGGGCGACGGAACCTCCGTGTACGGCACGGTGGATCGGCTGGTCGAGGCCGGGCACGATCCGCGCCGCTTCGCCTCCGACCTGCTGGCCCGCCTGCGTGACCTGGTGATGTTGCGGGCCGTGCCGGAGGCCGCCGAGCGGGGCCTTGTCGCGGCGCCCGAGGACGAACTGGCCCGGATGCGCGCGCAGGCCGAACGGATCGGGCCCGCGACGCTGACCCGCTACGCCGAGATCGTGCACACCGGCCTTGTCGAGATGCGCGGCGCGACCGCACCCCGATTGCTCATCGAACTGCTCTGCGCGCGGATGCTGCTGCCGGCCGCGTCCGCGACCGATGCCGCGGTGCTGCAACGGTTGGAGGGGGTGGAGCGCAGGCTCACGCTGGCGCCCGCTTCCGCACCGACGCCGGCCCAGATCGCCGCGCCTCAAGCGGTGCCTCAGGCGGTGCCTCAGCAAGCTCAGCGGGCCGCACAGCCACAGCCGGTGCAGCAGCAGGAGGCCGCGTCGCAGCGGACCTTCCAGCGGCCCTCACGGCCGGAACCCGCTCCGCAACAAGCTGCCCCGACACCGGAACCCACGCCGGCCGCGCCGGCCGCGCAGCCCGCCGCCGTGAACACGGCGGTGGACTCGACCGCGGTGCGGCAGATCTGGCCCGAGCTGCTCAGCCAGGTCGGGCAGCGCAGCAAGCCGACGCTGGCGCTGCTGCTCAACGCGACCGTGCACGCGGTCGAGGGCGACACGCTCGTGCTGTCCATGCCGACGGTCGGGTTGGCCCGCCAGCTCAACCAGGAATCTCGCGCCGAGCACATCCGGGCTGCCCTGCGTGGCCTGATCAGCGGCGAGTGGCAGGTGCGCTGCGTGCACGGCGACGGTGGTGGCGGCGGAAACGCCCCGGCCGAGGCGCCGCGCAGGACACCGCCGCCGCCCGCACCGCAGGAACAGCGTCAGACCAGGCCGCAACCGCAGGCCGCGCCGCGACGCCCGGCCCCGGCCGCGCCGGACATCCCGCTGCCGCCGGAACCGCCTGCCGAGGACGAACCACCCGAGCCGGATGACGTGGCCGTCCCACCGCCCGCGCCCAAACCGGTCCCGAAGCCGGTTCCCGAGGGGGTGCAGGTCGAGGACGAGCCCGAGCACGACGAGGAGGACGACGACCTCGGCGGGCCAACGCCGGACGTGGTGGGGATCGGTCTGCTCACCGCGCACCTCGGCGCGCGGCCGCTCGATCAGGAAGTTGCGCCACCGAGGTAGGCGACGATGCCGGTGGTGATCGCGTCAGCAATGTGCTGGCGGCCATCCGCGCTGGTCAGCGTGGCCGCGTCGCCCGCGTCGCGCATGTTGCCGCACTCGATCAGTACGGCAGGCCGGGTGGAGAGGTTGAGGCCACCGAGGTCGGCGCGGCCGAAAAGGCCGTTGCTGCCGATGTAGTTGGCGGTGGTGAAACCGGCCGAGCGGACGTCGTCGCGCAGCACCGTCGCCAACTGCAGGGCAGGCGCGCCCTGTTCGGCGTTCAGCGGGGGATTCGAGTATTCGACGTGGAAGCCGTGCGTGCCGGCGGCGTCCGAACCGTCGGCGTGGATGGACACGACGGCCGCGGCGCCGGCGTTGTTGCCGACCGCGGCGCGTTGGTTCACGCACGGGCCGACGCCGGTGTCCGATGGACGGGTCATGATCACCGTGACGCCCTTGGCCTGGAGCTCGGCCTGGACCCGGTTGGCGACGTCCCAGTTGAAGGCGTGCTCGGTGTAGCCGGCGTTGGTGGCGGTGCCGGTGGTGTTGCACGCCTTGGTCTGGCCGCGCCCGGCCGGCACGAGCGCGTTGATCTCGGCCGGGTGGCTGCCGTTGCCGCCGTTGTGGCCGGGATCGAGCACGACGACCTTGCCGGCCAAGGCGGCGGCGGAGGTGGTGGTGGTCGGCGGTGGGGTGGTTGTTGTGCTGGGAGCGAACGCCGATGGGCTCGACGCGGAGGTCGAGATGGGGCCTGCGGTGGGCGCGGAGGCGCTCGGTCCGCAGCCGGTCAGCGCGAGTGCCGCGACGGCCAGCGCGGCGGTCGGTCCCAACCCACGGCGACGAGGAAACACGGCCCGAACGGTAGCAGCGCGGTCGACGCTAGGCTGAGCACTACACGAACGAGAGGAGCTGCGGTGCAGCCGGGTGGTATGCCAGACATGCAGCAAATCCTGCAGCAGGCGCAGCAGATGCAGCAGCAGCTCATGAGCGCGCAGCAGGAACTCGCCGACGCCGAGGTCACCGGTTCGGCCGGCGGTGGCCTGGTCACCGCGGTGATGTCCGGTGGCGGCGAGCTCAAGAGCGTGACCATCGACCCCAAGGTCGTCGACCCCGACGATGTGGAGACCCTCGCCGACCTGGTGGTGGCCGCGGTACGCGACGCCAACACCCAGGTTTCCGAGCTGGCCTCGCAGAAGATGGGCCCGCTTGCCGGCGGTCTCGGTGGCGGCCTCGGCCTGCCCGGTTTCTGACGTCAACGGGTAGTCGAGGTGTACGAGGGACCGGTCCAGGACCTGATCGACGAGCTGGGCCGGTTGCCGGGCGTCGGTCCGAAGAGCGCGCAACGCATCGCCTTTCACCTGCTCAGCGCCGAACCGGCCGATCTGAGCCGGTTGCAGGACGCGCTGCAGAAGGTCAAGGACGGGGTGCTGTTCTGCGAGATCTGCGGCAACGTCTCGGCCGAGACGACCTGCCGGATCTGTAAGGACCTGCGCCGCGACGCGACCAAGATCTGCGTGGTCGAGGAGCCCAAGGACGTCGTGGCGATCGAGCGAACCCGCGAGTTCAAGGGCCGCTATCACGTGCTCGGCGGCGCACTGGACCCGTTGTCCGGGATCGGGCCGGACCAGCTGCGCATCCGTCAGCTGCTGACCAGGATCGGTTCGTCGACCGACGGCGTCGAGATCACCGAGTTGATCATCGCGACCGACCCGAACACCGAGGGTGAGGCGACCGCGACCTATCTCGTCCGGATGCTGCGCGACTTCCCGGGGCTGACCGTGACCAGGCTGGCCTCCGGCCTGCCCATGGGCGGTGACCTGGAGTTCGCCGACGAGCTGACCCTGGGGCGCGCGCTGTCCGGGCGTCGCACGGTCTGAGGCGTGCGCGAGCTGGCCGACCTGGTGCTGGCCGCGCCCGCGCGACTGGGCGCGGTGCGGCTGGTCGCGGTCGAAGGGCCGTCCGGGTCGGGCAAATCGACGGTGGCCGATACGCTCGCCCAGGACCTTGCTGAGCGGGGCGTGTGCGCCAGGGTCGTGCGGACCGACCACTTCGCCACCTGGACCGATCCGGTCGGCTGGTGGCCGCGTTTCGTCGACGGCGTGCTCACCCCGTTGGCGCGGGGCGAGTCCGGCCGGTATCAGCGGCAGGACTGGTCCAGCGGCGTCCCGCGACCGGGCAGTTGGGTCGAGGTCGAGGTGCCGGAGGTGCTGATCTTCGAAGGCGTGTCGTCGGGACGCAGAGCGGTCCGGCCGGCACTGTCGGTATTGGTGTGGGTCGAGGTGAGTCCGCCGGAGGTCCGGCTCGACCTGTCCGTGGCCAGGGACGGCGAGCCCGCGCGAGCGGATTTCGTGCGCTGGCAGGCTTTCGAGCGGGGTTGGTTCGCGGTGGACGATCCGAAGGCCGAGGCCGACGTCCTGATCGAGAACCGGAAGTACTCGGTTCCGGTGG
>DASYBO010000094.1:0-14393 GCA_036500685.1 Pseudonocardiaceae bacterium | reverse complement strand
CAGATCGAGGCCGGCATCGCGGGCGGCGTCGACACCGCGAGCGACGCGCCCATCGGCGTCAACGAGGACCTACGCGAAGTCCTCCTCCAGTTCAACCGGACCAGCGACCTGATGGGCAGGCTCCGCCTGCTGACCAAACTGCGCCCCGGCCAGATCGTGCCCAACATCCCGCGCAACGCCGAACCGCGCACCGGCCTGTCCATGGGCGAACACGCGGCGATCACGGCCAAGGAATGGCAGATCGGCCGCGAGGAACAGGACGAACTCGCCGCGGCCAGCCACCAGAAGCTCGCCGCCGCCTACGAACGCGGCTTCTTCGACGACCTGCTCACGCCGTTCCTCGGCCTCACCCGCGACCAGAACCTGCGCCCAGATTCCAACGCCGACAAACTGGCCAAGCTCAAGCCGGCCTTCGGCGGCCCCGACGGCACCATGACCGCCGGCAACTCCACCCCCCTCACCGATGGCGCCTCCACGGTGCTCCTGGCCAGCGAAGACTGGGCCGCGGAACGCAAACTCCCGGTCTTGGCCTACCTCACCTTCACCGAAACGGCCGCAGTCGACTACGTCCACGGCAAAGAAGGCTTGCTGATGGCCCCCGCGTACGCCGTCCCCCGCATGCTCGCCCGAGCCGGCCTGACGCTCCAGGACTTCGACCTCTACGAGATCCACGAGGCCTTCGCCTCCCAGGTGCTGGCCACCCTGAAAGCCTGGGAAGACCCCGAGTTCGCCAAGGACAAACTCGGCCTGCCCGAACCCCTCGGCTTGATCGATCGCGCCAAGCTCAACGTCAACGGCTCATCCCTCGCCGCAGGCCACCCCTTCGCCGCGACCGGCGGCCGCATCGTCGCCACCATGGCCAAACTGCTGGCCGAACGCGGTTCCGGTCGCGGCCTGATCTCCATCTGCGCGGCAGGCGGCCAAGGCGTCACCGCGATCATGGAACGCTGAATCGCCTCGTATAACACAATCTAGGATTGACCCTAGATTGTCGAATGCTCGCCAAGTTTGAACCGCACCGCGAACGCCCGCGCGCTCATCGCGATCCCGCGCAGGTTCACCACCGTCACCAACCCGGCCCGCCGCCCCAGATGCGTCTTGGCCACCGTGTAGGCGACGCCGCCGTCCGGGAAAGCCGCGATCACCTGCCGGTAGCACAGCACCAGCACGCCAAGCAGGCCGACGATCACCAGCGTCACCGGCAACGTCCAGTTCAGCCCGGCAATGCCGGTAGTGGCCGTCAGCTTGAACCGGTCCGATTCGGTGATCTGCGCCTTTGGCGCGACAAGGACATCCGTACTCGCGTCCGCACGATGCGACCAGACCGGCCGATCATGCGACCCCCTTTGACATTTCCCTGGTGCGCGCCGCCCGGATCAGCACAGCCCGCTGATCGAATCGACACGCCCATCGCGGAATCTGTCGGGATATCGGACGAATCCTAGAAATGGCGATACGGTCCGATGATGGACCCGGTCCGCAACCCGTTCGCGCCCGGCGCAGGCCAGCGACCACCGGAACTCGCCGGTCGGGACCGCGAACTGGACGCGTTCGACGTGGTGTTGGAGCGGGTCTCCCGATCCCGGCCCGAACGCAGCCTTGTGCTCACCGGCCTGCGCGGCGTCGGCAAGACCGTGCTGCTCGGCGAGTTACGGTCGATGGCCGTGCGCAGGGGTTGGGGCGCCGGCAAGATCGAGGCCCGCCCCGAGGCCGACCTGCGCCGACCCCTCTCCGCCGCGCTGCACCGCGCCATCCGCGACCTGGCCGTCCGCCATCGCGCGCCCGACCGCGTCGAAGGCGTACTCGGCGTGTTGAAGGCGTTCGCGCTGCGCGCCAACCCGACCGACGCGAAACTCCGCGAACGCTGGCAACCCGGCATCGACGCACCCGCCGCGGTCGGCCGCGCCGACTCCGGCGACATCGAGATCGACCTGGTCGAACTGTTCACCGACGTCGCCGAGTTGGCTCAGGACGTGGGCACGGGCGTCGCGCTGCTCATCGACGAGATGCAGGACCTGCGCGCCGACGACGTGTCCGCGCTGTGCGCCGCCTGCCACGAGCTGTCCCAATCCGGCGCGCCCCTCGTCGTGGTCGGAGCGGGCCTGCCGCACCTGCCGGCGGTCCTGTCGGCCAGCAAGTCCTACTCCGAGCGCCTGTTCCGCTACCTGCGCATCGACCGCCTCGAACGCGACGAAGCCGACCGCGCGGTGCTGGCCCCGGTCGAACGCGAAAACGCCGGCATCGCCCCGGATGCACTCGATGCCCTTTTCGAGGCGTCCAGCGGCTATCCGTACTTCATCCAGGCCTACGGCAAGGCCGCCTGGGACGCCGCCCCCGCCGACCCGATCACCGCAGACGACGTCGCGGTGGCCGCGCCCGAGGCCGAAGCCGAACTCGCCGTCGGCTTCTTCGGCTCCCGCTACGAACGCGCCACCCCGGCCGAACGGGAGTACCTGCGCGCCATGGCCGAACTGACCGAGGGCCGCGACGAAGGCGCAGGCAGTACGGATGTCGCGGTGTTCCTCGGCCGCAAACCGTCCTCGCTCTCGCCGTCCCGAGACAGCCTGATCAAGAAGGGCCTGATCTATTCGGCCGAGCGCGGCCTGATCGCGTTCACCGTGCCGCACTTCGGCCGGTTCCTGCTCAACAAGGACGAGTAGCGCCGTATCCGGCTATCTAGGATTTCCCCTAGATACCGCTCGACACCTCGATATACAACTGACAGTTGCCCGAACGGGTGAAAAACGTGCACACGATCGCGTGTGAGCCGAGTCACATCTACCGTAAGTGTAACAACCGGTCTCGATACACCGATGACCATTGTGGCTCCGCAGCGCTGACGGACCCCCGACCTGGCAGCGCTGCGGAGCATCCATATGTCCACACCCCGCCGATGTGCGGGGTTTTTTGTTATGTGGATAATCCCGCGAAGTGCAGACATACCACGCAAAGGTGACCAGGGGCGGCGAATTCTGGCTCATCCGCATCCCGGAAATCGGGCGGTCGACCCAGGCGATTCGCTCGCAGGACGAGCTGGACATCCGCGTTTAAGCCTCGTCCGCCAGGACCGCATGATCAACTCGCAGTGCGAACTGAATAGGACCTCTCCCACTGTCCATTTTGCCAGTTTCGCTTCTCGGACGGGGAGGAACACGACATGTGCTTGTCAAAACCAGGGGGTTCTGCACCTCGAGCCCTTCAAAAGGGGGGTGGTTCTGATAAGGATCCGCGCTGCGGGCACACGATCGCTGCGTTGGTGAATCTCACGACGCGAGACCGGGAACAGCGCACCGACTCGCCGACGTTGGACCGCTCGTGACCTCTACGCAGCCTCGTCGTCGTGCCCGCGTCCGAGCCCCTGAGCTGGTCGGACGCGGTTGGTTGAACACCGGCGGCAAGCCGTATTCGATCAAGGATCTGCGTGGCAAGATCGTTCTGCTCGACTTCTGGACGTTCTGCTGCGTGAACTGCATCCACGTGCTGGACGAGCTGCGCCCGCTCGAGGCGGAGTTCGCGGATGTGCTGGTCACGGTCGGCGTGCACTCGCCCAAGTTCGCGCATGAGGCCGAGGCCGGCGCGGTCGTCGACGCGGTCGAGCGGGCCGCGGTGCATCACCCGGTGCTCGACGACCCGGAGCTGACCACCTGGCAGGCCTACGCCGTGCACGCGTGGCCGACCCTGGTCCTGGTCGACCCCGAGGGTTACGTGGTGCACGTCGCGGCCGGTGAGGGGCATGTCGACGCGCTGCGCCAGGTCATCACCGAACTCGTCGCCGAGCACGAGCAGCGGGGCACGCTGCATCGCGGCTCCGGCCCGTATGTGCCACCCGCCTCGGCCGAGACCGAACTGCGGTTTCCGAGCAAGGCGCTGGCCACCCCGAGCGGCACCCTCCTGGTCGCGGACACCGCGCACCACCGCATCGTCGAGCTCGCCGACGACGCGCGCACCGTGCTGCGCGCGATCGGCACCGGCACGCGCGGCCGCGCGGACGGTGGCCCGGCCGAGGCGAGCTTCGCCGAGCCGGGCGGCCTCGCCCTGCTGCCGCCGGACGTCGCCGCGCGGGTCGGTTACGACGTATTGGTCGCGGATACCGTCAACCACCTGGTCCGGTCGTTGCGCCTCGCCGACGGCACCGTCGGCACGGTGGCCGGCACCGGCGAGCAGTGGCGCAACGGTCCGACCGACGGTGTCGCCACCGATATCGACCTGTCCAGCCCGCTGGACCTCGCCTGGTGGCAGCCGGCCAACGGCGTCGTCCTGGCCCTGTCCGGCAACCACACGCTGAGCCTGTTCGACCCGATCACCGACACCGTCCGCCGCTTCGCCGGCAACACCACGGAGGGCCTGCAGGACGGTCCGCTCGCGGACGCGTTCTTCGCACAGCCCTCCGGCCTCGCCGCGACCGACGACCAACTCTGGCTCGTCGACGCGGAAACCTCCGCGCTGCGCTTCATCGAGGCCGAGCCGGACTTCGTGGTGCGCACGGCGGTCGGCACCGGCCTGTTCGACTTCGGCCACCGCGACGGCGCTGCCGCGCACGCGCTGCTGCAACATCCGCTCGGCGTCGCCGTCCTCCCGGACGGGAGCGTCGCGGTCGCGGACACCTACAACGGCGCGATTCGCCGCTACGACCCGAACACCGCAGCGCTGTCCACTCTCGCCACCGATCTGGCCGAACCAACCGACATCGTGGTGCTCGGCGAGGAGCTGATCGTGGTCGTCTCGGCCGCGCACGAACTCGACCGGCCCATCCCGCCCGGCCTCGCCGACGAACTCGTGCACGGCCAGGCGCACCAGGTTCGGCGCCCCGCAACGGACCTCGCGCCGGGCGAGGTCACGCTGACGGTGATCTTCGATCCGCCGCCCGGCCAACGCATCGACGACCGGTACGGCCCGTCGACCCGGCTGGAGATCACCTCGTCCCCGCCGGAACTGATCCGCTCCGGTGCCGGGGTCACCACCGAGCTCAGCCGCACCCTCGTGCTCGCCGACGACATCCCGGACGGCGTGCTGCACGTGATCGCGCAGGCGGCAAGCTGCGACGATGCGGGCGAACACCCGGCCTGCCGACTGTCCCGCCAGGACTGGGGTGTGCCGGTGCGGTTGAGCGACTGGGGTGCGACGCGGCTGCCGCTGGTGCTCGGCGGACTGGACGGCTGAGCCCGGGAAGCATTGCGGGCCAGTACCATCAGCGGCGTGTCCGACCCGAAGCTCGAGATTCAGCTGCTGTACGACCGGATTCTGGTGAAGGTGTCCCAGGAGGAGGGCGAACGCCGCAGCAGCGGCGGCATCGTCATCCCGGCCACCGCGCAGATGGCCAAGCGACTGGCCTGGGGCGACGTGCTCGGCGTCGGCAACAACGTGCGCAACGTGAAGGTCGGCGACCGGGTCCTGTACAACCCGGATGATCAGCTCGAAGTGGAGATCCAGGCCAACACGTACCTGGTGATGCGCGAGCGCGACGTGCACGCGGTCGCGGCCGAGCGCACCGAGCACGGCACCGGCCTCTATCTGTAAGGCCTCACAACCACAAGGCGCGGCCTCCGAAATCTCGGAGGCCGCCCCCTTTTCGTGATGGCAGGGATCAGAACGCGGACTCGGCCACGTCCATGAGGCTGTTGTCGGTGGTCTCCACGACCTTGCGGCGCGCGGACAGTTCCGGCAGCACGGTCTTGGCGAAGAACGACGCGACCGCGAGCTTGCCCTGGTAGAACGCGGTGTCCTTGGCGGAGGGGTTCCCGTCCAGCTTGGTCAGCGCGACCTCGGCCTGCCGCTGCAGCAGCCAGCCGACCAGCAGGTCGCCGACGCTGATCAGCAGGCGCACGGTGTTCTGGCCGACCAGGTAGATGTTGCGGGTGTCCTCCTGGGCCGAGGTGAGGAAGCCGACCATCGCGCCGAGCATGCCCTGCACGTCCTCAAGAGCCTGCTTGAGCAGCGCGCGCTCTTCCTTGAGTCGACCGTTGCCGGCCTCGGACTCCAGGAACTTGCTGATCTCGCCGGCCACGTGGCCCAGCGCCTGGCCCTTGTCGCGGATGATCTTGCGGAAGAAGAAGTCCAGCGACTGGATGGCCGTGGTGCCCTCGTACAGCGAGTCGATCTTCGAGTCACGGATGTACTGTTCGATCGGGTAGTCCTGGAGGAATCCGGAACCGCCGAGGGTCTGCAGTGACTGGGCCAGCTGCTCGTAGGCCCGCTCGGAGCCGACGCCCTTCACGACCGGCAGCAGCAGGTCGTTGACCCGCTCGGCCAGCTTCACGTCACCGTCGCCCGCGGCGATCTGGTCCTGGAAGGTCGCGGTGTAGATGTACACCGCGCGCAGGCCCTCCGCGTACGCCTTCTGCAGCATCAGGCTGCGGCGGACGTCCGGGTGGTGGGTGATGGTCACGCGCGGCGCGGTCTTGTCCGCCATCTGCGGCAGGTCCGCGCCCTGCACGCGCTCCTTGGCGTAGTCGCGGGCGTTGAGGTAGCCGGTGGACAGTGTGCCGATTGCCTTGGTGCCGACCAGCATCCGGGCGTACTCGATGACCTGGAACATCTGCGCGATGCCGTTGTGCACGTCGCCGAGCAGCCAGCCCTTGGCCGGGGTGCCGTGCTGGCCGAAGGTCAGCTCGCAGGTGGCCGACGCGTTCAGGCCCATCTTGTGCTCGACGTTGGTGACGAAGGCGCCGTTGCGCTCGCCCGGCTCGCCGGTCTTGATGTCGAACAGGAACTTCGGCACCAGGAACAGGCTCAGGCCCTTGGTACCTGGCCTCGCCTCGATACCGGGGCCTTCCGGCCTGGCCAGCACGAAATGCATGATGTTCTCGGTGAGATCCTGGTCACCGGAGGTGATGAAGCGCTTGACGCCGTCAAGGTGCCAGCTGCCGTCCTCCTGCTGGATCGCCTTGGTCCGACCGGCGCCGACGTCCGAACCGGCGTCCGGCTCGGTGAGCACCATGGTCGCGCCCCAGCCGCGGTCGATCATCAGCTGGGCCCAGTGCTTCTGCTCCTCGGTGCCGTTCTTGTCCACGATCGTGGCGAAGTTCGGGCCCGCGAGGTACATGAACACGGCCGGGTTCGCGCCGAGGATCAGCTCGGCAGCGGTCCACTGCACGGTGGGCGGGATGCCGAGGCCGCCGAGGTGGTTGGGCAGGCCGAGCCGCCACCACTCGCCGTCCCACAGAGCCTGGTAGGACTTCTTGAAGCCTTCGGGCAAGGTGACCGCGTGGGTTTTCGGGTCGAAGGTGGTGCCGATCCGGTCGCCCTCGGCGAACGACTCGCCGAGCGGGCCCGTCGCCAGGTTGTTCAGTTCGGCAAGCACGCCGCGAGCGGTGTCCTCGTCGGCCTCCTCGAAGGGGCCCGTGCCCAGCCGTTGCTGCACGTTGAACACCTCGAACAGGTTGAATTCGAGGTCACGGACGTTGCTCTTGTAGTGGCCCATCGTCGCTGCTCCCCTGTCATGCCGCGGCATCATGGGACAGATGTCGCTACTCACCGGTAACTTCAGTATATTACCGTCGAGTAACCCGGGCAAGGCTGGGACCGTTCGAATGACACTTCCCCACCATCGACTAACCGGTTGGGGGACCGTTCGTTCGACGGGGCGCACCCGGCGGCAGGCCCGAGGGCGTAACCGCGGGAGGGGCCAGCGGCATCCCCGGCGGCTGCCCGTCCGTACCGGACACGGTCGGGAACGGGCTGTCCCGGTGCACAACCAGCAGGCCGAGCCGGAAGGCCACCGCGACCGCGTGTGCCCGGTCCCTGGCGTGCAGCTTGCGCAGGATGTTCTTCACATGCGTGCGAATCGTCTCGATCGACACGAAAAGAGCCTTCGCGATCGCCGAGTTCTCCAGACCGTCCGAGATCAACTGCAACACCTGGTACTCGCGGCGGGACAGCGGCTGACGTGCGGTCACCGACGTGCGGATGCCCAAACCGTTGGCGAGCACGCCGAGATCGGGGTCGAGATAGCGGCGCTCGGTGAAGGTCCTGCGGATCGCGTCGGCGAACGCGCCGGGCTCGGCGGTGCGCAGGATCACCCCCTGCACCCCCGCGGTGATCGCGGTGTTCAGGTAGCGCGCGGTCCGCAACGGCTCCCGCACCACGCTGAGCACGGCCAGCGCGTCGTCGCTGCCCTGCAGCAGCGAACCGAGATGGCAGCGCGGATCCAGCATCGCGTCCACCAGCACCACATCGGGTCGGATGCGTTCGCACAGCACGATGGCGGCGTGCAGGTTGCCGGTCACGCCGAGCAACCGCACCCCGTTGGTGCGGGCGAGCAGTGCGGCGAGTCCGTCCCGGAACAGCGGGACAGGATCGATCACCACCACCCCGATGGGTCGGCCCTTGATCGGGTCGACGCTGTTGGGCATCGATGCTCCATTCCTTGTCGACGGGTTGGAGACGTAGCCAACGCGGCGTCGTGACGGAATGGAGTAGAAACCGCGGGCAAATGACCGGAAAACTCACCCGCAGGGGTGGTTTACCCGCGAGTTAAGTAACGATCCGGACACCCATTGTTCCGGCCCGGCCCGCCCCTGGGAACACCTTCGGCCGGTGACCATGTTTGACTCGATCGACATCACCGAACGACCAATATCTGGAGGCTCGTCCGCATGGCTCAGCAGAAGCCCGACGTCGACCCGATCGCGGGCAACCCGCCCGCCGACCTGGAGACTCACGACATCACCGTCGGCGACGGCAAGGAGGCCGGCACCGGCAGCACCGTGACCGTGCACTACGTCGGTGTCGCGCACTCGACCGGCGAGGAGTTCGACGCCTCCTGGAACCGCGGCGACACCTTCAGCTTCAAGCTCGGTGCCGGCCAGGTGATCGCGGGCTGGGACGAAGGCGTCGCGGGTATGAAGATCGGCGGCAGGCGCAGGCTGGTCATCCCGCCGCACAAGGGCTACGGCAACCGCGGCGCCGGCGGCGTGATCAAGCCCGGCGAGACCCTGATCTTCGTGGTCGACCTGCTCGGCGTCAGCTGACCCGACGTGTGTCGCGGGCGGCCCCGCCCGGCGGGGCCGCCGACCCGTCCGCAATTGACCCTGGTCGGCGGTTGTGTCCTCCCCGGCAACCGCCCTCGGCTGTGGCAGGCTTGGCCGGGTGCCCCGATCGCGGGTCCGATCGAACCGTCCTGTCCGCCCGAGCCAGCTGAGCGCAGAACCGTCGAACCCAGCCGATGACAGACATCGAACCCAACCGGTCGCTGCCGCCCCGGCCGGACACGCACACCGGCCTTCCGCGCCCACCGCACGCTCCCGGCTTCGCGGGCGACCCAAGGGCCAAGGCGGCCGATCGCGAATCAGCGGGCCTGCTCACCCGGAAACCCGCCGCCCCGCCAGAACACGGTCCCGCGCTGGTCTGGTACCGGCTCACCTGGCGCGCCAGTCGCTGCGTCGTCGGCGCGGACTGGCTGTTATATCGAGGCGTCTGGGTCAAGACCTACGAGCTCACCGAGGTGCGCACCCAGCCGGTCGACGGCCAGATCATGTTGTCCCTGACCGACTCCGGCGGCCGGACCGTCGAGGCCGGCTTCGCCGCCCTGCAACGCGATCGCCGCGTCTGGGACTACCTGTACAACGGCATCCGGCACTCCATCGCCGCCGGCGCCGAACTACACGGCACCGCCCGCCAGTACTTCGTCGTCGGCCTGCCGCCCCGCCGCGCCTGACCCCTTTGCGCCAGCGAGCGAAGCAGGCCCGCGTCGGCTGATGGCACCATGCGAAGGTGGCCGACGAACTGCCCGTCTACGAAGAGCGCCGCGGCTGGACCGGCCGCACCGTTCGTGGCCTGGTGTTCGTCAGCGTGCTCGACCTCGCGCTCGCGGCCTTGTTCGCCATCGCGAGAGGCTGGCTTGGCCTGATCTTCGTGGCGTTGCTGCTGCTCGGCCTGATCGTCCTTGTCGACGGCGGTGTCCGTAAACCCGTCGCGCTGCGCGTCGATGAACACGGCATCACGTTGACCAAGAGCACCGCGCGCAAACCGACGATGTTCGTGCCCTGGCCCGAACTGCGCGCGGTCTGGGTCGTCCGGCAGAACCGGGGCACCTACAGTTTCGGCCTCACCACCGAGTCCGCGCCGGACGAGCCGCGCCGCTACTTCCCCATGCTCGACTGGCACGTGGACAGTGCTCGCCTCACCGAGACCGTCGCCCGTTACGCCCCCGACGCGACCATCCGCAACGAACTCCCGCGCCCCCGCGCGAGCGTCTGACGCATTCGAACATATGTGCCCACTAGATGTAGTAGTGGCGCTGAGTCGAGCTTGGTTATGTTGTGTTCTATCCACATGTAGGCCAAGCGTCTGACCTGTGATTACCGCGATGTGGTCGGAGTTGTCCACAGGTTGTCCACCGGTCCATGCGCGAACGACACTGAGTCCACAGTGGACATAGCGCGACAGTGGTCATAACGAAACCCCCAGGTCTGAAGTGGACAACCTCTGACCTGGGGGTTTCGCGAAGAGAGCGGATGACGGGAATCGAACCCGCGTTCTCAGCTTGGGAAGCTGATGTTCTACCATTAAACTACATCCGCGAAGCGAGCCAAGCCTACCTGGTCGCCAGGCGAAGGGTAACACCGCCCGGCTAGGGTGGTTCGCGTGTTGTTGAGCGATCGGGACCTGAGCAAGGAACTCGAGGCTGGGCGGCTGGTGCTCGATCCCTACGATCCGGCCCTGCTGCAGCCATCGAGCATCGACGTGCGCCTTGACCGGTATTTCCGGGTCTTCGACAACAGCAAGTACACCCACATCGATCCCTCGATCCGGCAGGACGAGCTGACCTCACTCGTCGAGAAAGAGAACGACGACGAGCCGTTCGTGCTGCATCCCGGCGAGTTCGTGTTGGGCTCGACGTTCGAGATGGTGTCGCTGCCGGATGATCTCGCCGGTCGGCTGGAGGGCAAGTCGTCGTTGGGCCGGTTGGGCCTGTTGACGCACTCCACTGCCGGTTTCATCGACCCTGGGTTCAGCGGGCACATCACGCTCGAACTGTCGAACGTGGCGAATCTGCCGATCACGCTGTGGCCGGGCATGAAGATCGGCCAGCTGTGCCTGTTCCGGCTGAGCAGCGCCGCCGAGCACCCGTACGGCTCGGCGCAGGCCGGGTCGCGGTACCAGGGCCAGCGCGGTCCGACGCCGTCCAGGGCGTACCTGAACTTCCAGCGGTTCGACACCAGCAGGCGCGAATCCGACTGACTCCGCGACCCCGACCCTGCGATCCCCGAGGCCGATTTCGGTGTGCCCCTAGGTGGTTTCCGGGGGTTTACCCCAATGTGCGCGCTGCGGCCGGCCCGTAGCCTCATCGCCGAACGCACAGTGAAACGGGATGAAACGGGGGCGTACTGCGATGGTGATCCGGGGGCGGCTGCTGCTGGTGGGGACCATTCTTGTGGTCGGCGGGCTGGCCAGCGGCTGTCAGTACGGCTTCCAGGCCCAGGCCAACCAGGCCACCGACGACACCGCGCTGCACCAGACCATCAGCGGAGTGCACCTGGCCAACGGGTCGGGTGACGTGAGCATCCAGGTCGGGTCGACCGCATCGGTGCACCGCGTCGTGCACTACAACGGGAGCACCAAGCCCGGTCCGAGTACGACCATCGCCACCGGGGTGTTGACCCTCAACGACTGCGGTACCGACTGCACCGTCGACTACGTGGTGACGCTGCCGGCCAACGCCAAGATCGACGGTTCGACGAGTTCGGGCGACATCACCGTGTCCGGAGCGGCGTCGGTGAACGTCGAGTCGAGTTCGGGCAATGTCTCGGTCGTTGGCGTGGCCGGGCCGGTCAGCGTGACCACGACCTCCGGCGACATCAAGGCGGCGGGTTCGGGCGCGGACGTGCAGGCCCATTCGTCATCCGGGGACATCACCTTGAGCGGGGTGGCCGGCTCCGCGACGGTGCAGAGTACGTCGGGCCGGATCGTGGCGGACGGGCTGAAGGGGGCGCGCACCAGTGCGCACGCCACCTCCGGCGACATCTCGGTCAGCGCGGACGTCGCGCAGAACCTCGATCTGCAGGCCAGCAGCGGCAACGTCACCATCACGGTGCCCAGCGGCAGCTACCGGGTGAGCACCACCACGGGTTCCGGTGACCGCAAGGTCGGCATCGGCGACGACCCCAACGCCCAGTTCTCGATCACCGCCGAGACGACCAGCGGAGACGTGCAGATCAGCGCGAAGTAAACGCCACCCGCTTCGGGCCAGGCCGCCGAGCGCGGCCTGGCCCGGCGTGCGTAATGACCCGGTGTGATGGCAAGCACAGGGCACCGCATCGGCGAGCGGGGAACAGGGGCGGGGTGTCGCCCGTTGTACGTGCAGGAAGGTTGAGCGCGGTAGGCTCAAGTCCGTGATGGCGGTTGGATGACCGGCAGCGGAACGGTTTCTACCAGCGGCCTCACCGGACGAACTAGAGACCCGAACAGAACAGCAACACTGCACAGGAGGAATTCCATGGCGCGAGCGGTCGGCATCGACCTGGGGACGACCAACTCCGTCGTCGCCGTCCTTGAGGGCGGTGAGCCGACGGTGATCGCCAACTCCGAGGGTTCGCGGACGACCCCGTCCATTGTGGCCTTCGCAAAGAACGGCGACGTGCTCACCGGGCAGCCAGCAAAGAACCAGGCCGTCACCAACGTGGACCGCACCATTCGGTCCGTGAAGCGGCACATGGGCACCAGCTGGTCAACCGAGATCGACGGGAAGAAGTACACCCCGCAGGAGATCAGCGCCCGCGTGCTGATGAAGCTCAAGCGGGACGCCGAGGCGTACCTGGGTGAGGACGTCACCGACGCGGTGATCACCGTCCCCGCCTACTTCGAGGACGCGCAGCGGCAGGCCACCAAGGAGGCCGGGCAGATCGCAGGCCTCAACGTGCTGCGGATCGTGAACGAGCCGACCGCGGCCGCCCTGGCCTACGGCCTCGACAAGGGTGAGAAGGAACAGACCATCCTGGTCTTCGACCTCGGTGGCGGCACCTTCGACGTGTCCCTGCTGGAGATCGGCGACGGTGTCGTCGAGGTCCGCGCGACCAGTGGTGACAACCACCTCGGTGGCGACGACTGGGACCAGGCCATCGTGGACTGGCTGGTGGAGAAGTTCAAGGCGGGCAACGGCATCGACCTGACCAAGGACAAGATGGCGATGCAGCGGATTCGCGAAGCCGCTGAGAAGGCCAAGATCGAGCTGTCCAGCTCCTCCAGCGCGAACATCAACCTGCCCTACGTCACGGTGGACTCGGACAAGAACCCGCTGTTCATGGACGAGACCCTCTCGCGCGCCGAGTTCCAGCGGCTCACCTCCGACCTGCTTGACCGCTGCCGGGCCCCGTTCAACAACGTGATCCGCGACGCCAGCGTCAAGATCGGCGACATCAACCACGTCGTGCTGGTCGGTGGTTCGACCCGTATGCCGGCCGTCACCGACCTGGTCAAGGAGCTGACCGGCGGTCGCGAGCCGAACAAGGGCGTGAACCCGGACGAGGTCGTCGCGGTCGGCGCGGCACTGCAGGCCGGCGTGCTCAAGGGTGAGGTCAAGGACGTCCTGCTGCTCGACGTCACCCCGCTGTCCCTCGGTATCGAAACCAAGGGCGGCGTGATGACCAAGCTGATCGAGCGCAACACCACGATCCCGACCAAGCGCTCGGAGATCTTCACCACCGCCGACGACAACCAGCCCTCCGTGCAGATCCAGGTCTACCAGGGCGAACGCGAATTCGCGGCGTACAACAAGAAGTTGGGCATGTTCGAGCTGACCGGCATCCCGCCGGCACCGCGCGGCGTGCCGCAGGTCGAGGTCACCTTCGACATCGACGCCAACGGCATCGTGCACGTCAACGCCAAGGACATGGCCACCGGCAAAGAGCAGGGCATGACCATCACCGGTGGATCGGCGCTGCCCAAGGACGACATCGAGCGGATGGTCAAGGACGCCGAGGCGCACGCCGAGGAGGACAAGCAGCGCCGCGACGAGGCCGAGGTCCGCAACCAGGCCGAGTCGCTGGTCTACCAGACCGAGAAGTTCGTCAAGGACAACGACGAGAAGCTGCCGGCCGAGACCAAGGACAAGGTCAACGCCGCGCTGAAGGACGCCAACGAGGCGCTCAAGGGCGAGGACATCAACGCGATCAAGTCCGCGGTCGAGAAGCTCGCGACCGAGTCGCAGGCGATGGGTTCGGCCATGTACGCCAACGCGAACGCCGAATCCGCCGCTGCCGGTGCCGGTGCGCCGGGCGGTGCCCCCGCTGGCGAGTCCGGCGGTGCGGAGGACGTGGTCGACGCGGAAATCGTCGACGAGGACAAGTGACGCACGGCAACGTTTCGTCCGGGTCCTAACAGCGAGGAGATGAAGTGAGCGAGCACGACGGCGGCCTCGGTGAGGAGCAACCGCACGTGGTGGTCAGGGACCGGCG
>DASYBO010000093.1:0-1991 GCA_036500685.1 Pseudonocardiaceae bacterium | reverse complement strand
AAGTACGGTACCACTGATATTTCCAACGGTACAGAGGTAGTGGTATCGGTGATACTGCCTGCTGGGACAAGGGACGACGTCACTGCTGCTACGTCGGTGGCCGCAGCCGACGGGCGAGAGCCTCATCCGCCGGCGTGTGGTCGAGGCCGCGGCTGCCCCGCTCGCGTACGCGGGCCGCGAAGCCGTCACCACCGCGCAGTCGCGACGGCGGCAGGGGTGCAGCCACCGGCGATCTGCCGTCACTTCGGCGACATGGACGGGCCGAACATCGTGAACAGACGTTCGGCCGCCTCGAGATCGGGGGCGTCCATCGGTGTGTCGTGCTACGGACGGTGAAGATCAACGGACAGATCCTCGACGACGAAGGACGTTCCCGCCATGTCGCACCGGTCGATCCACGGACGCATTCGGGCCCTTACGTGAGACGCCATGTGGGATCGGGACGCGCGATAGCGAACTCGGCGCGCGCCAGCACGCTCGCGCTGTTACGGCAACTCCTGGCGAATGAGATGGGCCGCGCTACCGGCGGCGCTGGGCGAACGGTTGGCCGCGATCGATCGCAGCCAGCCGACGTTGCCCGGCGGCTCAGTACTCAGTCGTCGTGTACCCCACCGGGCCGTCATTGCCTGCGGCGGTTCCGGTGGTGGACGGAGTGCGACGGAACTGACCCGGTGAGACGCCGTACTCGCGGCGGAACGCCCCGGAGAACGCGAACTCCGTCGAATACCCGACCTGGCGGGCGATCGTCGCCAGCGACGCGTCGGTCTCCTTGAGCAGCCGGGCGCCGCAAGCCAGCCGCCAGCCGGTCAGGTAGCTGATCGGCGGCTGGCCGACCACCACGGTGAACCGTCGCGCGAAGGCCGTGTGCGGTATCCCCGCCAGTTCGCTGAGGCCGCGCACGGTCCACTTCCGTTGTGGGTTCTCGTGGATCTGCCGCAGTGCGGCCGCGATGGCCGGGTCGTCGATGCCCGGCCATGCGTCCGTGCCTCGCTGTTCGTGCCACTCGCGCAGCACGTGCACCAGGATCAGGTCCAGCAGCGAACGCACCGTTGCCGCACTTCCCATCCGCAGGTCGGATGCCTCCGTCGTGAGCAGGTCGATCAGGGCTCGCATCTCCGGATGGCGGTCGTAGTCCGGCGATACCGCGATGATGTCGGGCAATGCGCGCAGGTACTGCGGCGCGGTGCCGTGGGTGAGGTGGTAGGCACCGCAGACGAACTCGAAGTCGAACGGTCCCGGCGCGGGTGGGATCGGGCCCATCGCCGATGGTGGCAGGTCTGCCAACGCGCGAGGTGTCCGCGCGAGTCCGTGCTCGGCACCGGAGGAGGTGAACAGGATGTCGCCCGGTCTCAGTGGGCGAGCCGGTGCGTCCCCGGTGATCAGCCAGCAGGTGCCGCGCAGCAGGATGTGGAAGCCGCTGCCGGTGATGGCCGGGAACCTGACTCCCCGTGGGTCGGTCTGCCGGATCAGCCGGCTGCCGACGTCACCGACCCGAACCATCCGGATGACCTCGCTCACCAGGTCCACCTGACCGATCATAGCCAGCACGGTCACGTATGCACCGGCACTGCTCGCGTATGGCCTGGGCCACTCGGTCGGTGCTTGGGTGGGATTCGTGATCGACCACGAGATCGGTGCGGTGCTGCGTGCCCACGCCGAGAAGACGGAGCAGAACGATCGGCCGGCCGCGGAAAGCCTGGAGGCGCTGCGTAGCGGCGGCTTGTTCGCGCTGCGGACACCCGCGCGGTACGGGGGTGCCTGGGCAGGCGCGGAGACGGTGGCCGGGCGGTTGGCCGACCTGGGCCGAGCCTGCCCAGCCACGGCCTGGGTCGCCGGAACGTGCGCGACCGCCAAGAACATCGTCGCCACATATTTCCCGGATGCGGTGCTGCGCGAGGTGTGCTCCGACCCGGACGCGCTGTTCTGCGGATCGGGTGTGCCCAGCGGGCGAGGTGAGCGGGTGCCCGAAGGGGTGCGGGTCAGTGGTCGTT
>DASYBO010000092.1:0-12443 GCA_036500685.1 Pseudonocardiaceae bacterium | reverse complement strand
TAGCCGTCCGCCGTGCAAACTCGCGACCAACGTCGGCAGCGCGGTCGCGACCCCCATGAACTCGAACGCGATCAACGTCATGACGACGACAAGACCGATCGTGGTGTAGCGCCGCGCAGGCGTCCACAAGGTGCTCCTGGTCCGGTTGGGTCTCGCCGTCGTCGTCGCCGTCACGCCCGCCATGGTGCAACCTCCACCCTGGTCGAGGTCTAGTCGATTTCCGCCAGCTCGTCGCTCCGGCGGACGTAGCGCACGGTGAAGTAGACGAGTCCGAGGAACACCACCGCGTACCGGATCCCGGCCACCCCGGACACCCTGTTCACCGGCAACGTGTAGGCGAGCGCGACCTTGAGGACCGCGTCGAGCGTCAATCCCCCACACCGAGGTGATGGTCCGGATCCGGTGCCTCTACGCCCGCGAACTCCTCGCCGACGGCGCGGGCATCGGCTACCTGTTGAAGGACCGGGTGGCAGGCGGCACCGAACTGACCGACGCCCTGCACCGGGTGGCGGCGGGCGGCACCGTGATGGACGCCAAGGTCATCGCGACGCTGATGGCCGACAAGACACCGGTCCACTCCCTGACCGCGCGGGAGAACGACGTCCTCGCGCTGATGGCAGCAGGCCGATCCAACGCCGCCATCGCCGCAACGCTGCACCTGTCCGAAGGCGCGGTGAGCAAGTACACCACCACGACAACAACCGCCGAGTCCTCGCCTATCTGGACCGCCGCGACTGATCAGCTGCCATCCGCGTTCACCGTATCCGGGGCATCGGCAAGGAGCATGCGGACGTGGGCGGCACGGCGCTGCGCGGGGATGTGCGGTCCGGAGAGGACCGCCGCGATCTGGGCTTCGGCGATGCCGGCCAGTTCGGCGCGGGTGTCGGCGCGGCCGGGTGCGATTTCGTCGAGGATGTGCACCTCGACGACAAGGCCGCGCAGTTTCGCGGTGCGGCGGACCGAGTCGATGAGGGTTTCGGTGCCGACGAACGAGGGCCAGGTTGTGGTTTGGCCGTTCGCCAGGCGGTAGCGGACGGCCAACGGACGCACGGGCACGCCGCCGTCGATCGCCGCCTGGAACAGCGCTGGGCGGAAATGGCCCGCCGCAAGGCCGCACCAGGTGGTGCCTTCTGGACAGACGTTCACCTGGGCGCCCGCGCGCAGCGCTGCGGACAGTTCGGCGACCGTGCCGGGGAGGGCGCGGAGGCTTTCGCGGTCCAGGTAGACAGTGCCGGCTTTGGTCGCGAGGGCACCGACGAGAGGCCATTCACCGATTTCGCGTTTGGCGACGGATCGCATGGGACGCACGGCGTTCGCGACGACGATGTCCAGCCAGGACACGTGGTTCTGGACGACGAGTGCTCCTCGCTGGGTTTGCGCGCGCGCGAAGTTGGGGTCGCCGTGGATTTCCAGCTTGGCGCCGAAGGCCCTGAGCATGGACGTGAAGACCCAGCGGAGCATCGCGGACCTGGACCGTCCATGTAGGACGATGAGGAGCGGGGCGAGAGCCAGGCACGCCATGAGGACGAGGGCGGCTCGGGTCAGGCGGGTGAATCGGCGTAGGCGGCCGACAGTGGGCATGGTGGCCGCATGGCAGCCGGGGCCGCAGGGCGAGGTGGGCATCCAGGCGTGGGCCATGGCTAGCGTCCTTCGCCGAGGAAGAAGCGGAGGTAGCGCTGGTCGACCCTGGCCATCGACAGCAGCACGAAGAAATCGGCTACGCCGAAGTCCTCGTCGAGGGCGGGTTCGCCGCAGACCCAGGCGCCTAGGCGGAGATAGCCGCGCAGGAGGGGCGGGATGGTCGCCTTGGCTGGACGCGGGGCTGCCGCGACATTCCACGGGATTCGTGGCGTGACGCGGTGTTCGGCGGGGGCGTAGTTCTTGCGCGACACGGTGTCCCAGACGCCCGCGGCCAGTTCGCCGCCGTCGTGCAACGGGACCGAGGCGCAGCCGGCGAGCCAGGCGTGGCCGGAGAGCAGCATGTAGCGGGCGATGCCGGCCCAGACCAGGCCGACGACGGCGCCGGAGCGGTGGTCGGGGTGCACGCAGGAACGGCCGGTTTCGACAAGGGCGCCGCGGATGCCGGCCAGCCTGGTCAGGTCGAACTCGCCGTCGGAGTAGAGGCGACCGGCTTCCCGCGCTCTCTCCGGGGGGAGCATGCGATAGCAGCCGACGATCTCGCCGGTGGGGTCGTGGCGGACGACCAGGTGGTCGCAGAATTCGTCGAACCGGTCGACGTCCAGTCCGGCCACGGGGGTGTGCAGGTCGGCGCCCATCTCCTCGGCGAACACCTGGTAGCGCAGCCGTTGGGCGGCGCGGACGTCGGCGTCGTCGTGGGCGACCAGCAACGAGTAGTGCGCGGTGGCCTCTGTCGACGGTCCGGCCGGGGTGCTCACCAGCAGTTCTGACTGCGCCATACGTTCTGTTTACGGTGTGCAGACAACAGTCAGCAGGTCAAGTCGGTGGCAGCTAAGTGGAAATTCGGTTAATGACCGGTGGGGGCAATGCATTCGGGGCGGTTTTCACCGTGAAGTCACGGAAAAACCGCCCCGAATTCGCTGGGCATTAAATAATCAGCCCTTGCGCTTGTTCACTTCCTCGGTGAGCTGCGGCGCGACCTTGAAAAGGTCGCCGACGATACCGAAGTCGGTGATCTCGAAGATCGGCGCCTCCGCGTCCTTGTTGACCGCGATGATCGTCTTCGAGGTCTGCATTCCGGCGCGGTGCTGAATCGCACCGGAAATGCCGAGCGCGATGTAGAGCTGCGGGGAGACCGTCTTGCCGGTCTGGCCGACCTGGAACTGGTGCGGGTAGTACCCGGAGTCGACGGCGGCGCGGGAGGCGCCGACGGCGGCACCGAGCGAGTCGGCGAGGGCTTCGACGACGGCGAAGCTCTCCGCGCTGCCGACACCGCGACCGCCGGAGACGACGACGCTGGCATCGGTCAGGTCGGGACGGTCGCCGCCCTCGACGGGCTCGCGGCCGAGCACCTTGGTGGCCTTGGCCGCGTCGACGGCGGGCAGGTCCACTGTGGCCGACTCGGCAGCGCCGTCGGCGGCTTCGGCTTCGAGGGCGCCGGGGCGCACGGTGATCACCGGGGTGCCGTGGCTGACCTTCGAGTGCACTGTGTACGCGCCGCCGAAGATCGACTGGGTGCCGGTGCCGTCCGCGTCGATGTCGACGACGTCCACGAGCAGACCGGAACCGAGGCGCACGGCCAGCCTGCCGGCGACCTCCTTGCCCTCGGACGAGCCCGCGATCAGCACGGCTGCCGGAGTGGCCGTCGCGGCGACCGCGGCCAGCGCGTCGACCTTGGGGGTGACCAGGTAGCCGGTGGCGTCGCCGGACTCGGCCGCATAGACCTTCGCGGCGCCGTAGCCTGCGAGCGCGTCGCGGACCTTCGCTGCCGTGCCGGGCGCGCCGACCACGACGGCGGCGGGCTCGCCGAGCCGGCGGGCGGCGGTCAGCAGTTCGTTGGTGACCTTCTTGACCTCGCCGTCAACCTGTTCGACGAGGACCAAAACCTCGGACATGGTGTTTCTCTCTCCTGCTCGGCTCGGTTCGTCAGATCAGCTTCTGGGCGATGAGGTACTCGGCGATCTTGTTGCCGCCGGTCCCGTCGTCCTCGACCTTTTCACCGGCCGTGCGCGGCGGCTTGGGTGCCGCGTCGACAACCGAGGACCACGCGTTGGCCAGGCCGACCTCACCCGCGTCGATGCCGAGATCGGCGACGGTCAGGGTGTTCACCGGCTTCTTCTTGGCGGCCATGATCCCCTTGAAGGAGGGGTAGCGCGGCTCGTTGATCTTCTCGGAGACGCTGATCACCGCGGGCAGGCTGGCCTGCAGGTGGACAAGGCCCTCGTCCGGGGTCTCGCGCTCGACGGTGACCGAGCCGCCGTCGACGGTGACCTTGCGGGCGTGGGTTAGCTGAGGCAGGCCGAGCAGTTCGGCGATGATCGCGGGGACCGTGCCGGACGTGCCGTCGGTGGCCTCGTTGCCGGCCATGACCAGGTCGACGCCCTCGACGGTGCCGATGGCCTTGGCCAGGACCTTGGCGGTCTGCAGCACGTCGGCGCCGTGCAGCGCCTCGTCGTTGACGTGGACCGCGGAGTCGGCGCCCATGGACAGGGCCTTGCGAATGGCTTCGGTGGCGCGATCGGGGCCGACGCACACCACGGTCACGTTGCCGCCCTGCGCCTCTTTGATCAACAATGCTTCTTCGACGGCGCGCTCGTTGATCTCGTCCAGGACGGCGTCGGCCGAGTCGCGGTCGAGGGTGTGATCGGCGTCGCGCAGCTTGCGCTCGGAATAGGTATCCGGCACCTGCTTGACCAGAACAACGATGTTCATGGGTCTGGTTCGACCTCCTGAGAAAGTGGCCGCCGGACGTGCGGCGGCGGAACTGTCGCCGGTTGGCCCGACCTTGCCATGTCGCTTTCGCCTTGGCGAGCCAGACGCCCCGTAAGGCAAGCTAGCGCACATCGGACTCGGACACGCTGGATGTTACCCGCCAGTAGCCCTTGAGGTCACGACACGCGCCACGATCAGGCGGTGACCATGCTCACCCCAGGGGCGGTGAACAGCGCGATTCTCTACTCTCCCTCAGCGGACGAGGTGGGCCTATATCGCCAAACGATGCCAGGGCGTTACAGTCCTGCGCCATGGCCGGCTATGTCACTGTTGTGACTGACTCCACCGCATGCCTGCCGACCGAAATGGCGGCACGGTGGGGCATCTCCGTCGTGCAGCAGCAGCTGCACGTCGGCGACCACCTCGATGACGAGGCTCGGATCGCTCCCCAGACTCTGCTCGACGCGTTCGCCGACGGAACGCCGCTGTCGACATCACCGCCCGACCCCGGCGCCTTTTTCTGGACCTATCAGGACGCCATCGCGCGCGGCGCAAGCGCGGTCGTGTCCCTGCACATTTCCGGGAAGCTGTCCAAGACCACGGACATGGCGAAATTCGGAGCCGCGGATTCACGGGTGCCGGTACACGTCGTGGACACGGGAACGGCCGGGATGAGCCTTGGCTACGCGGTACTCGCGGCGGCACGGATCGCCAACGCGGGCGGCAACGTGGACCAGGTGATCCATGCGGCGAACCAGCGGATGACCTCGTCGGTCGAGCTGATCCACGTGGAAACCCTGGAATACCTGCGCCGGGGCGGCCGGATCGGCGCGGCCGCGCACCTGATCGGCAGCGCGCTGTCGGTGAAACCGCTGCTCACCGTGCAGAACGGGGAGATCGTGCCGCTGGCCAAAACCATGGGCAGCGACAGGGCGATCCGCAAACTGGTGGACACCGCGGTGGCCAAGGCGGGCAAGGCGCCCGTGGACATCGCGATCGAGCACTTCGGCGCGGACAGACGGATCGACTACATCATGGACCGGCTCAAACGCCGGATACCCAACCTGAACCAGATCAACGTGGTCGGGGTCAGCGCGATCATCATGGTGCACGTCGGCCCGGGCGGGATCGGCCTCACGATCTCGCCGGCGGAAAGGGCGCCGGCGAGACCGCGATCGTTTCTGTCCTGATCAGGAACCGATCAGAACCCGGTGAGGCCCTTCGGGGTGCCGAGACCGGTGGGACCGTCCCAGCCCTTGCCAGCGGTGTAGAGCTGGGCCGGGCCGACACCGCTGTTCGGCGGCGTGTTGGCGCCGACGGTGACGTCGGTGAAGTCCGACGGCTTGTCCATGTACAGCGTGTTCGGGCCGATCACCTGCGAGAGGTTGCCGGCGCGCGCATAGACGCCGGCGATGAACGGTGAGGACACGCTGGTGCCGCCGACGAGCAGCCAGTTGAAGGGCTGACCGGAGAACGGCGCGTACGTGTCGTACACGGCCACGCCTGTGTTCAGGTCGGCGACCGCGGAGATGTCGGACGCGGCACGGTGGCCACCGCAGTAGGCGCTGACCGACGGGGGCTGGCCGATGGCCGGGGGCAGGTCGGTCTCGCAGCCGCTGCCGGCCTGGGCCCAGGCGACCTGCGAGAACGACTTGCCGTCCGCGCTCTGGTAAAGCGACGTGCCGCCGACCGAGGTCACCCAGGGCAGGTTGTTCGGCCAGCCGTTGTGCTGGTTGCCCTCGTAGCCACCGTCACCGGAGGAGGCGAGCACGGCCATGCCGGGGTGGAACAGGTCGAGGCCGGGGGTGCCGGTCTCCTCGAACGCGTCGCTCGGGTACTGGTAGCTCATGCTGACCGCGTTGGCGCCGAGCTTGGCCGCGGTGTTGACGGCGGTGCCGAAGTCGGTGGTCTGCTGGTCGGCGTTGGTGCCCTGGACGAGGGCGTCCTGGTCGGGCAGCTGCAGCTCGATGATCTTGCAGCCCGGACAGGATGCGGAGGCCATGTCCACGTCGAGCGCGGTCTCGACGGCGACCTGCTCCTCGATGAACTGGTCGAGGAAGTCCCCGGCGGGTTGCAGCGGCGGGCCGTCGTTCATGTCGGCGATCGTCAGGCAGCCGCTGGCCGTCGTGCAGGCCGGCAGGCCGTACTGCGCGCGGTACGTGGCGAGGTCGGATTCAAGGTTCGGGTAGGCGCCCGCGTCGATGATGGCGATCGTGCCGGCCTGCCCGCCGGTCAGGCTGTACGCCTTTTCCAGGTCGGTTGCGCCGTAGCCGATCGGAGTGGTAGCGGTGAGGGCCTTGGTCGAACTGGTGCCGGTGGTGGCGATCTCAGCCAGGCAGGCCAGCTTGACCTTCGTGCTTGCGCAAGCACTCATCATGCCGTGCGTTTTCAACAGAGTGCCGGCCTTGACCTCGGCGCGGACCGTGGCGACCGCGTTGGGGTTGGCGGCGATGCCGGGAGTTGACGCGGGAGCGGCCTGCGCGGTGAGCGCGGACAACGCCGTCAGTGTCGCTACGCCGAGGGCTAAGAAGGTACCTCTTCGCCTCGATAACCATCTCGATTCGGACAAATTTCCTCCTCGGTGGATGAACAGACAAGTTGAGCTTCCCGTGAATTCCTCGTGAAGCGCACCCATCTTTCGTAGGCCGCGAACCCGACGACCGGCCCGGACCAAATGGAGCACAGACCCGCAGGTCACCCACATGGCGGCGGACCACTGTGGACAGTGGTCCACATCGGGAAGATGAACGAATTTACGAATTCGTCATCGCGGGGATTGGCTCCCCGCAACCTATTGACTACGCAGCCGGCGCGGTCAAGCATGAACCGCCCGGTATCGATCAAGTCGATCACGGCGCGTCACGGCCGCACGAGGGCGTCCGTGCGCGAATCACAGCGGTAGGAGTCCGGATGAGAAGAAAGCGCTTACTCGGTCAGCGGTCGGTGATCGCGGTCGCGGCGGCGATCGGCACGGTGGCGGCTTCCGTCATCGTCGCCGGCAGCTCCGGTTCGGCCATCGCCGACAGCCAACCCCTGTACCTCAACCAGCAGGCGCCCGCCCAGGCCAGGGCGAACGACCTGGTCGGCCACATGACGCTGGCCGAGAAGATCGGCCAGATGACCCAGGTCGAAGTCAGCCAGATCGTCGGCAACTGCAACTACGGCGCGGGCCCGCTCAACCCGACCTGCGCACAGAACGTGCTCGGCAACGACGCGGTCGGCTCCATCCTCTCCGGCGGCGGCTCCCCGCCCACCGAGAACATCAACGGCGCGGACACCCCGGCCGACTGGGCCAACGCCATCAACGCCATCCAGAGCTACGCCATCGCGCACAACCCGCTGCACATCCCGATCATCTACGGCGCCGACGTGGTGCACGGCCACAGCAACGTCGTCGGCGACACGATCTTCCCGGCGCAGATCGGCATGGGCGCCACGTACGACCCGAATCTCGAGAAGCAGGCCGAGGCATCCGCGGGGGCGGCGGCACTGGCCACGAACGTGCGCTGGGGATTCGGTCCGGTCGCCGACGTCACCATGGACACGCGCTGGGGGCGCTACAACGAGTCGTTCGGGGAGGACCCGACGCTCGACGGCGCCATGGTAGCGGCCGGCGTCGCCGGTCTGCAGTCCAGCGGCCAGGTCGCCGCGTCGGTGAAGCACTTCGCAGCCTACGGCGCTGCGAGCGATGGCCTGGACCGTACCGACGCGAACCTGCCGCTGCGCTGGTTGCAGGACGACCAATTCCCCTCCTACCAGGGCGGCATCTCGGCAGGCGCGGACACCGTGATGGTCAACTCGGGCGCGATCAACGGCGTGCCGGCCACCTCGTCGCACTACCTGCTGACCGACGTGCTGCGCAACCAGATGCACTTCAACGGCCTCGCGATCAGCGACTGGGGCGACGTGCAGGCGTTGCAGACCACCTACCACCTGGTCGGCGACTACGAGCACGCGATCGCGCTTGCGGTCAACGCGGGCGTCGACATGACCATGGTCCCCTATGACGGCACGACCTTCGTGGCCGATCTGACCAAGGCCGTGACCGACCACCTGATCCCGATGCAGCGGATCAACCAGGCGACCGAGCGCGCGCTCGAACTCAAGTTCAAGACAGGGATCTTCGACCACCCCTACGTCGACGCGTCCAAGGCCAACCAGACCGTGGGCATGGACGCCACGCTCGCGCGTCAGGCCGCCGCCGAGTCGAGTGTGCTGCTGCAGAACAGCAACAACGTGCTGCCGCTGGCCACCTCGGCGCACATCACCGTGACCGGCGCCAGCGCCGACTCGGTGTCCAACACGCTCGGCGGTTGGACCATCGGCTGGCAGGGCATTCCGACCGGTAGCCCGGAGACCGCGGTCACCGTGCTGGCCGGCCTCAAGGCCCAGGGCGGCGCGAACGTGAACTACGCGGCCTCCCAGTCCGACGCCGTCGCGGCGGCCGGCAGCACCGACGACTATGTCGTGGTGGTCGGCAACTCGGCAGGCGCGGAGGGCCCGAACGACAAGCGCGACCCGAGCCTGCCCGCCGACCAGCAGGCGGAGATCGCCGCGCTGGTCGCGACCGGCAAGCCGGTCGTGGTCGTGGTCGTCGACGACCGTCCGCTGGCGCTCGATTCGCTGGAGAAGGCCGGCGGCGGTGTCACCCCGGCCGGTCTGCTGATGGCGTGGCGCCCCGGCACCCAGGGCGGCAACGGCGTTGCCGATGTGCTCTACGGCGCGACCAACCCGAGCGGCCGGCTGCCGGTCTCGTGGCCGAAGAGGAACACCGACAACCCGAACAGCTACCGGCTGCTCACCCTTCCGGCGACCTACAACGGCGCCGGCCCGGTCTACCAGCCGCTGTACCCGTTCGGCGCGGGTCTGTCCTACACGAACTACACGTTCGGCACGGTCACCGCGGCCAAGGCCGGCAACGGTGTGCAGGTCAGCGTCGGGGTCACCAACTCCGGTGGCAAGGACGGTGACGTCGTCGTGCCGGTGTACGTGTCGCAGCCGGTCAGCAACCCGCTGCAGCCCGCGCAGCGGTTGGTCGGCTTCACCAGGGTGCACCTGGCGGCAGGCGCCTCGACAACGGTGATGGTCACCGTGCCGAAGTCTGCTCTTGCCATCACCCAGGGCGACATCAACACCACCCAGGCCCCGTCGATCGAGTCGGGCCAGTACGTCTTCTCCAGCGGGGCGCTCGGCGCGAAACTGCCGACCAACGCCTCGGCCAGCGTGATGTTCTGATAGATCGATAGCAGCCTGTGCCCGTCGCCAAGTGTGGCGGCGGGCACAGGCTACCGTTCAGTAATGCAGACGGTCCCGCTACCGCTCACGGGTGAGCGCACCGTGCCCGACGTACCAGAAGAGAACTACTGGTTCCGACGCCACGAGGCCGCCTATGTGGCCTTGCGCGAGCACTGCGCGGACGCGGTCGTACTGGAGGCGGGCTGCGGCGAGGGCTACGGCGCCGACCTGCTGGCCGAGGTCGCGACCAGGGTCGTCGCACTGGACTACGAGCCGCTGACCACCACGCACGCCAACGCCCGCTACCCGAGGCTGGACGTGCTGCGCGGCAACCTGGCGACGTTGCCGATCGCCTCGGGCGGCATCGATGTGATCGCCAACTTCCAGGTGCTCGAACACCTCTGGGACCAGGCCGGGTTCCTCGCCGAATGCCTCAGGGTGCTCCGTCCCGGCGGGACACTGCTGCTGACCACCCCGAACCGGATCACCTTCTCCCCCGGCCAGGATCGGCCGATCAACCCGTTCCACACCCGCGAGCTGAACCCGGCCGAACTGGCCGAACTGCTCACCGAGGCCGGTTTCACCGTCGAGTTCCTCGGCGGCCTGCACCACGGTCCTCGACTGCGCGAACTGGACGCCGCCTACGGCGGTTCGCTGATCCAGGCGCAACTGGACGTCGTCATGGGTCATCTCCCCGGCGAGGCCAGTTGGCCAGCGCAACTGCTCACGGACGTGGATTCCCTGCGCGCCAACGACTTCCTCGTGCACAACCGCGACGTCGAGGCCAGCCTCGACCTGGTCGCGGTCGCCGGGAGGCCCGCGTGCTGAAGCCTCTCAACAGCGAGCCGGTCGGCACGTTCTGCCTCGTCCTGCACAGCCACCTGCCCTGGCTGCCGCACCATGGCAGTTGGCCGGTCGGCGAGGAATGGCTATACCAGGCCTGGGCCAACTCCTACCTGCCCGTTGTCGACCTGTTGCGCCGCTTCGCCGACGAGGGCAGGCGCGACGTGCTCACCCTCGGCCTCACCCCGATCCTGGCCGCTCAACTGGACGACCCGTACTGCCTGCGCGCCTGCCACGAATGGCTCGGCGACTGGCGGCTGCGCGCTGACTACGCAGCGACCCGCTGGAACGGTCGCTGGCGCCCGGCCCAGGAACTGCGCGACCTCGCCGCGGCCGAGCACCGCGCCGCCGACGCGGCCATCGCCGAGTTCGAAACCCATTGGCGGCACGGGTTTTCGCCGGTCCTGCGCCCGCTGCGCGAATCCGGCGTGTTCGAACTGCTCGGCGGCCCTGCGACGCACCCGTTCCAGCCGCTGCTCACCGACCGGGTCCGCGGCTTCGCCCTGCGCACCGGCCTCGCCGACACCAAGCTGCGACTGGGCAGCGCACCCGGCGGCATCTGGGCCCCGGAATGCGGCTACGCCCCCGGCATGGAGGCGGACTACGGCGCCGCCGGGGTCACCCACTTCCTGGTCGACGGCCCCGCGCTGCGCGGGAAAACCGGCGCGGCGCGCCCGGTCGGCGACTCGGACGTGGTGTGTTTCGGCCGCGACCTCGAGGTCACCTACCGGGTCTGGTCGCCGAAGGCCGGTTACCCGGGTTCGGCCGAATACCGCGACTTCCACACCTACGACCACCCCTCCGGCCTCAAACCGAGCCGGGTCACCGGCAAACGGGTGCGCGCCGAGGACAAGCAGCCCTACCGCCCCGATCTCGCGGCGGCCGCGGTGCGCCGCGATGTCGCCGACTTCGTGGACACCGTGCGCGCCCGGCTGACCTCGCTTGCCGACGAGTCGGGTCGCCCCGGCCTTGTCGTTGCCGCCTACGACACCGAGCTGTTCGGGCATTGGTGGCACGAGGGCCCGGCCTGGTTGGAGGGCGTGCTGCGCGCGTTGCCCGAGGCAGGCGTTCGGGTGAGCACGTTGAGCGGCGCGCTCGCGGCAGGCCATCTCGGCCAACCGGTCGATCTGCCGGCCTCGTCCTGGGGATCGGGCAAGGACTGGCGGGTCTGGGACGGCGAGCAGGTCGCCGACCTGGTCGCGGACGGCGCGGAACTCCAGGGCGAGCTTTTGTCCACTGTGGACAAGTACGTCGGCGCCTATCGGGATCCCGCGTTGGATCAGCTGGTCCGGGAGGCGTTGCTGGCGTTGTCCAGCGACTGGGCGTTCATGGTCACCAAGGACTCGGCAGCGGACTACGCGCGGCGCCGCGCGGAAACGCACCGCGAACGCGTCGCCGAGATCGCCAACCTGCTCCGCGACCCCGATCCGGCCCGGCTGGACCAATTGCGCGCGCAGGACGGTCCGTTCGGCCATCTCGATGCCCGTGATCTGTAGAGGAAAGGTGACAGCGCGGTCATGCGTGTACTGATGTTGTCCTGGGAGTACCCGCCGGTGGTCGTCGGCGGGCTCGGCAGGCACGTCCATGCCCTGGCCAGACACCTGGCCGCCGCTGGTCACGAGGTCGTCGTGCTGTGCCGGCACGAGTCCGGCAGCGACGCGAGCACGCACCCGACCGCCGACGCGGTGATCGAGGGGGTCCGCGTCATCCGGGTCGCCGAGGACCCACCGCACCTGGTGTTCGAGCGCGATCTGTTGGCCTGGACGCTGGCCATGGGCCACGCGATGGTCCGCGCCGCGCATCGGCTGCTCGGTGAGTGGCGCCCGGAGGTGGTGCACGCGCACGACTGGCTGGTCGTGCACCCGGCGGTCGCGCTGGCCGAACTGCTGGACGTGCCGCTGGTCGCGACCATGCACGCGACCGAGGCCGGCCGGCACAGCGGCTGGCTGTCCCAGCCGCTCAACCAGCAGGTGCACTCGGCCGAGTGGTGGCTGGCCAACCGCGCTGACGCGCTG
>DASYBO010000091.1:0-3931 GCA_036500685.1 Pseudonocardiaceae bacterium | reverse complement strand
TGGCCGTGCTCGCGGTGGCCATCCTGCACGTGATGTCGGACGCGGATCGCCCGCAGGAGTTCATGGCCGAGTACCGCGCGGCCGGTGTACCCGGCAGTTACCTGGCGATCTCGCACCTGAGCTCGCAGACCTGGGACCCGCAGGACATGACGTACTTCCAGCAGGTCTACGCCCGCACCCCGACCCCGGTGGTCGACCGGGATCGCGCCGAGATTCTGCGCTTCATGACCGGATATGACCTGGTCGAGCCCGGTTTGGTGCTGTTGCCCGACTGGCGGCCGACCGAGAAGTCATCGGCGCGGGACGCCGCAAGGTCGAACTCCTACGGCGCCGTCGGCCGCCTGGGCTGACCCGATCCCGACCGCCTCAGCCGTCCCGGCCTGCCTCGCGTGGCAGGAAAGGTGGGACATTCGTCATTGCTGCCATCCGCGCGTGCCGCCACGATGAACAGGTGTCCACACGCGATGTCCTGATCGTCCTGTACGACGAGGTGCAGAGCCTGGATGTGACCGGGCCACTGGAGGTGTTCTCCGTGGCCAACCGGCACCCGGCGATGAACGCGGGCCCGGACGGGACGCCGGCGTACCGACTGCGCACGGTGACCGTCGACGGCGCGCCGGTCCGCACCACCAGCGGCCTGCGCATCACTCCCGACCTCGACCTGGCCACCGCGACCGCGCCGCACACCCTGGTGGTGCCGGGCGGAGTCGGAGCGCAGTCGCCACCGGCGGCGATCATCGACTGGCTACGCAGAGTAGGACCGGCCGCGCGTCGGCTGGTGTCGGTCTGCACCGGGACGTTCCTGCTGGCAGAGGCCGGCCTGCTGACCGGACGGCGGGTGACAACGCACTGGCAGCGGACCGACCTGCTGGCCAAGCTCTTCCCCGAACTGACCGTCGACCCGGAGCCGATCTTCGTCCGGGACGGCGACGTGTACACCTCGGCCGGCGTCACCGCCGGCATGGATCTGGCCCTTGCCCTTGTCGAAGATGATCTGGGCCGCGATGTCGCCCTGGCGATCGCCCGGCAGCTGGTGATGTTCCTGCGCAGGCCCGGCAACCAGACCCAGTTCAGCGCGCAGCTCAGCGCCCAGGTCGCGCACCGCGCGCCGCTGCGCGACGTGCAGGCGTGGGTCGCCGAACACCCCGAGGCCGACCTCTCGGTCGAGCAGCTGGCGCGGCGCGCGGGCCTGTCGCCGCGTCAGTTCGCCCGCGCGTTCGCCGAGGAGGCCGGCATCTCCCCCGGCCGCTACGTGGACAAGGTCCGGTTGGAGTCGGCGCGGCGCCATCTCGAGGACACCGCCGCCGACATCGGCCAGGTCGCGCGAGCCTGCGGCTACGGAACACCCGAGTCGATGCGCAGGGCGTTCGTACGGACTCTTGGCGTCGCTCCAGCCGAATACCGGCGCCGCTTCGTCGCGGCCCGAGTGTGATTCGTCAATCCCGAAAGGACAAACAATGCAGATCGCGATTCTGCTCTTCGACCGGCTCACCGTGCTCGACGCCATCGGGCCGTATCAGGTGCTGAACAACCTGCCCGGCAGCGAGGTGGTTTTCGTCGGCGAACGCGCCGGGCTGGTCCGCGACGAGGACACCGGTCTCGGCCTGATGGCCGACGCCGCGCTGGCCGACGTGCCCAACCCCGACGTCATCCTGATCCCCGGCGGGATCGGCCAGAACGATCACATGGCTGACGGCCCCGTGCACGAATGGCTGAGCGCGGCCGATGCCACGTCCACCTGGACCACCTCGGTGTGCACCGGTTCGCTGATCCTCGCCGCGGCCGGCCTGCTCAACGGACGCAGGGCCACGTCGCACTGGCTGGCCGTCGACATCCTTGCCGAGTACGGCGCGATCCCGACCAGGGAACGCGTTGTCACCGATGGGAAGTACGTGACCGGGGCGGGCGTGTCCGCCGGAATCGACATGGGACTGAGCCTGGTCGCGGCGATCCAGGGCGAGGAGTTCGCGCAGGCTGTGCAGTTGGGCATCGAGTACGACCCGCAGCCGCCGTTCGACGCGGGCTCGCCGAACACAGCGCCGGAGCAGGTCGTGGCACGACTGCGGTCACGGAGCCGGTTCATCCTGCAGGGGAGCTGAGTTATGGGATGGGCCCGGCCTGGTTGCGGTCAGGCCAGGCCCATCCGTCCTTCCTGGGAGAGTGGTCAGGAGACGGCGAAGTCGTTGAAGTCGACTTCGCCGGTTGCATGGTCAATCCGGTGTCGTTCTCGTCGGCCGCTGGCCATCGGATCGACCAGCGAGTGCTGCATCGGCCGCAGCGTGCCGCCGGAGACCACCGCGGTGATCCTCGGGATGGCCACTTCCAACGCCGACGCGATGCGCAAACCGTTGGTGAACACGGTGAGTTGCTCGAATCCGCCGCGCCGGACCAAGGCACGAGCCAGCGCGGCGGTGGTGGTGCCGACATCGATGGCGATGGATTCGCCGTCCTGCACCAGCGCGGCGGCGGCTCGCCCTATCGCCGCCTTCTCCTGCGGGCTCTTGGCCGCGGTCTCCTCGAACGAGCGCTCGCTCACCAGTCGCCGTGTCGCGCACGTACTCGTGCTGACCGATGTAGTCGACGATGCGCTGCCTACGAACCTCAGCGGGCGTGTCCTGCGCCACGCTCAGCTCATTCACAGGTGAGTGTTTACGTCCTGGAACGATTGGCCGTCAAGAGCTGATGTTTGCCTTTCGTTTTCGAAAGCAGGCAACCCCGATGGCGCACGGTGCGTGTTCAGGTCGGCACATTTCCGACCAAGGAGGCAGGTTTGGTCCTGCGTATCCCCACCCTCGCCATCTCGCTGCTCGCCGTCGCCGCACTCGCGGTGCCGGCGCAGGCCGACACCCAAGATGCCGCGACGCTGCGCGCGGAACTCACCGCCGGGACGCTGCTCGCCGATCACGGCGTGCGCGAGGTGTGCGGCAACGACACCTGTCAGGCCCGCGTGGTGACCACCGCGCTCGGCTCCGCAACGCCCCTGTCCACAACGACCCCGGTCGGGCTCGGCGCCGACGATCTGGCCAGGGCCTACCACTTCCCGCCGGCCCCGGTCGGCAATCGGGGCACGGTGGCGATCGTCGACTTCGGCGCGTATCCAGCGCTTGAATCCGACCTCGCCACCTATCGCGCCCAGTACCACCTGCCGCCGTGCACGACGGTCAACCACTGCCTGCGCGTCACCGGCCTCGACGGCGGCGCCCCGCCGCAGGCCAGCGGCAACGCCGACGACAAGGCGGCCGAAGAGTTCTCGGCGGTGGAAACCTCGCTGGACGTGGACATGGTGTCCGCGGCCTGCCCCGGTTGCCGGATCATCGTCGTACTGGGCAACGACTTCCTGGCCAGCGGCAACCCGACCGGGGACCAGTGGGGCGACGGCTACCTCGCCGGCTACACAACCGCGGTGAAGCTGGGCGCGAACGCGGTCAGCATCAGCAACATCCTGACCTCGACCCCACACCTCCTGGCCGAGAGCAAGCAACTCGACCATCGAGGCACCCCGGTGTTCGCCTCGATCGGCGACTCAGGCGAAAGCGGCGACTCCGCCACCCTCAAGAAAACGCTTACCGCACAAGCTGATCCGCCGGTCACCGAGGGCGGTTCGTGGCCGCAGGACCTGCCGTGGGTGGTCGCGGTCGGCGGCACCTACCTCAAGCCGAACGACGCGAACCGGTCCTCCTTCACCGAGAAATCCTGGAAGGGCCTTGACGGTAGCTGCGCGACGACATTGCCCAAGGCGGACGGGCAGCCCGCGTCGATCGCGGCCTACTGCCACGGATTCCGCGCCGGCTCGGACATTTCCGCCGTCGCCGACCCTGCGGCAGGGCCTGCCGTCTACGAAACGTGGGCGCCGTCAAGCGGAAAACCGCAGGACTGGATGGTGAGCGGCGGGACCAGCGCGTCCGCGCCGTTCACCGCGGCCTGGTTCGTG
>DASYBO010000090.1:0-2241 GCA_036500685.1 Pseudonocardiaceae bacterium | reverse complement strand
ATGATTTCGTTGTCGAAGTGGCCTCCACGGATCGCCGCGAACGCGCGCTCGTGGCTGGTCAGCGCGTACTGTTCCATCTCTTCTCGGGACAGGTTCCACTTCTCGGCGATCAGCTCCGAGCCCCGGAACTGCGAAATCTCCTGGTCCCCGTAGCGGTGCAGCCACTGCTTGGACTCGTTGGTCGGCGAGGTGAACCCGAACTGCTCGCCGACCGTCATCGCCGACGAGATCGGGATCTGGCTCATGCTCTGCATGCCGCCGGCCACGATGAGGTCGGCCGTGCCTGACATGATCGCTTGCGCACCAAAGGAAATCGCCTGTTGGCTCGAGCCGCACTGCCGATCCACGGTGACGCCGGGAACCTCTTCGGGATAGCCGGCGGCCAGCCACGAGAGCCGGGCGATGTTGCCCGCCTGTCCGCCAATGGCGTCGACGCAACCGGCGATCACGTCGTCAACGGCGGCGGGGTCCACATCGGCCCGGTCGAGCAGTCCGCGCCACGCCACGGCGCCCAGGTCGACCGGATGTATCCCGGCCAGTGCGCCGTTGCGCTTGCCAACCGCGGTACGCACAACGTCGATGACGTACGCCTCGGGCATCTTTCAGACTCCTTCTTTGGTAATCCCGCCCAGCACGATGGCGAGGTATTGCTTACCCACCTGCTTCGCGGTCAGCGGACCGCCGGGTTGGTACCAGCGCACCGACACCCAGGTGGTGTCACGGATGAAGCGGTAGACCAGGTCGACGTCGAGGTCGGGCCGGAAGCAACCCTCGTCGATGCCCTGATTGAGCACCTCGACCCACATCTTGCGTTGTTGGCGGTTCATGTCCTCGATATAGGAGAACCGGGGCTGGGACAACAGCCGTTTGGCTTCGTCCTGATAGATGACGACCTGCGCATGCCGATCCTCGATCGCCTCGAACGACGCCATGAACAGCCCCTTGAGCCGCTCCAGCGGATTGGGCTCGCTGTCCACGATCTCGCGGTAGCGGGCGAACAACCAGTCCAGGAAACCGCGCAGCAACTCGTCGACCATCTCCTCTTTGGAGGAGAAATGGTGGTACAAACTGCCGGACAGGATGCCGGCGCCGTCGGCGATGTCGCGCACAGTGGTGGCGCGCAGTCCGCGCTCGGCGAACATGGCCGCGGCGAGTTCCAACAACTCGTTGCGGCGGCTGTTTGCCTGGCCGGCTGTTCGGTCCACCCGATCAGGGTATCAACCAAGCGCTTGCTCGGCCAGCGAAGTGGTCGCTCCGACGAAAACGAAAATTTTCGTTCGAAACCGGGCGCGGCTGTTCTAGTCTCACTCGCGTTGGGGGCGAGCCCGACTACCGATGTGGCTACCGAGCCTGTTCCTCGATCTGCCGAACCTGTTCCTGCCCGGCTTGAACCTGCCGAACCTGTTCCTGGATTTGCCGTTCCTGCCGTTCGCGCCGTTCCTGCCGTTGTTGGGCGTGACGGGTACGGGCACCGGAACAGAGGCGTCACCGGCCCCGTTCCGTTCCTTGGCGAGCCGACCGGCTTGATCAGCGGCCTTGATTCGGGCTTCGAAAACGTCGGCACCCTTACCGCGAGCGTCTTAAAGATCTTGAGGTAACCGATTGGCTCACGGATCGTGGCTGGATAGCCAGATGACTGCCGGTCGCGGTCTGTTGCCGAGGACGTCTCAGGCTTATTTGAACACCGGCAACGTCATCGCGGGCCGGTTCAGCCTGAGCAAGTTGATCCAGGCCATCTGATTCGGCATCCGAGACGGGCGATCGTCGCGACCCGATCACGGGTGCTGGCTGGATACCGAGATCACCTCTCCGGTCAGGTAACTCGAGTAGTCGCTGGCCAAGAACGCGATGGTGGCCGCCACTTCCCAGGGCTCTGCGGCCCGGCCAAACGCCTCGTCGGCGGACAGCCGGTCGAGTAGTTCGCCCGACGTCGTCTTGTCCAGAAACTTGTGCCGCGCGATGCTGGGCGAAACCGCGTTGATCCGCACCCCGTACTCGACGGCTTCTATTGCGCTGCAACGGGTTAGCGCCATCACGCCGGCCTTGGCAGCGGCGTAGTGCGACTGCGAGTGCTGCGCACGCCAGCCCAGGACGCTGGCGTTGTTGACGATCACCCCGCCGTGTGACGCCTCGCGGAAGTACCGCAGCGCCGCACGGGTGGCCCGGAACACCGACGTCAGCGTCACATCCAGGACGCGGTCCCACTCGTCGTCGGTCATGTCGGCCACCGGCGTCTGCCCG
>DASYBO010000089.1:0-3380 GCA_036500685.1 Pseudonocardiaceae bacterium | reverse complement strand
AAGCGCGGCAGCGGCAGCATCGTCAGCGTGGACAGCATGGCCGGCCACGTGGGCCTGGCCGGTGGGGCCGCGTATGGAGCGACCAAGGCGGCGCTGACCGCGATGAGCAGGTCCTGGGCCGCCGAGTTCAGCCCTGCTGGTGTCCGGGTGAACACCGTCGCGCCCGGACCGGTGCGCACCAGCGGCGCCGACCCGGCCCGGATCGAGGCGCTCGGCGCCACCACGCTGCTCAACCGATCCGCGCAGGTCGAGGAGATCGCCGAGGTCATCGCCTTCCTGGCCTCGACGAAGGCCAGCTACATCACCGGCGCGGTGATCCCGGTCGACGGCGGCCGGACCGCGATCTGAACCCGAGGCGAGGACAATGGCGAACGAGTACGAACCGAGCCCACGAGCACGCGTCCGGGAACAGGTCGAGCGGTACGAGGCGACCGGCGGGCGCGAGGGCGCGACGAACGAGGGGCGGCCGGTGGTCATCCTGACCACGATCGGCGCGCGCACCGGCAGCGTCCGAAAGACCCCGGTGATGCGCATCGAACGCGACGGCACCTACGCCGCCGTCGCCTCGGCAGCCGGTGCCACCAGCGATCCGGCCTGGTATCGCAACCTGCGCGCGCACCCCGACCGGGTCCGACTGCAAGACGGCGCGACCGTGCTGCGGATGCGCGCCCGCGAGGTGTCCGGCGCGGAAAAGGAGGAATGGTGGCGGATCGCCGAGGCGAACTGGCCGCATTTCCCTGAATACCGTGCCAAGGCAGAGGATCGCGAGATCCCGATCGTCCTGTTGGAACCAACACGAGGAGTCGAAGATGGCCCGCGAGCAGAAGATCCCCGGCCCTGACCACCCCATCACCATCGAGCCGAGCACCGATCACGTCGTGGTGCGCGCCGGCGATGCCGTGATCGCGGACAGCGGCGCCGCACTGGTGCTGCGAGAGTCGACCTATCCGCCGGTCTACTACGTTCCACTGTCCGATGTGGATCCAGAGGTACTTGTGGACAGCAAGACGCAAACGTACTGTCCGTACAAGGGTGACGCGTCGTACTACAGCGTCACGGGACCGGACGGCGAGATCGTCGACGCGATCTGGACCTACCGGGAGCCCTACCCGGCCGTCGCCGAGATCCTCGGCCACGTCGCGTTCTACCCGGATCGGGTCAGCATTACCGCGACCAGCGCATAAGGTGGGGAGATGAGCGAGACGAGGCGATCGCCCCGCGAGCGGTTGCTCGACGCGGCCAACGAGCTGTTCTACGCCGAGGGCGTGCAGAGCGTCGGCATCGATCGGATCATCGAGCACGCCGGTGTCGCCAAGGCATCGCTCTACTCCACCTACGGCAGCAAGGAAGAGCTGGTTCGCGCCTACCTGGAATCGCGGCACGCGGGCACCGTCGAGCGGCTGCGGCACGCGGTCGACGGCCAGCATGACCCGAAGGCGCGGCTGCTGGCGGTGTTCGAGGCGCAGGCGCGGATCTTCACCGATCCGAATTTCCGCGGCTGCGCGTTCGTCACGGCCAGCGCGGAGGCGCCGCACGGCGGACTGATCGAACAGGCAGCCGACGGCTACCGCGCGGACATCCGCAACCTGTTCACCGAACTGGCCAAGGAGGCCGGCGCGCCGGACCCGGATCTGTTGGCCTGGCAGCTGCACCTGATCTACGACGGCGGTGGGCTCAGCGCCCGGATGGACCGCGTCCACTCGGTCGGCTCGGTCTCCCGCGCGGCAGCCGAAGCACTGATCGACACCGCGCTGGCTTGACGGCGACGCAGGCTGCTCGCTGCCATCGTGAAGGCTTTCACTTGCGGGCAAACGCCCTGCGGGGTTTGCTGCCTGCGGATATCATGACCCGCATGAACACGGTTTTGATCACCGGTACGTCTTCGGGAATCGGCCTTGACACCGCGGTAGCGGCTGGGCGAGCCGGCTATCGGGTCATCGCGACCATGCGCGATGTCGAGAAGGCGGCCAGGCTTCGCAAGGCCAGCGCTGACGCCGGCGTCGCCGATCTGGTGGCTGTGCGGAGTTTGGACGTCATCGACGATGCGTCCGTTGCCGCGTGTTTCGCCGATGTCGCAGCCGAATACGGTCAGCTCGACGCGGTGATCAACAACGCCGGCACGGGGTGGCTGGGCACCATCGAGCAGAGCACCGTCGACGATGTCCGAACTGTGCTGGAGGTCAACTTCTTCGGCGTCGTTCGCGTCACCAAAGCGGCATTGCCCTTGCTGCGGTCCACGCGCGGACGCGTCATCACGGTCACCAGCGTCGGCGGAGTGGTCGGCCAGCCGTTCAATGAAGCCTACTGCGCGGCCAAGTTCGCCGTGGAAGGTTTCATGGAGTCGCTCGCGCCGGTCGCGAAGACGGTCGGCGTCGATGTCATCGTCGTCGAACCGGGCGCGGTGGCCAGCGAATTCGTGGCCAGCCAGGGTTTGGACGTGCCAACTCTGCTCGATCGGGCCGGCCCGTACGCTCCGGCACTTCAGTCCTATCTGGACCGAACGACAAACGCGTTCGACAATGCGCAAAGCCCCGCGCGGGCAGCTGAAGCGATCATCGAGACGCTGGTCGCCGAGCGACCGCCGTTCAGGGTGCAGACGTCCGCCGCGGCCCATGCCTTTGCCGGCGTCAAGCTGGCCGACCTCGACGGCTCCGCCGTGCAGAAGCTCACCGGCACCTGGGTGTCATGATTCGCGACGGCTGGTGCCGTTGATCGTATCGATCAACGGCACCAGCCGACCTGAAAGCGACCAGAGCCGTCAATGATGCCCTGGGATGCCGAGCCAGCCGACACCGGCGTCGGTGAGCGTCTGCCATTCGAGGAAGTGCGTGTCGTTGCCGGTGGGTCGGACCTTGGCGAGTTGCAGGGCGGTCTGCGGCATCGGAATGCCAAGCCGATTGTGGAACTCGTTGTAGGCGACCTCCATCGAGAAGGTGTTGCCGCCGGTCGGCCCGATGCTGATCCCGGCCGGTGGGGTGGCTCCGTTGTTGATCGAGTTCGCCCACTCGTAGGCGGCGACGATGCGGGCGGCGTTCTCAGGATAGAGGTTCACGCCTTGCTGGAGCGCGGTTTCAGCGACATTGGTTGCCGCGCCCAGACCCCAGAAGGTGTGGTGGAAGTCCCGTGAGGTCTCCTGAGCGAGACCGGGGACGTACTGAGTCTGCACCCAGAACTGGTCGGGCGTGTACTGGGTGCACACGTGCGGCACCTTCGGCATGGGCGGCTGGGGGCCGTCCGAAGCCAGATACATGTAGGTGGGCGTGCGGTCCCGCCAGTATGCGACGGCCGTGTCGAACCACGTCTTGTTGTTGTCGAAGACGCCGATGTTCATCAGGGCTTCGGCGATCGTCAGTTCCCAGTTCCCGTTGAAGCATGCCGGG
>DASYBO010000088.1:0-12938 GCA_036500685.1 Pseudonocardiaceae bacterium | reverse complement strand
GGCAGCATGCGCTGGACCACGCTGCTGGATCCGGAAGGCAACGAATTCGACGTGATCGCCCAGGCGGCATAACAAACACGCGGTCACGGGAAACCGGCCAGGCGGGAACTACCGGGGCCTGTCCACTCCGGACAGGCCCCGAGCCATGAACGAACCAATAGGAAGAAGCAAACCATGACTACCACTGTCGACCCGACTTGGGCATCCGTGAACATCGACTGCGCCGATTCCGCCGGCCTGGCGGACTTCTGGGGGAAGGTTCTCGGTCGCCCGGTCAGCCCTGGCAAGACCCCCGGGATCATGGTGGTCGGCGATCCCGGCCCGGGCAGCCTCCAGATGGTCTTCGCCCAGAGCACCGAGGCAGGAAAAGGCACTGGCGGGTTCCAGCCCAACCTGATCACCGACCACCATGACGAGGAGACCGAGCGGTTGACAGGCCTGGGCGCCACCGTGGTCAGCCGGGCCGATTACCCGCAGCTCCGCTTGACCCAGTTGGCCGACCCGGAGGGCAACCTGTTCAACCTGGCGACCTGGCAGTCCGAGTAGCTGCCGGGCACGAGTACTGAATGCGGGCCGAAGGTGGCTATGAACCACCGATGCTTCGCCTGCCGACGATTGGCGGCGCGACCCGGTGATCGTGGGCAGGCCGAAGCTCGCAATCTCTTCCAGCACATGGAGGGCGGCGACGCTCGGGTCAAGATCGCGCGAGCAGCCACAGGTGTTGCTGGCCCGGTCCTCGGCGTGGAACGACGCCGAGATCTTGGCGTTGTGGCATGACGTTGCAGTGTTACGGCCGGCGAACCCGACACCGATGCTGGTGGACGACGCGCTCGACTTGCATTGCCTACGGCACAGCCACATCAGCCCGTACCGCCCTTGGTCCGCGACGCCACACAGTGAACCAGCGTCCTGACCTCGGTTGGCTCATTCGATAACCGTCAACTCTCGCCCGGGAGCGCACTGACACCGCTGTGAGATTCGACGTCCGCCATTAGCGTGACCAGTTCGGGCTTGGCTTCGTAGTTGCGTTTCTGCAGGTCTGCGATCTTGTCGCCCAGCACGGGGTCCAGGTCGTCGGAAACGTCGTAGCTGTCGAACTTTGTCAACAGCGGAAGGCCGATCTGTTCCAACCGGGCGTGTGCAGGGTGGTTCAGATACTCCGCATAGGCGTCGAGATCCTCCAGGACGAACACCGCGCCCCAGTCGAAGTCACTCCCGTGTTCAGGTCCGACGATGAAGGACTTCACCACGGGAATGCGACCTTGGTCCCTCAAGCACTGTACTGCTTGTTCGAATTGTTGGGGCGTGACGCCTTCTTTGAGCTTCACACGATTGAAGTGGTAGATCATCGAGTTCTCCTTCACAGTTTTCCTGCGCACGTTTTTCTTACGACCGGCTCGGGTCCGGCACGATGATGACCTTGCCCGCGACGGTGCGTGACTCGGCGAGGGCCAGCGCCGAGCCGGTGTCGGAAAGCGGGAACTCTGCGGCGATCTGAGGACGGAGAACCCCGTCGACCACCAGCCGCAGCACCTGCGTGAGGTCCTCGCACAGCCGGTCCCGGAAAGCGGCAAGGCGACGCTTGCCCGCCCAGAAGTTGTAGAACTGCGCGCTCTTGCCGTTCGGCAGGTAGTTCCACAACGCCAGCTGTGCGATCAGCTTCAGCATGGGCAACCGCGAATTGCCCTCGATGTCCTTTGTGACCGCACTGCCGTAGGACACCAACGTTCCGCCCCGGCGCAGCAGGCGCCAGGAGTCCACGAGCCCTGCGCCGCCGACGTGATCGAACACCGCGTCCACGCCCTCCGGCGCGATCTCCCGGATCCGCCGGTACAGCTCAGGATCGCGGTAGTCCACCGGGATCGCGCCCAGTTCGCGTACTGCGTCGTCGTGACGTTGCGCGGCCGTCCCGATCACCGTGATCCCGGCGTGCCTGGCCAGTTGCACGAGCGTGGAACCGACCCCGCCATTGGCACCCAGCACGACGATCGTCCCGCCCGCGCGCACCGTGGTCTTCCGGTGCAGCATCTGCCAGGCAGTGATGCCGTTGACCACCACGGTCTCCGCCGCAGCCGAGGAGACGCCGTCCGGTACCGCGACCAGGTCGGCGGCGTCCAGGACCAGGGCGCTGGCCCAGCCGCCGATCTTGGTGACTGCGGCGAAGCGGCGCCCGATCATTGTGGTGTCCACGTCAGTGCCGGTCGCGGTGACCGTGCCGACCACGTCGTAGCCGGGGACGAAGGGGAACGGCGGTTGGTCGAAGTACTTGCCGCGCCGCATCTGCTGCTCGGCGAACGACACGCCGGTCGCCTCCATGCTCAGCACGACCTGGCCCGCAGCGGGCTCCGGGAGGTCGCGGGTGCGGAGCTCCAGTCCATGTGCCTCGACTTTGCCGGGCAGCACGACCTCGGTGGCACTGGTGGGGTTCGTCATGACGTTCGCCCTATCCGATCGACTGTGCTTACAGATGTAAACATACATTCGTAAGGCGAGTGAGCGCAAGAGCTAACGCATGTAAGTTTTATGGCGTATGGTTACGGCATGGCGAAGGAGAACGGCGCGGGCCGCGCCCGTAACCCGCGTGGAGAAGGTTCCCGGCTGCGTGACGAGATCGTGGGGGCAGCGGTCGAACTGCTCGACGAGACCGGTGATCAAGGCGCCATCACCCTGCGTTCAGTCGCCCGGCACGTCGGGATCGCCGCGCCGTCGATCTACCGCCACTTCCCCGATCAGCCCGCGATCATGCTGGCTGTCGTGCGCAACGCCTACGCCGAACTGCACGACGAACTACGCGCGGCTGCGGAAGCCGCAGCTGGCCCTCGGCAGCGGCTGCTCGCGATCTGCACCACCTATCTGGAGTTCGCCCCGGCCCATCCCGGGCGCTACCGCACCATGTTCGGCGGGCTGTGGGTGCCCGATCTGAACACGAGCTCACTCACCGAGGACGACCTGTCCACACTCGGTCGCGACAGCATGCAGCTGATCACCGATGCCTTCGAGGATTGCGTGAACGCCGGCGAGGCCACCAGCAGCGACGTTGCGGCCGATGCGGTCGCACTGTGGCTCGGCCTGCACGGCCTTGCCCACCAGAAGATGGCGGCTCCCAGCTTCCCCTGGCCGCCCGACATCGCCGAACGCCTGATCACCACGCTCGCCCACTTCACCGGCGAGTAGGCCACCCCGCGCCGGCCGGCCTGGATGGCCTGGACGAGCAGCTGATCAACCAACTCCTCGACCGGGCCAAGGCCGGTGGACTGCAACTGACCGGCGAAGGTGGGGTGCCGACCCGCGCGCCACGATGTCGCTACGACCGTGCCCGCAAGAACCTCGACCGACACCCGAACTACATCCTGGCCGCGTACATGGCCTCAGCAACCTGAACGCACTCGTATGCCGAGAAGTGCATGACACTACGGAAACTCTCGTGCGCCCACAGCCCGGGGTTGCTCGTAGGTCAAGCCGCCGCCGCTCGCTGCGCCGTCCCGGTCGACAGCGTCCGCGCACGCATACCGGCCGCGCGACTCGATCGGCGGATCAGGCGCGCGTACGAGGCGATCATGCCGCGGCGACCGAACTGACCGCGGCTGGCCAGCAGCGCGGGAGCGAACTGGTCACGGCGGGCCAACGCCTCTGCCCACGCTCCGGCTACGGCCTCGGGATCCGGCGCGGTGACCAGGCCACGTCCGGCCACGATCGACGCACAGTCACCGACATCGGTGGCGACCGGGATCGCGCCGCACATCATGCCCTCAACCAGACACAGCGGAGCCGCCTCACCGAACGCTGAGGTCAGCGAGACCACGTCGGCCGAGGCGAACAACACCTGCGGGTCATCACGCACCCCGAGCAGATGCAGCCGGGACGACCCCGCCAGCCCGACCAGCGCCAGATCGGTGGCGAGGTGCGGGTTCGCGGCGGTCATCCCGGCGCCGCACATCACGACGTGCGCGTCCGGTCTGGCCCTCAGGAACACCGCCGCGGCCCGCAGGAACAGCGGCACGTTCTTCATCAGGTCATAGCGCGCGGCGAACGCAATCACCGGCGCGTCGGGCGTGATACCCAGCGCGCGCCGCAGTCGGGCCCGGGCCAGCCGGTCGGGGCGGAAACGGCGCAGGTCGACCCCGTTCGGGATCACCTGGAGCAGGTCGGCGGGGATCCCGACGGCCCGGTAAGCCGCCCGGGTCGACTCTGCACAGCAGACCAGCGCCGCGATGGCCCCGCTGCTCACGGCTGTGCGCAACTGGGCCAGGGCTTCGCCCTGGTTCTCGGGATCGGAACGGTGCAGGCAGGTGATCACGGGTCTACCCCGCGCGCCGGCTTGGTTGACCAGCCGCAGCGGCTGCTCCTTGAGCGTGAGGAGCACCTGGACGCCGGACATCTCCCGCTCGAAGGTGGCCAGCTCCGCCTCGTCGAACTCCGCTGGCCCGGTGCTGCCCTCGCGTAGCGCCGACACCGGCACGCCCGCTGCGACCAGCTTGCGGTAGCTGGCATCGTCGCGCATGCGCTGCAGGGTCGCCTCACGGTGCGCCTGCGCGTGCATGCTCAGGACGCGATGCCGCTGGCCGCGGCCGTGCAGGCCGGTCAGGACATCGCTGTGCAGGATGCGCGCTCCACCGCTGAAGAACCCCTCGTAGAGGGACAGCACACCGAGTTCACCGGCCACCCGCACATGGTGGGGTACCACGTGTTACAGGCGCTGCCCTCGCCTCCCGTGCCGTGAAAACGCTACGTGAATTCGTCTCTCGACATGTCGAAGCCTCGGTACGGCGACGGCGTCTTCGATGTCACGCCGGGCACGTGGGGCGAGGGCGGCGTCCGCCTGGGGCAGGCCGGTGGCGAACAGGACGCTGCTCAGCTCAGGATCGGCGCGGTGCAGCCGTCCGGCCAGTCGGAAACTCCGGGCGAAGACCTCGGCGGGGTCGCGGGTGCGCGCTTTGCGCCGATCCGAGCGGGTGGGCATGTCCCTGGGCTGCTCGACCATGCCTGATCACACCTCTCTTCCGGCCTGACCGACCCGATCTGGCGACCACCCTCAGAACTGATGAATACATCACTGTTGTTTGACTGATCATACCATCGTGAGTGATGATCTCATCAGTAATGAGAGGAGGAGTTCCATGATCGACCAACAGCACGACCCGCACACGGGTCTGCACAGCGATCAGGGTGCCGCCCGGGGTGAGCACCCCGGGCGCGCGCGCAACCCGCTCATCAAGGTCCATGACCTGGCCTGGCTGGAGTTTCAGAAGCCCGACCTGGACCGGGCCGAGGTGTTCGCGCACGCCTTCGGCTTCACCACCGCCCTGCGCACGCCCGACGAGGTCCACCTGCGTGGCACCGACCCGGGTTCACCCTGCGTGATCATTCGTCGCGGTCCCCGGTCGCGGTTCATTGGACCGGCGTTCGTCGCGGCCAGCCCGCAGGACGTGGTGCTACTGGCGAACGCGACCGGCCGGCCGGTCACCCACCTGCCGGAGACCCTCGGCGGCGTCACCGCCGACCTGGTCGACCCGAGCGGGGCTCGGGTGCGAGTGGTCTCCGGCACGCACGAACTCGCGGCGCTGCCCGCGCCGACGCCGCTGACGTTCAACTTCGGGCACGACGTCGCCCGGGTGAACGCCACCCAGCGGACGCCGCGGCAGCCGGTCCCGGTGCGGCGGCTCGGCCACGTCGTGTTGCAGACGACCAAGTACGTCGAGACGTTGAACTGGTACCTCGATCACCTGGGCCTGATCGTCAGCGACTTCCTCTACTACCCGGGCCAGCGCGAACTCGGCCCGGTGATGAGCTTCATCCGCTGCGACCGCGGCGGCACGCCCACCGACCACCACACGCTCGCGCTGACCCTCGGCCCGTCCAACCGCTACGTGCACTCGGCCTACCAGGTCCCGGACCTCGACTCGCTGGCCGCCGGCGGCGAGTACCTGCTAGAACGCGGTTACCACCGGTCCTGGGGCATCGGCCGGCACATCCAGGGCAGCCAGATCTTCGACTACTGGCGCGACCCGGACGGATTCCTGGTCGAGCACTTCAGCGACGGGGATCTGTTCGACTGCACCCTCAGCCCCGGCTGGGCGCCGATGAGCGGCTCCGGCCTGGCCCAGTGGGGTCCGCCCGCGACCAAGGACTTCCTCGGCACCAAACCGGGTCGCGACGCACTACGCGAACTGGGTGCCGCCGTCAGCGCGCTGCGGGCGGACAACGAATTCGACCTCACCCGCCTGCGCGGCCTGCTGAAGGTAGCCACCTCATGAGCACTTCGATTCTGCGCACCGCCGACTCCTGGTGGGTGCTCACCGGCGCCGGGGCCGTCCGGGTCGACACGGACGCCGCCACCACCGGCGAACTGCTGGTCGACCGAAAGGCCGTCGAACTGGCCAGCGCCACCGGTGACCCGGTTCCGGTCGACGATCTCGACCTGGTGTCCCCGGTCACCACGCCCTGCCGGGTGGTCGCCCAGATGACCAACTTCGTCTCGCACGTCATGGACACCGGCGGCAATCCCGAGACCGTCCCGCTGACCTTCTTCCGCAAGGCGTCCGGCTCGGTCAGCGGCCCGTTCGACAACGTGGTCCGGCCCGACCACGTGCGACTGCTGGACTACGAGGTGGAGATCGGCCTGGTGATCGGTCGCGACGTGCCCGTCGGCACCACGATCACGAAAGACAACCTCGCCGACTACGTCGCCGGTCTGGTGGTCACCAACGACGTCTCCGCGCGGGACGTCCAGCTGCCCCAGACCCAGTTCTACGAAGCCAAGTCCTACCCGAGCTTCACGCCGGTCGGCCCCGCGCTGGTGTTGCTGGACGGTGACGACCTCAAGCGGTTCACGGATCTGCGGCTGCGGCTGTGGGTCAACGGCGAGGTCCGGCAGAACATGACCGCCGCCGACATGATCTACCAACCGATCCAGGCAATGCAGGCACTGACCCGCTTCCAGCGACTTGAGCCAGGCGACCTGGTGCTGACCGGCACCCCCGTCGGCACCGCGCTGAGCGCGCCGCCGAAGGCGGCCGAGATCATCGCCTCGTTCCTGCCACCCGCGGTCAAGTGGAAGCTGTTCTTCCGCGGCCAGGCCCGTAACCCGAAGTACCTGCGGGACGGTGACGTCATCGAGGCCGCCATCGCGACCGACGACGGCGCGATCGACCTAGGCCGGCAGCGTACGACGGTCAGGCACGCCCAATGAGCGGGACAACCATCCCGGTCCTCGTCGTCGGTTCCGGGCCGACCGGGCTCGCCGCGGCGACGCTGCTGGGCCAGTACGGCGTCGACTGTCTGGTACTCGACCGGTGGGAGTCGATCTATCCGCAACCCCGGGCGGTCGCGCTCGACGACGAGGTCCACCGGATCCTCGGGCGTCTCGGGGTCGCCGAGGAGTTCGCCGGGATCTCCTGGCCGTGCCACGGGCTTCGGCTGGTGGACCGGAGCATGCGGGTGCTGGCCGAGTTCCGCCGCGACGGCGTCGCCCGGCACGGTTATCCCCAGGAAGCCTTGTTCGACCAGCCCGAACTGGAGGCGTTGCTGCGCGCGAACCTCCAGCGCTACGGCAGCGTCGTGCGCCGGGGCGGAGCCGAGGTCACCAGGCTCACGCAGGACGCCGACGGTGTCTCCGTCGACGTCACCGACACCAGCACCGGTCGGCGCGAGTCGATGCGCGCGCGGTACGTGCTTGGCTGTGACGGCGCCAACAGTGCGGTCCGGTCGTGGATCGGATCGACCATGCGGGACCTGAAGTTCAGCCAGCGCTGGCTGGTGGTCGACGTGGCCACCACGGCCGAGTTCGCCGAGTGGGAAGGCGTGCACCAGTTGTGCGACCCGGTCCGCGCGGGCACCTACATGCGGGTCGGAAAGACCCGCTACCGCTGGGAGTTCCAGCTACTGCCGGGGGAAACCGCGGATGACTATCGGGACCCGCGCCGGCTGCACACGCTGATCTCGCCGTGGACCAAGCACGTCCCGGTCGACCACCTGGAGATCGTCCGCATCACGGACTACACCTTCCGCGCGCAGGTCGCCGACCGGTGGCGCGACCGCCGGGTGTTCCTGCTCGGCGACGCCGCCCATCTCACCCCGCCGTTCATCGGTCAGGGCATGGGCGCCGGGCTGCGCGACGCGCTCAATCTGGCCTGGAAACTCGCTGGTGTGCTCGACCGGACCCTGCCCGAGCCGCTGCTCGACACCTACCAGGCCGAACGCGGACCACACGTCCGAGCCATGATTCGGCTGGCCAAGCTGATGGGATTCGCGATGACCGGAGGCGGTGAAACGGGCAATCTGGTGCGCCGCGTGATCGCGCCGCGGATGCATCTGCTGCCCGGACTCTCCGCGCGGGCGATGGACAGCAGAACACCCGCGCTGTGCCGGTCCGCTCTGGTGCGGCGACCGCGCCTGCGCCGCGGCCTGGCCGGCACGCTGTGCTCGAACGCGCCGCTCGGCGACGGTCGCCGGTTCGACGACGTGGCCGCGGGCCGGTTCGCGCTCGTCACCGCTACCGAACCGGCCGCCGCGCAACGGGCCGAACTGGAACGGCGCGGGGTCGTGGTCGTCCAGGTCACACCAGGCAGCGACCTACACGGGTGGTTGGCCCGCGGCCGAGCGTGCGCCGCCATCGTCCGCCCGGACGGCACGGTGTTGAGCACCGGATCGGCCGGTCGGCCCACGCAGGCGCTGCCCTGGCCCACCGCGGTCCGCGCCGACAGCTGAAGAACTATCCACTGTGGAGGGAAAAGCCATGCCTCTCGCGCACGCTGACCGAATCAACGAAGACCTCCTGTTCCCGGAGGGAGTTCCCGATCCGACCGCCTATGTCGGGAACCTGACCGGTGGTGCGGTCAACGTCAGCCTGACGCTGCTGCACCACCCGGCGCTCGCCCAGCGTTACCAGCCGTTCGGCATCGGTTTCATCGCCGACGGGGTTCTCCCGGCGCGGGACCGGGAACTCATCATCCTGCGCACCTCCTGGCGGTGTCGCAGTGATTACGAATGGGCGCACCACACCAGGATCGGCCTGGAATGCGGGGTTACCGATCCGGAAATCCGCCGTATCACCACGGCCGAACTCGACGGCTGGCCGGCCGGCGACGGCGAGCTTCTGTCCGTTGTGGATGACCTGTTGCTGGCGCACAAGCTCACCGACGAGCAGTGGACCGGCCTGTCCGCGCGGTACGGCACGACCGGTGCCATCGAGGCCGTCATGCTGGCCGGTCAGTACGCCATGCTTGCCGGACTGCTCAACAGCGCCGGCACACGGGTCGAGCCGGGCATCGAGGTCACCATCCCACTGCCCTGACCGCGGCTGGCCGGCTGGGTGTGATCATTCCCCGGACTGGTCGACCGGTCCCGCGTCCAGCTCGGGCAAGGATGCGGTGGCCAACTCCCGTGCTTCCCCGGCCGGCACGCCGAGCATCCGCAGCAGTTGCTCGGCGAGTTGGTCGCAGGCGGCCTCATCGAGCTGGTCGGCGTCGGTGAGGAACACGTGCAGCGCGGCCAGCAGCGACCCGGTCACCGCGGCCAGGGCCAGGCGCGGATTGTCGACCTGGAACCGGCCGGTCGCGATCCCGTGGGTGATATCCCGAAGGGCCCGTGGCGCCAGGCCGCGATCGGAGTCCATGTAGGACAGTCCGTGTCGCACCAGAACCTGGGCGACTTCCGGCCGGGCCCGGCTGATCCGGACGGCGAGCCGGATCGAGCGCGCGAAGGTCAGTGCGGGGTCGTCGGCGTCCGTGCCCAGCCGGTCGAGCCACTGCCCGGTCTCCTCCAGCACGTCCTCGACCGCCGCCTGGAACAGTTCGGTCTTGCTGGTGAAGTGGTTGTAGAAGGAGCCGAAGCCGACATCAGCGGCCTCGGTGATCTCCTGGATGCTGGCGGTGTGCGCGGTGTCCGCGGCCAGCATCGCGCGCGCGGCGCCGATCAGTTTCCGCCGCGTCTGCTCCTTGCGCCGCTCCAGCCGAGATATCGACTCCGTCCTAGCCGCCACGCCTGTCACACTACTCGATCACAACACTGATCGAATCATCACTTAGGTGTAGACGCACCTATGCTCACGACAACCACCACGGCACGGCGCACCATCGAGCAGGCATGCGGCATGAGAGCGTGTTGGCCGAGCGCGCTGTCGGTGTGTGGTATCAGGGCTTTGCCGACGTTTCGGCGTCGGGCCCCGCTCCATCGGACTACAAGGGGATCATGCTCTGGTCACGGGGTGGGATCATGTCCCGTTCCCCTTCTGGTCAATCAGCTACTTCCACGGAGCGCCTGCCGGACCATGCGGTCCCGCTACTCGGCGAGTTCGCTGGCAGCCTCTTCAATAAGGTCCGTGACTGCCGTCGCATGCGAGGCCAGTGAGGCGTGGCTCGATGCGAGTTCGATCACCTTACGCGGGTTCATCCGGGAAGCCATCGCTCGCTGGCTGTCCGGATGAATCATCCTGTCCTCACTTGAGATCTGATACCACGCTGGACGGGTCTTCCACGCGGGAACGGAGATCCGGTCGCCGGCTGTAGACGCGACCGGAGCCTTCTGGGTCACGGCCATCACGAGTGCTTCATCGTCTGGCAAGTCTTGGCAGAAGCTCTCCTGAAACTTGTCCGGCTTGATCCACAGGTAGCCGTCGCGGTCGGGTGCGATGTTCTGCTGCGCGGCTGCCGGTCGTGCTTCGCCGATCGTTGCCACACTTTCCCCTTCACCTGGCGCGAACGCTGCAACGTAGACCAGCCCGGCGACGTTGGGCAGGTCGCCGGCCTCCGTGATGACAGCGCCGCCGTACGAGTGACCGACGAGCAGGACAGGGCCGTCCACCTGCTTGATCATTTGCTGGGTCCGGCTGACGTCGTCCGCGAGCGAAGTCAACGGATTCTCGACAGCTTTGATCGACTCGAAGCCTCGCTTGTGCAGGTCGACAATGGCTTTTGCCCAATGGGCAGCACCGCCCCAGAAGCCGTGCACGAGCACTATGGTCGGCCTGATGGACATGACGTTTCGCCTCCGCGATCAATGGGGGAATGAGCGCGCCAGCGCTGCGCATCTCGCACGCAGCCTATGACATGCGCTAAGGACAAAACTTATCCAAGCCGCCTCAGAACTTTGCCGAACACCCGCGCCTATGCCGTTTGACCGACGCGCCGTCACGGGCGATCATGACCGCCACGGAGCAGCAGTACGTGCTGCTCGCCACGCACGGGGCGCTTCGCCGTAGGCCCTGGCGAACGCACGGCTGAACGCAGCCTCCGTGTAGCCGATACTGACTGCGATCCGACCGACAGGTTCTGACGTGGACAGCAGTAGGCGCGCCGCGTGCTCAAGTCGCTGTCGTAGGACATACGTCCCAGGTGGTTCACCGAGCAGCGCGGAGAACCGAGTTGCGAATGCCGACCTGGACAACGCAGACAGCCGCGCCAACTCGTCGATAGACCAATCACGTTCGGGCGACCGATGAATTGCGGTCAGTACCTTTCCCAGGCCCGGATCCATGGCCGCGGTCAACCAGCCTGGATTCGCGTGCTCCCCGGAATCGGCCCAGAACCGAAGGGCACGGATGAACAGCAAGTCGAGTAAGCGTGAGATCATCACACGCGACCCTGGGCGAGGCTGATTAACCTCGGCGAGTATCAAGCTCAGGCTCAGTGGAAGCCATCGGGTCTCCTCGGCCTCGCCCCGAACGACGATCATCGACGGCAGGGTACTGAGCAGAGGATTGGCCATGAGAATATCTGCCAGGAATTCGCCTGTCACCCAGGCCGAATAGGGCTCGCCTCGAACCACATGAGTCTCTCCTCGCGCCAGCAACACCAGGTCGCCGGCCGTCAGGTCGACCGGCTTCTCATCGGCGATCTCCACGCGGGCGCCACCGTGTTCGACAATGTGCACCAGCCGCGCACCGCGAGGATGCTCATGCCGCTGCCCGAAGTCGGCACAGGCAACGTAAGCCACCTCGCCACCCCGCAGGTGGATCGTCTGGAGTACATCCGAGAGAGCGTCATACTTGCCATAGTCGGATCGCACGATAGGCTCTGGCGGACCGGAGCAGTTCTCCGGCTTCTTGGCCATCTTCCCTCATCCTTGCCGTAACCCGCAGACGCGGTACGACGAAGCTTCTCACAACACGACTCGGGACGCGCTCAGCCGAGATGTGACGAAGGTGAAAGTCGCGCGTGCGGCGCTGAACAGATGTTCGACGAAGCTGCGACATCAGACCAGGCGTGTTATGCGGAGGGCTGAGCGCTGGGACGGGGCCATCCCGGACACCAGCGGCATGGTGCAGGCGCGACCGCGTGGTGGACGACGTCTCCGAACTGGTGCGGTTCCTGCGCGATCGCAGGGCGGAGAACCGGCTCACGGACCAGCCGTTCGACATCGTCCTCGGTGGCGCGAGCCAGCCGGGCACGCTCGGCTGGGATCTGGTGAGTCCGCTGGCTGATGCCGGGTCACCTGGTGGAATGGATGCATGCCGTGGGACGAGCGGCTCTACTGCGCCGAACCGATCCAGCGGCGGATCGACCAAGGCCCAGCACGCATCTGATCTCAGCCGGACACGTTCGACTTGTCCGGAGCCCAGCCGTGGCCGTCCACAAGCGACTCTCCCGGTCGAGGTGGTTGGCGACCGGCCGGCGTGCGGATTCGCTCACTTCTGGTCGAGCGCGACCGGGCCAGTCGTGGAGAAGCTTGCTGACGCGTGACCGCAGAACCCCGCAAGGACAAGCGATTACGCCTCCCCTGCCGACCATGACGATGAGAATTCACGCTCCGACTGTTCGACATCCGCTAATGCGTGAAGAATCTGACGGACACGCACGTGAGCCGCCCGCAATGTCCAGGATGGACAATTACTCTCCTCCCCCACGTGTCGCGGGGAATCAGCCGGTTCGATTGTCGAGGGTCGGCTCGTGCCCGGCCCAGTTGACCAGCCGGCGGATGAGGTCGGCGCTCACCGCGGCGCT
>DASYBO010000087.1:0-17458 GCA_036500685.1 Pseudonocardiaceae bacterium | reverse complement strand
GCTCACCGTGGACAGTTCGGCCATCCACTACGTCAACGGCAAATCCGTCGTCTACGTGAAGTCCGGCAACGGAACCACGACGCAGACCGTCACGCTCGGCATGAGCCAGGGTGGCAGCACCCAGGTGCTCACCGGCCTCACCGCGGGCCAGCAGGTGCAGATCCCGGCAGCGCCGGCCCGCACCGGCACCAGCGGCGGCACGGGCGGCACCGGTCGCTTCGGTGGCGGTGGCGGTGGCTTCGGTGGTGGCGGGTTCGGCGGCGGCGGAGGTGGCGGCTTCGGTGGTGGCGGTGGGTTCGGCGGCGGCGGCGGTGGCGGTGGCGGTGGCGGCAAGGTTCCCGCTGGGACGGGTGGCTGAGGCATGACCTCCGACATCACCGCACCGATGCCCTCAGTGCCGCCGCAGCGGTTTGGCCCGGTCATCGACATCACCGACCTGCGCAAGGTCTACCGCAACGGATCGCTGGAAGTCGAAGCGCTGCGCGGGGTTTCACTGCGCATCGAACTCGGCGAGTACGTGGCGATCATGGGCCCGTCCGGGTCCGGCAAGTCCACGCTCATGCACATCCTCGGTTGCCTCGACGTCCTCACCACCGGCAGCTATCTGTTGGCAGGCCAGGACGTCAGCAACCTGACCGAGACCGAGCTCGCGGTCATCCGCAACCAGCGCATCGGTTTCGTGTTCCAGCAGTTCAACCTGCTGACCTCGCTGACAGCTTGGCGCAACGTGGAACTGCCGCTGTGCTATTCGGGCATCGAACGGGGCGAGCGCAAGACTCGGGCGATCGAGGTGCTGACCAGGGTCGGCCTCGGCGACCGCGTCCAGCACCGGCCGACCGAGCTCTCCGGCGGCCAGCAGTCCAGGGTCGCGCTGGCCCGCGCCCTGGTCAACCGGCCCGCCATGATCCTGGCCGACGAACCGACCGGCGCGTTGGACAGCAAGGCCACCGCCGATGTGCTCGAGGTGTTCGGTGAACTGCACGCGGCCGGGCACACCATCGTCCTGATCACCCATGAGGAAGACGTCGCCGCCCACGCCGACCGCGTCGTGCGGTTGCGCGACGGGCTGATCGAGTCCGACACCCAGAAGCTGACCGGAGTCCTTTCGTGAGTTGGTTGGAAACGCTGCGCACCAGCCTGGACGCGATCCGGTCGCACCGGCTGCGCTCCGGGTTGACCATGCTCGGCATCCTGATCGGTATCGCCGCGGTCATCCTGACCGTCGGCCTCGGTGAGGGTGCTGCGGCGACGGTCACCTCCGAGATCAACTCGCTTGGCACCAACCTGCTCGTGGTCTCCCCTGGCAGCAGCACCACTTCGGGCGTGCGCGGCGGTCTCGGCTCAGCGTCCACGCTCACCGTCAACGACGCGGATGCCTTGTCCGGGCACCAGGTCGCCCCGGACGTGGCCGCGGTCGCCCCGACCACAAGTCGCTCCACCGCGCTCGCGGTCGGCGCGACCAACTGGACCACCTCGGTGGTCGGCACCACGCCGGACTGGTTGTCCGTCCGGGCCCGCACCCTCGCCGAGGGCCGGTTCATCACCAACGCCGACAACACCAGCGAGGCCGCGGTCACCGTGCTCGGTCCGACCACCGCGCAGGAACTGTTCGGCGGCGCCGATCCGGTCGGCCGGCAGGTCACCATCGGCAGCACGCCGTTCACCGTGATCGGCGTGCTCAACTCGGCCGGTTCGTCGGCAGCGCAGAACCAGGACGACCAGGCCGTCGTGCCGATGTCCACCGCTGCCGACCGCCTCTTCGGCGGCACCACCCGCACCGCGGTGCAGGACATCTACCTTGAGGCGACGTCCTCGAACACGCTGTCGGCCGCCTACCAGGAGGCCGACCAGGAACTGCTGAACCTGCACCACATCACCACCCCGACCGGCGCCGACTTCACCATCACCAGCCAGGAATCGCTGCTGTCCACCGCCACCTCGGTCGACAAGACACTCACCGTGCTGCTTGCCGGCATCGCCGCGATCTCCCTGCTGGTCGGCGGCATCGGCGTCATGAACATCATGTTGGTCTCGGTCACCGAGCGGATCAGGGAAATCGGTCTGCGCAAGGCGATCGGCGCCAATCCGGCCGCGATCCGCCGCCAGTTCATGGTCGAGGCCGGCATTCTCGGTCTGGCCGGCGGCCTGCTCGGCGTGCTGCTCGGCGTCGTGGGCGCGATCGTGCTGCCGCACCTGATCTCCACCACCATCATCATTTCCCCCACCGCGACCATCGGCGCGATCGTCATCTCGATCTGCATCGGCCTCGCCTTCGGCGTGTATCCGGCCAGCCGAGCCGCGCGGTTGGCCCCCATCGACGCCCTCCGCAGTGAATAACCATTGGGAATAACCCATCACTCAACCGGGAGCACCTCCATGCCCGCTCAGCAATCCAGTCAACCCTCGACCCGACGGCGGTACCGCCAGGTCGGGGCGCGATCGGGCCTTGCGCTGATCGCCGGTGCGCTCGCGGTCGGTCTGATCGCCTGCGGCGGTTCCACTACGCCGGCCGCGAGTTCGAACACCGCAGCACCGCCGACGTCGCGCGCGTCCGGTCCGCAGACGCCGCCCGGCGCGTTCGGCACCGCCGCCTCGGTCAGCGCGACCAGCCTTGAGGTGCAGAACCCGAGCACCGGCCAGGTCACGGTGAACTTCAGTTCCGCGACCACGTTCTCCGACACGGTCAGCGGCACCCTCGCCGATGTGACCAGCGGTTCCTGCGTGACCGTGGCCAGCACCGCGACCGGCAGCAGCAGGCCGGCCCCTGGCACGCCGATCACCGCGCGCACGGTCACCATCAGCCAGCCCGGCGCGAACGGCTGCACCGCGGGCGGCTTCGGCGGCGGTCGTGGCGGCGGTACCCCACCCTCGGGTTCGACTCGGCCCTCGGGCTCGCCCCGACCCAGCGGCACCAACGGTCCGGGCCGAGGCAGCGGGTTCGCGTTCGGCTCGGTCACCGCGGTCAGCGCGACCGGGTTCACCGTGCACAGCGCCGCGCGCGGCCAGAACGCCGCGACCGACACCACGGTCACGGTCGACTCCTCCACCACCTACAGCAAGGTGGAGAGCGCGACGTCCAGCGCGCTCGCGGTCGGCGACTGCATCGCAGCCGTCGGCGCGACCGACGACACCGGCGCGGTCACCGCGAAGACGATCGGCATCAGCAAGCCCGGCCCGAACGGCTGCAGCACCGGCTTCGGCCGGCGCGGTGGCGGAGCGGGCGGCAGCAATGGCTGAGCGTCGTAACCGCGGCGGCTGGCGGCCGACCCGCCGCGCGCTGATCATCATCGGCGTCGTTGTCGTCGTACTCGGCGGCGGCATCGGCGCCTTCGCGGCCACCCGGTCCTCTTCGGACACCTATCGCACCGCGGTGGCAGGCCCGGCGAAGGTCACCGCGACGTTCGCAACGACCGGCACCATCGAGCCGGTTTCCGAGGCCACGGTTGGCTTTCCGGTCTCGGGCCAGGTCGCGTCGGTCAGCGTGCAGCAGGGCCAGCAGGTCACCGCGGGCCAGACCCTGGCCGCGTTGAACATCACCAGCCTCGCCGCGTCGGTCAGCTCAGCACAGTCCACTGTGGCCACTGCAGAGGCCAGGGTTGCCAGCGACCAGGCCAGCCAGAACGTGGTCACCACCTCGACCACCACGAAGAGCCCGAGCACCAGTTCCAGCAGCCAGCCCAGCACCAACAACTCGGCGGCGACACAGAAACTGGCCGCGCTGGCCAAGAGCCTGACCACCGGCCAGAACGCGGTGCTCGCCGCGCAGAAGCAGGTCGACTCCGACCTGACCCTGGTCGGCGCGGACGTGGCATCCGACCAGAACGCGAACGCGGACTGCCCGCAGGTCATCGCCTACCTGAAAACCCTCGGCAACACCCCGCCGACGACGACGTCCAGGTCCACCTCGACGCCGACCACGACACCGCAGCCGCCGAGCACCAACGTGATCGACAGCTGCCAGCAGCTGATGCAGACCGTGCTCAACGACGAGAGCAAGGCCTCCACCGACGAACACGCGCTGTCCAGCGCGGAGTCAACGCTGTCCACCGCGCTGAGCGCCGCGACCGCGGCGGTCGGCGCCGCAACGGGTTCCACCTCGACCACTGCGCACGCCAGCACCGGCACCACCCCGCAGGCGTCGACTCCCTCGTCCAGCAGCCGTTCGAGTACCAGCAGCGCGCCGGCCTCGGCCGACCAGATCGCCGCCGACCAGGCGGCGACCGACGCGGCCAACGCGCAACTGGCCGAGGCCCAGCAGAACATGGCCGCCGCGACCCTGCTCAGCCCGATCTCCGGCACGGTCGCCGAGGTCGACCTGACCCAGGGCCAGAACACCTCGGCCAACTCGACCACCGCGCACATCGTGATCGTCGGCCCCGGCGAGGACGAGGTGACCACCGCGGTCAGCGACAGCCAGGTCGGTCAGGTCAAGCCGGGCCAGTCGGTGAGCGTCGCCCCGGACGGTTCGACGACGCCGATCAGCGGCCGGGTCAGCGCGATCGGCGCGCTGGCCAGCACGACGTCCAGCGGCACCGCGAGCTACCCGGTGACGATCTCGCTCGGCAACTCGGCCCAGCGGCTGTTCGCGGGCGCGACCGCGTCCGTGGCCATCACCCTGAACACGGTGAACGCCGCGGTGACCGTGCCGACCTCCGCGGTGCACAGTGTTGGCGCGTTCAGCTTCGTCACCACGCAGGTCAACGGAACGCCAACGCTGACAAGGGTTTCGGTCGGCGTGCAGGGCGCGGACCTCACCCAGATCACCAACGGCCTCAAAGCCGGCGACCAGGTGGTGCTGGCCGACCTGAACACCGCGCTGCCCACCGCGGGCACCACCAACACCCGAGGCGGCCTCGGCGGCGCGGGCGGCGGCGGCGCGGTCCGCATCGCCGGTGGCGGCTTCGCAGGCGGCGGTGGTGGCGGTGCAGGCGGCGGCGCGGCGCGCGGCGGCGGCTGAGCTTCGGGACGATTCGGGCGGCGTGGCCATCTCAGGCCACGCCGCCTTTTTCTGTGTGCGAGCTTGACTAGTCCGGGGTCGGCGATGTGCAATATATTGCATGCCGGTCCCGGGTGCTCAAGGCCTAGTCAGTCGATCGCTGCTGCGCGACGACGCGTACCGCGCGATCCGGGACGCGATCGTGGACGGCACGCTGGCGCCGGGGGAGCGGCTCAACGATCCGGAACTGAGCACGTGGCTCGGGGTCAGCCGCACCCCGATCAGGGAGGCCCTGGCCCGGCTCGAACGCGCGGGCCTCGTGCAGACCAAGCCCGGCCGGCACACCATGGTCAGCCCGGTCGACGTGCGCGCCGTGCACGAGGCCCAGTCGGTGGTCGCGGCCATGCACGAACTCGCGGTCCGCGAGGCCGTGCCCGATCTCGGTCCCGCCGACATCGAGGCCATGCGCGCGGCCAACGATCGCTTCGCCGAGGCGCTGCACCGGATCGACGTGGACGCCGCCCTTGCCGCCGACGACGCGTTCCACGCGGTCGCGGTCGACGTGTGCGCCAATCACGCGGTGCGCAGCGTGCTCGACCAGTTCACCCCGGTGCTGCGCCGGGTGGAGCGGCTGCGGTTCGGCTCGCTGTCCGGGCGCGACTCCATCGCCCAGCACGCTCGCATCATCGAACTCTGCGCGGCGGGCGACGCGGATGCCGCCGCTGCCCTGGCCCGCGCGAACTGGCTCACCCTCACCCCCGTCCTCAAGGAGACCCGATGACGCTCACCGACTTCGACCGCTACCCGCTGCTGTTCGGCCCGAGTCCGATCCATCCGCTGGACCGGCTGACCACAACTCTTGGTGGCGCGCGGGTCTGGGCGAAACGGGAGGACTGCAACAGCGGCCTCGCCTTCGGCGGCAACAAGACCCGCAAGCTGGAGTACCTGGTGCCGGACGCGCTCAAGCAGGGCGCGGACACCCTGGTGACCATCGGCGGCGTGCAGTCCAACCACACAAGGCAGGTCGCGGCGGTCGCCGCCAAACTCGGGCTGAAGGCCGTGCTGGTGCAGGAGAGTTGGGTCGACTGGCCGGACGCCGTGAACGACAAGGTCGGCAACATCCTGCTGTCCCGCCTGATGGGCGCGGACGTCCGCCTGGTGGATGCAGGCTTCGGCATCGGCCTGAAGGACAGTTGGCAGACCGCGATCGACGAGGTGCGCGCGGTCGGCGGCACGCCGTACCCGATCCCGGCCGGTGCGTCCGACCATCCGCTCGGCGGCCTCGGGTTCGCCAACTGGGCCGAGGAGGTCGCGATCCAGGAACGGGAGCTCGGCGTCTTCTTCGACACCATCGTGGTGTGCAGCGTGACCGGCAGTACCCAGGCGGGCATGATCGCCGGCTTCGCCGGTCAGGACCGGCCGCGCCGGGTGCTGGGCATCGACGGGTCGGCCAAGATCGACGAGACCCGCGCCCAGGTGGCCAAGATCGCCAGGTCCACCGCTGAGCTGATCGGCCTCGGCCGGGAGCTGTCCGACGAGGAGATCACCGTGCTGCCCGGCTGGGCAGGCGACCGCTACGGCATCCCGGTTCAGTCCACAGTGGACGCGATCCGGCTGGTCGGTTCGCTGGAGGGCGTCATCCTGGATCCGGTCTACGAGGGCAAGTCCATGGCAGGCTTGATCGATCTGGTCCGCGACGGCAGCATCCCGCGCGAGTCGAACGTGCTCTACGCGCACCTCGGCGGCCAGCCGGCGCTCAACGCCTACAGTGGCGCGTTCCGCTGACCGGCCGCCGGGTTCAGTGCTACAAACTGTTGCGCAGGGCCGCGATCCGATTGACGGACGCGTTGAACGCGGCGGAGCCGAGCTGGCCGTTGGCCAAGGCCGCCGCCAGACCGTTCTCCACGTTGTCACCCTGGCTGACCTGACCGGACGCACACATGATCAGGTCCATGCCGGCCGAGGCCGAGGCAACGCCGCGCTGCGAGTCGGAGCCGAAGTTCTTCAGCGCGCCGGCTTCCAGTGCGTCGGTGATGGTCACGCCCGTGAAGCCGAGCCGGTTGCGCAGTTCGCCCTGAACGATCGTCGACGACAACCCGGCCGGGTAGGTCGGGTCGAGCGCGGGATAGACCGCCCAGGAGACCATCACCAGCTTCACCCCGGCCGAGATCGCCGAGGAGTAGGGCAGTTCGTCGATGTTGCGCAGGTCCGACTGGGACACGTTGAGCGTCACCGGTTGCGCGTCGGTGTTCTGGCTGGCCGTTGCCGCCCCCAGGCCAGGGAAGTGCTTCACCGTCGCGGCGACGCCGGTCTGCTGCTGCGCGGTGACGAACGCGCGCCCTGCCTCGGCGGCGACGTTCGGGTCGCTGCTGTAGGAGCGCTGGTACTGGTCGTCGAAGTCACCGGGAGTGCGGAAGACGTCCAGCACGGGTGCCAGGTTGAGGTTCATGCCGACGCTGGCCAGGTTCTGGCCCGCGTCCTTGCCCGCGGTGGCCGCCTCGCCGCTCGGATTGCCCGAAGCGCCGATCGTCTTCTCCGACTGGGTCGGCTCGCCGGGCAGCCTGCGTACCTCGCCGCCCTCCTGGTCGGTCATCAGCAGCAGCGGTTGCTTGACCGGGCTCTGCGCGTTGGCCTGGTCGAGTTGCTGGATGACCGAGGAGATCTGGACGTCGTTGGAGATGTTGTCGCCGAAGAAGATCACGCCCGCCGCCTCACCCGCCTTGATCCGCTGGATCAGGGTGCTCGGCGGGGTGAGCCCGGTATAGGAGTAGATGACGCGCTGGCCGGCTAACTGTTGCGGCGTCAAGCTTTGTGCGCTGACAGGCGTCGGTGTTGTGCTCGGCGCCGCCGTGTGTGGAGCGATGCCGAAGGTCAGCAGCGCGGCCGTGGCCGAGGCCAGCCAACGGAACCAGTGCTGAAAGACGGTGTTTCTCAACAGGCCCTCCTCGCGAGACGTTCCCCGACTGGTGTGCCCCGCCAACAACAAGGACGTTGCGGACCGGGGCACCGTTCCCGTGAAGATCCAGCTACGGTCAACAACGGTAACCCAATTCTCGCCAGAGTAGGAAAATTACTAACAGGACTACGTGTTCTGGGTGTTTTCTCCTATGCGTACTCCTGCGGTCGGGCCGGTGGGTCAGCCCTGATTCTGCCGGGGCAAGCCGACGAAGTCGGCCATCTGGTCGACCGTGTAGTCGAAGAAGTACCCGGTCGGGTCCACCGCACCCACCAATTGACCGAAAAGTTCGAAGCTCACCATGCCGAACAGCTGCATCCAGGCGGTCAGTAGGCGGGCCAGTACCAGCGGCGGCAGGTCGACCTCGATCGACGCGCCGAGCAGGCCCAGTTCCTCGGCCAGTTCCGGCGGCAAGGCAGGCACGTCGGCCGGTTCGGTCATCTCGCCGGTGCGCCAGCCGTCGGCGACGATCCCGACCAGCAGCAGCGGCACCCGTGTGCCGGGCAGGACCGTGGTCTGCGGCGCCTGGTAGCCGGGGATCGGCGAGCCGTAGATCAGCGCGTACTCGTGCCGGTTGGCCTGTGCCCACTCCCGCACCCTGCCGCACACCACGCGCCAGCGCGTTCGCGGTGCCGTGTCCTGGCCCGGATCGGCCGCGCTCACCGCGTCGCCGAGCGAGTTGTACGCGTCGACGATCAGCGCGGTGAGCAGGTCGTCGCGGCTGGGGAAGTAGCGGTAGAGCGCGGAGGACACCATGCCGAGTGCTCTGGACACCGCGCGCAGGGAGAGTTCGCCGACCGCAAGCTGGCGGCGCGCCTCGTCCTTGATTTCCCTGGTCAGCTCGGCGCGGGCGCGGTCGCGCGCGGTGCGACCGGCGTGTGTCGGCGTGGTCTCCATGAGGCTCAGTGTGCCAGTCGGGAGAGCGATGCACAAATAAGAGAGCGGTGATCTTGACATGATTCGGCCAGAAGTGTTCACTGAACAACGACGAGAGCGGTGCTCTCCCAAAGACCTCAAGGAGCCGATCATGAGCACGCACGCCGCCGAGACCCGTTACCTGGCCCCCAAGTCCGACGGCGCGGTCTTCAACCGCGCCGTCGCCGCGCTGACCAAGCTCGGCGTCAGCATCCTGGGCAGCAGGGTGCTGTACGTGCGGGGCCGCAAGAGCGGCGAGCTGCGCTCCACCCCGGTCAACCTGCTCACCATCGACGGCACCCAGTACCTTGTCGCGCCGCGTGGCCAGACGCAGTGGGTGCGCAACCTGCGTGTCGCCGGCACCGGTCAGCTGCGCGTCGGCCGCCGGGTCGAGGTGTTCACCCCCACCGAACTGGCCGACGAGGCCAAGCCTGCCATCCTGCGGGCCTACCTCAAGCGCTGGAAGTTCGAGGTCAACGCGTTCTTCGACGGCGTCGACGACAAGGCTTCCGACGAGGAGCTGCTGCGCATCGCTCCTGGTTACCCGATCTTCACCATCGCCATCGAGAAGTGATTCCGCTGGGGGTGCAACGGTCGCCGCGCGCCCTGGTGCCGCGCGGCGGCCGTCGCCGTTACCCCAGCGGTCCGGCCGGGTTCTGCTCGCCCGCTTCGACCGCGATGCTCAACTCGTTGCCGGCAGGCGGTTTGGGACAGGTGCCGTAGTCGGAGAAGGCGCTCGGCAGGTTCACCGCGCGGTTGAAGTCCAGTCGCACCGTGGTTTCCTCCGGTGCGACCTCGACCCACAGCGCCCGCCATGCCGCGGTGCTCCGGCCGCTGGTCGCGTCCGTGAACAGCACGGTGATGCCGTCGTCCGCGGCGAACGCGACCAGCGAGTGCTCCGTCCCGCCGGCGGTGAAGCGCACGTCGCCGACGGCGGATTCGACGCCGGTCAGGTCCTGCTGCGCGGTGTCGATCCGCACGTCCCTCGGGACCGGGTATCGGTCGAGGTGCGCGGTGATCACCCAGTCCGCGCTGACCGGAAAGGTCGGCACGCCGGTGAAACCCTGCCGCAGCGGCGAGTGCGGATCACGCACCCGGATCGCGTACCGGCCGCTGCGCATGATCACCTCGACCGCGATGTCGCCGAACTCCGCGAAGGTGGTCGCGCCGTCGTCGGGCACGGTCATGCCGTCGGTCCCGCTCAACCTCCTGCCGTGCACGGCGAGTCCGTCCGCCGTGGTCGCGGTGACCTCGGCCCGGCCCTCGCTGACCCGCCACGATCCGGGCACGCCCGGGAATTCCTGCGGTTCGTCGGTCAGCCAGTGCAGTCCGGTCAGGCTGAGCCAGCCGTGTGGTTGACGCAGCTTCTCCTCGCGTTCGGCATGCCACCATGCCCATCGTGCCGCGAGGCTCTCGTCAACGCCTGTCGTCATCGGTGATCCATCCTGTCCTGGCGGAAGCGGGGGTAACCGCTTTTCGGGGCTGCGTTGCGATCATGGGCGGTGCGCAGCCGGTCAGAATACGGCCTTTCGTCGGGTCTTGGTCCTGTCCGGCAACTGTGAATACCGGGTGCCTTGACCGCCGCGCTTCATTGGTGTAGACCATTTCAGGAAACCAGCTGGCGCACTGGTGCGGTTGTCATGGACGCATTCAGTGGAGGTCGGCATGAGTTCGGCAAGAATCCATCGGTTACGCATCGGCGGCCTGGTCGCGGCTTTGCTCGCGGCCGTGATCGTGTTCGCCCCGCCCGCGCAGGCCGAGAACAACGGGGTGGCCATCACCCCGGCAATGGGTTGGAGCAGCTGGAGTTTCATCCGGCACAACCCCACGGCTGCCACGATCGACGCGCAGGCCGACGCCATGAAGGCCAGCGGCCTGAGCCAACACGGCTTCGTCTACATCAACGTCGACGACTTCTGGATGGCCTGCAACGGCAACGGTCCCGAGGTCGACGCCAACGGCCGCTGGGTCGCGGACACCACCAAGTTCCCCGGCGGCATCAAGGCCGTCGCCGACCACGTGCATGCCGACGGCCTCAAGTTCGGCCTGTACGTGACGCCCGGCATCGCCGAGAACGCGGTACTGGCCAACACGCCGATAGCCGGAACCTCCGACCACGCCAAGGACATCGCGAAAACCTCGGTCAGCGAGAAGAACTACAACTGCAAACACATGTATGGGATCGACTACGCAAAGCCGGGCGCGCAGGCGTTCGTCAACTCGTGGGCACAGCAGTTCGCATCCTGGGGTGTCGACTACCTCAAGATCGACGGCGTCGGCAGCGCCGACATCCCCGACGTGACCGCGTGGTCCGCCGCGCTGCGCAACTCCGGCCGGCCCATCGACTTCGCGCTGTCGAACAGCCTGCCGATCGCCGACGCGAGCACCTGGCAGCAGAACGCGAACAGTTGGCGCACCAGTGGCGACGTCGAGTGCTACTGCGGCAGCGGCGGCGCGTCCTACCCGCTGACCAACTGGTCGCACGTGTCCAGCCGGTTCAACGCGGCCGCGTCCTGGCAGCCCTACGCGCAGCAGGGGGCCTGGAACGACCTGGACTCCACCGAGATCGGCAACGGCACCAACGACGGCATCACCGCCGACCAACGCCGCTCCGCGCTGACCCTGTGGTCGATGGCGTCCGCGCCGCTGCTGCTCGGCACCGACCTCACCCACCTCGACGCCACCGACAAGGCCATGCTCACCAACGATGCGGTGCTCGGCGTCGACCAGGACGGCGTTGCGGCCAAGCGGATCGTGAACAGCGGCAACGACGCGGTGTTCAGCAAGAAGGAGAGTTCGGGCGCGGTGGTGATCGCGCTGTTCAACACCGGCACCAGCAGTTCGGCCACGGTCTCGGTGTCGCTGACATCGGCCGGCATCAGCAGCGGCAGGGCCACCACCACCGACCTGTGGGCGCAGAAGTCCGGCGGGACGGTGAGCGGCACCTACAGCGTGACCCTGCGCCCCGGCGAAACCCGCCTCATCCGCGCCGTCGCCGCCTGACCTCCACTCGCGGACTGGCCATTGAGGTCAGTCCGCGGGGTTGGCCAGCTTGTAGATCCTGCCGAAGTTGATGGTCCAGCCGATGCCGAAGGCGTGCGGCACGATCAGGTTTGGGTTTTCGGTGTCCCAGACCCGGTCGCGCATCTTGGCGAACGTGGGCCGACGCAGGTCATACGGGACGAATCCGCCGATCTTGCCGTGCCACTCGCGTTCCTCAGGCGGTTTCCGCAGTTCGGTGACGACCGCGACGGCCGCCAATCCGGCGACGACGGCCATCGCGACTCGGTTGGCCACCTTGTTCTTACCTGCCATAGCTCGACGGTACGCTCGCCTGCCCTTTCACGCTGGAGCCTGCACCTGCACGGTCAGCGTGCTGGTCACCGCAGCGCCGGCGGGCGCGCGGAAGGTGACCGGCACCAGGTAGGTCCCGGCCGACGTGCCGCGCACGGTCAACGCGACCGTCTGCTGGCCGCCCCTCGGCAGGATGAGCCCGCTCGCGGCCGGTCGCACCGAGAGACCGTCCGGCGCGGACGCGGTGAGCAGACCGGGCAGGTCGCGTGGCTGGGTCGCGGTCAGGTAGGCGTTGACGGTGGTGCTCGCACCGGCCTGCACGGTCACGCTCGGCGTGGCCAGGGTGAGGGTGGTGGTAGGGGTATCGGCGTACCAGGGCACGACTTCCGCGATGTTCGGTGCCGCGCTGCCTGCTGTCCACTGTAGACGGATGGTGTCGATAATCGCATCGTTCGCCGGGAGTTCGGTGTAGCCGGGACGGAGCGTGCCGATGTCGTACCAGCCTTTGCCCTCTTGGTTGGACACAGTGTGGACTGACACCGTTGCCGAGCCGGTGCCGACCACCAGGATTCGCTGCACCGGGCGCGGCTTGGCCAGCGCGAGTTGAAGGGCGTCACCCGCAACGGGCGCGTTGGCCGCGACGTAGCTGGTGTCGGCCGAACCGTCGGCGGCCGCGGCCAGGCTCGATCCCGTCGCGGGGGCCGGGGCGCCGGTCACGGTGGGCGGGGCACTGTTCGGGCCGGTGACCGTGAATTCGCGGGCCACCACCCAGTACACCTGCATCTGCGTTGCGCGGAACCGGACGTAGCGGGCCTGGGTGCCGGCGGCCAGGTTGGCCTCGACGTCGGGGGTGTTGGCGAAGCTGCCAGCGGCGGTCCAGTTGGCGTTGTCGGCCGAGTACTCCAGCACGCCCGAGTGGATGTAGTCGTTCGGGCTGGTCGGCTTGGACATGTGCAGCGAGACGTGCGAGATCTCTTGCACCGAGGCGAGATCGACGCCGACGTAGTCGCCGGGGTTGGGCGGTGCGTCGCTCCAGAAGAAGGTGGAGTCGTCGCCGTCGACCATTTTGTCCGGGGTGTTGGTCTGGTACGGCGACATCGAGGTGAGCGCGGTGACGTGCCGGCCGGCAAGGCCGAGCCAGCGGTCGTTCTCGGTCAGCGCGTCGTCGATGAACTTGTCGAGCACGCCGTCGCCGACGGTCACGTTCACCGTGCCGTTCAGGCCGACGTAGGTGAAGCTGCCCGCCTTGGCCATCAGCGCCTTGGCCTGCGCGCGGTCGGCCACCGCCGCCGCGCCGTCGCCTGCCCGCTCGTCGACCAGCATCCGCAACGCCGCCCGCGCGGCCTGGCCCCAGGTGCCGGCCGAGTCCAGCCACGGCTGGGTCTCGGTGGCGAACTCGGTGGGCAGTGTCGTGCTCAGCACGGACGGGATGTCCTGGATGACCTTCAGGTACGCCTCGAGCCGGCTCGCGGCATCCGGTCGGCCGGACTCCCAGGCCGACCAGAACGACGCGGTCCGGCCGGCCAGCACGGGGGCCTGCGTCGGATCGATCTGGGAGTAGTACTCGAGGTCGGCGAACGCATCCAGGCTCGCCTGCGCCTGCGGATCCGAGCCGGCGAACTCGCGCAGACTCGCCTGCCAGGACGCGCTGGGGTGGTAGGCCGTGTCGTTCCAGGTGAAGTCGGCGACGTTGAACAGGGCGATCTTGGACGCGTCCGGTTCGATCATCGGATTGGCCGTGATGCCGACCAGTGAGCCGGTCAGGCCGGGGCTGCGGCCGACGTAGGGGCCGAGCAGCAGCCGGTTGGTCACGTAGTCGTTGACCGGATAGTTGTCCCAGGCCAGGATGTCGTGCCCGTACACGGCCTTGGCCGCGGCCGCCTGCTGCGGGGTGATCACCGGCGCGATCACGCCGACCCCGGTCCACTCCACCACGACCGCCGGGTCCAACTGCGCCTTGATGGTGTCCTTGTACGGGCTCGCGGCCACGTCGGCGTACTCGGTCGGCACCATCTCCAGCCGCGTCGAGCCAGGATGCGTCGCGACGAAGTCCCGCTGCACCGCGTTGAGCAGGTAGGACTGGGCCGCGCCGGCCGCCGCGCCCCCGGTGCCGAACTTGGTCTGGTCGGCCGCGCAGTTCCAGGTCGTGTAGCTGATGTCGTCGAGCGGGACGGCGAAGCTGCGCACGCCGATGTCCCACAGCGACTGGAACTTCGCCACCAGCGCCTGCTCGTCGGCGGCCGAGCTGTAGCAGACGGACAGGCCGGGGGACAGGGCGTAGGTGAACGTGACGTGGTTGGCGTCGGCCCCGTCGACAAGGGCCTTGAGCGCGGCGAGCTGGGCGGCCGGGTACGGGTCGCGCCACTGGTCGCGCAGGTACGGGTCGTTCTTGGGCGAGTAGACGTAGGTGTCCATCTTGTGCGCGCCGTAGAAGTCGAACTGGTCGAGGCGCTGCTGGTCCGACCACGGCGTGCCGTAGAAGCCCTCGATCACGCCGCGGATCGGGTAGGCCGGCCAGTCGCGCACCCGGACGCCGGGCACGGTGCGCCGGACCACCAGCTGGCGCAGGGTCTGCGCGGCGTAGTAGGTCCCGGTCGCGTCGTGGCCGTCCAGCACGACAACCGGCCGGCCGGCCGCGATGCCGTCCGCGAGCACATAACCCTCTGCGGCAAGACCGGTCGCATCGGCGACACCGAGCGCGGTCAGCGCCGGTCCCGCACCCGGATCCTCGTCCGCACCGCCGACGAAAATCGCGGTCTCGCCGCGAGCGAGCGAACCGGGATCGGTGACCTGATCGATGGTGCGCACTCCGGCGCCGGTGAGGACCTGCCGCACCTCGGTGATCGCGTCGGCATCGCTGCCCGACCCGGTGACCAGGCCGACCGCGCCGCCGAGCGGCACGCTCGGCCCCTGCGCGGTCATCGACTGCGGCACCGGATACACGGCCGGAAGCCCGCTTTGCTCCGATGTGGCAACTGTTGTCGCATGTGCCGGTAAGGTCACTGTCGCCGCCGTGGCCACCAATGCGGCCAACAACGTGCCGAACCTGCGCTTGTGCATGCGTCCTCCACGACCGAACAGCGGGATGCGAGCAGACGGGCAAGCCGAGGTAATGGAGTAGACCACTCTGCGCGAACGCTCGTCAACGTGTTCGATTAAGTTCTCAACTGGTCAAGATCGAGCAGTTGTGCGCAGATTTCGGGCCGCTGTCGACTGCGGACGAACTGTGATTCGCCCGAGGTTGCTGCAGGCGAGATCGCCGAGGCCGTAACGTAGCGATCGTGAGTCCAGAGACGCCGTTGATCACCAGCTTGCGCGCTGCGGTCGCGGCGACGCCCGACGATGTGCCGCTCCGGCTGCACCTTGCCGAACTGCTGCTGGACCACGGTTCGACCGACGACGCGATCGCGCACATCGCCGCCGCGCTGCAGCGATCCCCCGGCTCGACCGACGCCCGCGCGCTGATGGCCCGCGCGGTCGGCGCCCCGCCGGTGAGCGGCCCACCCGAGCCCGTCGCGCCGACCCCGGAGCCGGTCGACTCCGCCAAGCCCGCCCCGGAAGCGACGTCGTTCGACTGGGCCAGCGCGGAACGCGAACTGTCCGACGTGGTCGCGCCACGGTTCGTTGACGACGAGGCCGAGGACCCCGGCGACGAGCCCGCGTTCGACATCGAGTCCTCGACGGTGCGACTGGCCGACGTTGCCGGCATGGTCGAGGTGAAGAAGCGGTTGCAGGCCGCGTTCCTCGCCCCGATGAACAACCCGGAACTGCGCAAGCTCTACGGCAAGAGCCTGCGCGGCGGTCTGCTGCTCTACGGGCCGCCCGGCTGCGGCAAGACGTTCATCGCCCGCGCGATCGCGGGCGAGCTGGGCGCGAAGTTCGTCGCGGTCGGCCTCAATGACGTGCTGGACATGTGGATCGGCAGCTCCGAGCGCAACCTGCACGACGTCTTCGCGACCGCGCGCAAGGCCAGCCCGTGCGTGATCTTCCTCGACGAGATCGACGCACTCGGCCACAAACGCAGCCAGTTGCGCAACAGCGCCATGCGCGGCGCGGTCAACCAGCTGCTCACCGAACTCGACGGCGTCCGCGAATCCAACGACGGCGTTTTCGTGCTCGCCGCCACCAACCACCCGTGGGACGTCGACGGCGCGCTGCGTCGCCCCGGCCGCTTCGACCGGACCCTGCTGGTCCTGCCGCCGGACACGCCGGCGCGCGAAGGCGTGCTCCGCTACCACCTGCGTGAGCGGCCCGTCGCCGGCATCGACATCAAGACGCTTGCCAAGCGCACGCACGGCTACTCCGGCGCCGACCTCGCGCACATCTGCGAGACCGCGGCCGAACGCGCGCTGCTCGACTCGGTGTCCACCGGCCGGCCGAGGATGATCGAGATGGGCGACATGGTCGCCGCGCTCGGCGAGGTCAAGCCGTCCATCGGCGGCTGGCTGAACACCGCGCGCAACGTCGTCGAGTTCAGCAATGTCGATGGCAGCTACGACGAACTGCGCAAGTACCTCAAGCAGGAACGCCTGTTGTGACGGCGACGGACACCGTGCTGACGCAGGCACGGCACCTGTTACAGATCAACCGGCCCGACGACGCGATCACCCTGCTCACCGAGCATCTGCGGGACTCCCCGCAGGACGTGTCGGCGCTGACCGTGCTCGCGTCGGCCAATCTGGCGCTGAACCGGGCCGACGACGCGCTGCGCGCCAGCGAGCGTGCGCTTGCCATCGATCCCGGTTACCCGGCGGCCTGGCAGCACCGGAGCATGGCGCTGCGCCAACTCGGCCGGCACGAGGACGCTGCCGCATCGGCCCACGAGTTCGTCCGGCTCGCCCCGACCCTGTGGGCCAGCCATTACACGCTCGGCCTGATCCTGCGCGGCCTGCCCGACCGTCGCGGTGAGGCGATGGGACCCGCAGGCCGGGCGGTGACCCTGGCCCCGCAGAACGCCGATCCGTACGTCCTGCTCGGCCTCGTCTACAGCGACGCGCACGATTTCGTCAACGCAGCCAAGTTCTACCGCAAGGCGCTGGAAATCGATCCGCAGCACGCGTTCGCCACCTCGAACCTCTCCGGCCTCGAACTGCGCAAGGGCCGCTTCGCCAAGGCCATGCGCGGTTTCCGTGCCGCCGCAGCGGCCAGCCCGCAGGAGGAGGTGTTCCACCGCAACATCGTGGCCACCGTGATGGGCTCGCTGGTCAAGTACGGCCTGATGATCGCGGTGCTGACCGTGTTCGCCGCGCTGCTCGCTGCGGGCATCGCCGACACCGAGGACAGCTGGTGGCCGCGACTGATCACGCTCGCCATCGTGGTCGGCGCGTGGACCGTCCTGCTGACCACGAAACTGCGCC
>DASYBO010000086.1:0-3876 GCA_036500685.1 Pseudonocardiaceae bacterium | reverse complement strand
CAAGGGCGAGCGCGCCGAACCCGAGCCGCGCGAACACCACCTGGGCGGGGGACAGGCCGCCGTCGCCGACCTTGATCAACAAGAAGCTCGCGCCCCAGACCAGCGCGAGCAGCACGAACCTTGCCACGATCGGGCCGTTCCTCACCGGAGTCACGCGCAGAGCAAACCCCGTCGAGCCCGCCCGCCGCCACCGGATTTTGCCGTGTCCACTGTGGACATCGAGCCCCGATCACCTGCTGTTACCATGCTGAGCGTGGGTCATGGGGTCGACGGTCGGGACACGCCGCCCGCGTCGTTGGACGCGGCCAGTGCGGCGACCGTGGCGACCACCCTGCAGGCCCTGGCCACGCCGAGCAGGCTGCTCATGCTCACCCGCCTGCGGCGGGGGCCGTGCACGGTCGGTGAGCTGGCCACCGCGGTCGGTATGGAGCAGTCCGCCGTCTCGCACCAGCTGCGGCTGCTGCGCAACCTCGGTCTGGTCACCGGCACCCGCGCCGGTCGCAGCATCGTCTACAACCTCTACGACAACCACGTCGCCCAACTGCTCGACCAGGCCGTCTACCACATCGAGCACCTGCGCCTCGGCGTCAACGACGCGCCGTCGGCCAGTGCCTGAGCGGGTAACGGACATCGCATCGCGCCCGCGCGGCATCGAAGCTTCGCGGTTCCTAGACTGATCAGGTGTCAACCTTCCGGCCGCTGATCGCGCCCAGCATCCTGTCCGCCGATTTCGCGCGCCTCGCCGACGAGGTCGACGCCGTGCCCAGCGCGGACTGGCTGCACGTCGACGTGATGGACGGACATTTCGTGCCGAACCTGACCATCGGCCTGCCCGTGGTCAAGGCGATCCTGCGCAGCACCGAGATCCCGATCGACTGCCACCTGATGATCGAGGACCCGGACCGCTGGGCGCTCGGCTATGCCGAGGCGGGCGCCTACAACGTCACGCTGCACGTGGAGGCGGCGAAGGACCCGATCGCGCTGGCCAGGAACCTGCGCGCGGCCGGGGCCAAGGCCGGGTTGTCGATCAAGCCGGGCACGCCGCTGGAACCGCACCTGGACACCCTCAAGCACTACGACACGCTGCTGGTGATGTCGGTCGAGCCCGGCTTCGGCGGCCAGGAATTCATCGCGGACGTGCTGGACAAGGTGCGCACCGCGCGCCGCCTCGTGGACACCGGGCACCTGAAGGTACTGGTGGAGATCGACGGCGGCATCAACGCCGACACCATCGAGCAGGCCGCCGAGGCCGGCGTCGACTGCTTCGTGGCCGGCTCGGCCGTCTACGGCGCGGACGATCCTGAGCGAGCGGTGATGGCGCTGCGCGAACGGGCCGCCAACGCCGCGCACCGGGAGGCCCCAGGTGCCCGGTGAGGCCCAACTGGTCGAGGCCATGCGCACCGCGATCGCGGCCAGCCAAGCGGTACGCGGGACCACCAGCCCGAACCCGCCGGTCGGCGCGGTCATCCTGGACCGGGACGGGCGCACGGTCGGCGTCGGCGCCACCCAGCCACCCGGCGGACCGCACGCCGAAGTGATGGCCGTGCGCGCCGCGGGCGACGCCGCCACCGGGGGCACCGCGATCGTCACCCTGGAACCCTGCTCGCACACCGGCCGCACGCCGCCCTGCACCGACCTGCTGACCTCCGTCGGCGTCGCCGAGGTGTTCTTCGCGGTCGCCGACCCGAACCCGGTCGCGGCAGGCGGTCAGCAGGTGCTGGCCGAGGCCGGCATCCCGGCGCACCAGGGACTGCTCGCCGAGGACGTCGAACGTGGGCCGCTGCGCGCCTGGCTGCACTACGCCCGCACCGGCCGGCCGCACGTCACCTGGAAGTACGCGCTGACCATGGACGGGCGGGTCGCCGCACAGGACGGCACCAGCCGCTGGATCAGCGGCACCGAATCCCGCGCCGAAGTGCACGAACTGCGCCGCGCGATGGACGCGATCATCGTCGGCACCGGCACGGTCCGCGCCGACGACCCGCAACTGACCGCGCGAGACGCCGACGGCGCCCTGCTGGACCGGCAGCCGCTACGCGTCGTGGTCGGCCTCGGCGACGTGCCGTCAGACGCGAAAGTGCTCGACGACTCGGCCGACACCATCCACCTGCGGACCAGGAAACCGGCTGAGGTGTTGACCACCCTCGCCGCCCGTGGCGTGGTGGACGTGCTGCTCGAAGGCGGTCCCCGGTTGGCAGGCGCTTTCCTACAAGCTGGACTCATCGACCGGACGCTGGCCTACCTCGCCCCGAAGCTGCTGGGATCGGGACCGACGGCACTGGGCGACGCGGGCGTGGCAACCGTCACGCAGGCGCACCTGTGGACGGTGGAAAGCGCGACTATGAAGGGGCCGGATGTGCGGATCTCCGCGATTCCGGCACGGGAGGTCGGCTGAATCCGGCCTGGGGGATCGAGGAGGAAGCAGTGTTCACCGGGATTGTTGAGGAAGTCGGCGAGGTGGTGGCCGTCGAACAGCAGACCAACGCGGCGCGGCTGCGCATCGCTGGTCCGCTGGTCACCTCCGACGCGGGGGACGGCGATTCCATCGCGGTCAGCGGGGTGTGCCTGACCGTGGTCGAGGTCGCCGACGGCACGTTCACCGTCGACGTGGTCTCGGAAACGCTCGCCCGGTCCAGTCTGGACAAGGTGCACGCGGGGGACCGGGTCAACCTGGAGCGCGCGACCGCCGTAGGGGATCGGCTTGGCGGGCACATCGTGCAGGGCCACGTCGACGGGACCGGGGTGCTGCTGTCCAGGGACGAGGCCGGGCTGACCCGCTTCGCCATCCCGCCCCGGCTGGCCCGCTACGTGATCGAGAAGGGTTCCATCGCGGTCGACGGGGTGTCGCTGACCGTGGTCGAGGTGACCGACGAGGCTTTCGCGGTCGCGCTGATCCCGACCACGCTCGCCGCGACTACGCTCGGCAGCCGGGAGAAGGGCGATCTGGTCAACCTGGAAGTCGACGTGCTGGCGAAGTATCTGGAGAAGCTGGCCGGGCTGGACAAGGGCGAGGAGAAGCGATGACCGACTGCGCGGGCATCGAGCGGGCGATCGCGGACATCGCCGCCGGCAAGGCCGTTGTCGTCGTCGACGACGAGGACCGGGAGAACGAGGGCGACCTGATCTTCGCGGCCGAGAAGGCGACGCCGGAACTGGTCGCGTTCATGGTCCGCTACACCTCCGGCTACATCTGCGTGCCGCTGCCGGAAAGCGTCTGCGAGCGGCTCGACCTGCCGCCGATGTACCACACCAACCAGGACCGGCGCGGCACCGCGTACACGGTCACCGTTGACGCGCGTGAGGGCGTGAGTACCGGCATCTCGGCCACCGACCGCGCGCACACCATGCGCCTGCTTGCCGACCCCAAGTCGGTGCCGAACGACTTCACCCGGCCCGGCCACGTGGTGCCGCTGCGGGCCAGGGAGGGCGGCGTGCTGCGTCGCCCTGGCCACACCGAGGCCGCCGTCGACCTGGCCACACTCGCCGGCCTCGGCCCGGCCGGGGTGCTGTGCGAACTGGTCAGCCAGAAGGACGACGGCGACATGGCGCGCCGCGAGGAACTTGAGGTCTTCGCGGCCGACCACGACCTCACCCTGATCACCATCGCCGACCTGATCGCCTACCGGCGGCGCACCGAGAGCCAGGTCAAGCAGGTCGCCGAGGCCCGCATCCCGACCGCGCACGGCACCTTCCGCGCGGTCGGCTACGACAGCCTGCTCGACGGCATCGAGCACATCGCCATGGTCTACGGCGAGATCGGTAACGGCGAGGACATCCTGGTCCGGGTGCACTCCGAATGCCTGACCGGCGACGTGTTCGGTTCGATGCGCTGCGACTGCGGCCCCCAACTGGACGCCGCGCTGGGCATGGTGGCCG
>DASYBO010000085.1:0-29718 GCA_036500685.1 Pseudonocardiaceae bacterium | reverse complement strand
GCCAGCGAGTTCGCCACCGCCTTGGCGATCAGCGTCTTGCCGCAACCGGGCGGGCCGTAGAGCAGTACACCCTTGGGCGGGCGCAGCTTGTACTCGTTGAACAGGTCGGCGTGCAGGAACGGCAGCTCCACCGCGTCCCTGATCTGCTCGATCTGCCGGAACAGGCCACCGATGTCCTCGTAGCGGATGTCCGGCACCTCTTCGAGCACGAGGTCCTCGACCTCGGCCTTGGGTACCCGCTCATAGGCGTAGCCTGCTTTGCCGTCCACCAGGAGCGAGTCACCCGGCTTGATGGGTGCCGCCGACAGCGGCTCCGCCAGCCAGACCACTCGTTCCTCGTCGGCGTGACCGACGACCAGCGCACGCGCCGGGCCGCCGTCCATGTCGGGAGCAAGCACTTCCCGCAGCGTGCTCACTTCGCCGATCCGCTCGAACGAACAGCCCTCCACCACGGTGAGCGCCTCGTTGAGCCGAACCGACTGGCCCATCTGCAGGGTTTCACCCTCCACCGCCGGGGAAACGGCGACGCGCATCCGCCTGCCCGAGGTGAACACGTCGACCGTGTTGTCCTCGTGCCTGGTCAGGAACACGCCATACCCGCTGGGCGGTTGGGCGAGCCGGTCGACTTCCTCTCGCAGGGCGAGAAGTTGTCCACGCGCCTCACGCAGCGTCTCAACGAGCTTGGTGTTGCGTTCGGTGAGCTGGCTTACTCGTTCGGACGCCTCGGCGAGGCGCTGTTCCAGCAGCCTCGTGTGCCGTGGCGATTCATTGGCTTTCCTACGCAGTAACGCTACTTCGTCTTCCAAGAAACGGATCTGCGCGGAAAGTTCGACATTGCTCTGGCCGATGTTTCGCTCGCCACCCTCGTCTTCGGGCTGGCTGCTGGGACGGTCGTGCTGCATGTCGGCACCCTCCTCCAGCGGTCGTCAACTTCTACGATACTGGCGATCACCGACAATCGGGGGGAAGTGTCCATCACCTGGGCACGGTGGCGTCGGTCAAACCCTCGCTCAGCGGGATGAACTACTCCATACCGGTGTTTGATGGAACCGCTGGGCCGCTACGGTGCGTCGGAGCACTAGTCCAACCGCGCGGACTATCCGTGACCCGCGTCACAGCGAAGCAGTCATGAGCAAGGGGCAACCGTGACCTACCCACCCCAGCCACCGGGTCCACCACCTGGTCCGTACGGTCCGCCGCCCGGCGGCTACGGCCAGCAGCCCGGCCAGAACCCGCAGCAGGGTGGCTATCCGCAGCAACCAGGCGGTTTCCCGCAGACCGGCGGCCAGCCCCAGCAGCCCGGCGGCTACCCGCAGCAGCCCGGTGCCTACCCTCCCGGCGCACCGCAACAGCCCGGCGGCTACCCGCAGACCGGCGGTTTCGGCCAGCAGCCCGGCGGCTACCCGCAGAACCCCGGATTCGGCCAGCCGGGCGCATATGGCCAGCAACCAGGTGGTTTCCCGCCCGGATACCCCGCTGGTGGCGGTCAAGGGAAGAACAAGACCCCGATCATCGTGGCCGCGGTCGGCGTGGTCGTGGCGCTCGCCGTGGTGGCCGTCCTCGGGTTCGTGTGGCCCGGTTTCTTCACCGGCACCAGCACCAGCTCTCCGACCGATGTGGCCAACGCCTTCATCAAGGTGGCCAAGACCGGCGACCTCACCTCGGAAGACGCGCTGTCCCTGTTCTGCACAAGGCCCACCCAGCAGCAGATCGACACGCAGCGCAAGCAGCAACAGACCAACCCGACCACCATCAGCGCGGCCAGCATCGTGGGCAACCCGCAGATCACCGGCAACACGGCCAAGGTGACGCTCAGCATCACCGCTACGTCCAACGGGCCGGACAGCACCGGCAAGCCGGAGACCAGCAACCTCGACGTCTCCATGCAGCAGCAGAACGGCAAGTGGTGCATCGTGCAGCACCTGCAGGGCTCCAGCGCGCCGAGCCAGCCCGCGCAACCGACCATGCCGACGGATTTCCCCACCACTGACTCGGGTTCGTCGGACTCGGGTGTCAACGGCTTCAACGACTCGGGCGTGCCGTCCCCACCGTCCGGCCTGCCCGGCGGCTGACCAGCGGTTTCCATGTCTCATACCCCTCGACACCGGCGTGTCCCGGCGCCGCTGGTCCTCAGCGGAGCCGGACTCGTCGTGGTCCTGGCCGTCGTGCTGATCGGCGGCTTCGCCTGGCCCGGCTTCTTCCGTGCCACGGACCAGAACACGCCGCAGGCCCTCGCCCAGCGCTACGTGGCCGACCTGCGCAAGGGCGACGCGGTCGACATGAACGACCACCTCGTCTGCGCCGACCACAAGCTCAGCGCCACGCAACTGCGGCAGACACAGCAGATCTACGCCGAGGTGAAGGTGGTTTCCGCCACGGCGGGCCAGGTCTCGGTGACCGGCGACACCGCGACGGTGTCGATCACCGCGGTGTCCGCGCAGAACGGGGCCAACTCCCAGGTGCTGAACCTCAAGCGGGTCAACGGCAACTGGTGCGTCGAAGCCTTCCAAGGAAGTTGAGCCCCCGAGGTTGACCGGGAGGCCCGATCACCGTCTGTCGCATGTGATCGGTTTCGTATCAACTGGGTCTCGGTTGGCTAACCAGGGCCCAATTCCACAGTTCGAGACCGTTTCGCGACTCAGCCTTTACTTGGCCTGCGCTGCGGTCGCGGCGGTGTGACCCCGTCGGCGAGACGTCGCGCGGTCAACAGGAAAGCGGTGTGCGCGACCATCCGGTGCTCCGGTCGAACCGCGAGCCCGACCACGTGCCACGGCCGCATCAGCGTTTCCCACGCCTCCGGTTCGGTCCAGCACTGCTGCTCGCGAATGGCCTCGGTGATCCGGGAGAGCTGCGTGGTCGTGGCCACGTACACGGTGAGCACCCCGCCCGGCACCAGGTTCTCGAACACGGTCGGCAGCGCCTCCCACGGCGCGACCATGTCCAGCACCACCCGGTCGACCTCGCCGGTGTGCGTCGCCACGTCGCCGAGATGCAGCGTCCAGTTGTCCGGTCGGGCGCCGAAGAAGTTGTCCACGTTGCGCTGCGCGTACACGGCGTGGTCCTCCCGGACCTCGTAGGAGGTCACCGACCCGTGCTCGCCGACCGCGCGCAACAGCGAGCAGGTCAAGGCGCCGGACCCGGCACCAGCCTCCAACACGCGCGCGCCAGGGAAGATGTCGCCCCACATCACGATCTGCGCGGAGTCCTTCGGGTAGATCACCTGCGCGCCGCGCGGCATCGACAACACATAGTCCGGCAGGAGGGGGCGCAGCGCCAGGTAGGGCGTGCCGACCGCGGACACCACAACGGAACCCTCGGGCGCACCGATGAGCTGGTCGTGGTCGAGAGCCCCGCGGTGGGTGTGGTAGCTGTGACCGGCCTCGAGGACGATGGTGTAGTGCCGGCCCTTGGGGTCGGTCAACTGCACTCGGTCACCGGCCCGGAACGGGCCACTCGCGGTGCTCACCGCAGGGAACCTCCTGGTACGTCGCGCGCGAACGTCGATCACGCTGGCGCGACGATGGTGACAGAGGGTGCATCCACCTCCGGCACCAACCCCGTCGAAGCGCTCAGCGCATCCCGCGCGAGGTCAGCGCCGCGCTCAGGTCTTCCCGCCGCAACACCCCGGTCGGCTTCCCTTCGTCGTCGACCACCAGGAACTGCCAGGCCGCCGTCTCCCGGACGCGTTCGACGATGTCCTCCCCCGATTCGGAGGCGAACAGCACCGTTTCCGGCCCGACCGGCTGCGACGCCTGCTCGGCCGGCGCGAGCGGCGAATGCGCGGCCAACTGCCGCGCCGCCACCTCGTCCAACAACGCGGCGGCCAGCCCGTTCGGCCGCACCAGCACCACCCCGCGCCCGGCCGAAGCCATCAGCGCGTCGCCGACCGGGCTCTCCGCAGGCAGTTGCAGCACCGGCCGCAGCACCTCCGAGAGCCGCAACCCGACCGGCCACCGGCGCCGCTGCTCCGCGCCCAGTTCGCCGCTGGCGCCGCTGATCACGAACGCCGCGGTCAGCAGGCACAGGACCAGCAGCACCCACTCGTAGGGGCTGCCGCTGATCAACTCGATCAACCCCCAGATCAGCAGACCCAACGCGACCAGACCGCCGCCGACCACCGCCGACCACGTCCCGATCGAGCGCCGCCCGGTCACCGCCCACACCCCGGCGCGCAGCATCCGGCCACCGTCGAGCGGCAGGCCGGGGAGCAGATTGAAGATCGCCACCACCAGGTTCGATGCCGCGCACTCGAACATCAACAGCCAGGCCGCGGTTCCACCCGGCACCACCAGCAGGAGTAGTCCGAACACGACCGCCAACACCAGGGACACGGCCGGACCGGCCGCGGCCACCAACCCCTCCTCGCGGGGTCGTCGCGGACTCTTCGCGATCTCGGTCAACCCGCCGAGCAGGAACAGTCGCAGCCGGCGAACCGGAATGCCCATGTTCAGGGCGACAAGGCAGTGGCCCAGTTCGTGCAGCAGCACCGAGATGCCCAGCAGCACCACGACGGTCGCGGCCAGCAGGATCGACGACACCAGACCCGCCCCGGGCAGCCACCGCCCGACCACGAACGCATAAGGCGTGCCGACCAGGATCGAGCCGACCCACCAGGACGGAGCCAGCAGCACCGGCACGTCCCTCACCCGGAACAGCAGCAACCCGCCGCTCTCGCCGGCCCGGGAAGTCCTGGTAGCTCTTTGCGCGCCTGTTGCCACCTCATGAGACTAGATCGCCGCCCGTCGTCCCGCCGTGAACCTCCGCGTGAGGGCAACGACCGGCATCGCGTTGGCGGCGGCCAGGTCGCGGTCGGCTTCGATGTGGCGACCGAGTTCGCGGTAGCAGGCGGCGCGGTTGCAGCGCATGGTCGGGTTGTCGGACAGGGCGAGGGCTTCGGTGAGGTCGGCGATGGCGGCTTCGGTGTCGCCGGTTTCGTAGGCGAGGGCGGCGCGGTTGGCCCAGGCTTCGACGAGGGTTCGGTCGCGGTCGATCGCCAAGGTGAGGCTGTGGTTGGCGGCGTCGGGGTCGCCTTCGGCGAGTTGGATGAGGCCGAGGGTGCACAGGAGTTGGGCGTTGTCCTGGTCGAGGGACAGACCGTGTTCGACGTCGACGCGGGCGGCCGGCAGGTCGTCGCGGTCGTAGTGCAGGCCCGCGCGGTTGATCAGGGTGTCGAGGTGGCCGGGGTCCAGGTCGAGGACGGTGTCGTAGTCGGCCAGGGCTTCGTCGACTCGGCTGAGGTCGGCTAGTAGGCCTGCGCGGTTGTAGTAGGCCTCGGCGGGTGGGTTGCGGTCGATGCTGCGCTGGTAGTCGGCCAGCGCTTCCTCGACCCGGCCCGCGTTGCGGTGCACGTTGGCGCGTTCCAGGTAGCCGTCGGTGTCCTCGGGGAACAGGTCGATCACCGTGGTGAGGTCGGCCGCTGCCTCGTCCCAGCGGCCGAGGACCGCGTAGACCTGGGCGCGGTTGAAGGAGAGCAGGGCGCGGCGCAGGAACAGTTCGTAGCGGTGTGGGCCTGGTTGGCTGTCCAACAGTGCCATGGCTTCGGTTTCGACCTCGAGGGCTTCCTCGTACCGGCCGAGGCGGAATTCGACAAGGGCGAGACCGTTCAGCTCGAACGCGGTCAGATGCGCGCGGAGGTCGACCTGCGGCAGGGTGCGGGCCAGCGCGAGCGCGGTGTTGATCCAGGCGCGGGCCTTGGTGTAGTCGCGGCGGTCCAGTGGCAAGAACCTGGCGTGCAGCATGGCCATGCCGTACGCGGCGTGCGCCTGGATCATCGGGTCGGCGGTGAAGGCGCGCAGCTCCTCGTACATCGCGTTGGCGGCTTCGGTGCGGCGCAACAGAAGTAGCGGGACGTCCTGCTCCACGAACAGGCTGCGGTGGTCGCGGAACTGGGTTTCGCGGTCGACGAGGGCGCGACCGAGGTCGCCGATGCGGATCGCGGCCTCGTAGTAGCCGATGTCGGTCACGTATTCGGTCGCGCGAGTGTAGGCGGCGGCGCCGAGGGTGGCGGGGAAGCGGCCGTGCGCGCGGTGGTACGGGATGGCACCGAGGCGAAGGCCGTGGTCGTCCTGTTGTTCCAGGAGTTCGGCTCGTTCGTCGTGCCATTGTTGGCGTAGGGCGAGGTCGGTGTCGTGGTAAGCGGCGATTTCGGCGGGGTGGTCGCTGGTGCCGTCGGAGTCGACGTAGGCGCGGGCGGGGTTTGAGCGCGCGGACCTTTCCGTTGTGGGGGCGGTCAATTGGGTGGTGTGGGTTGTGAGGTCGGGGAGGTCGGTCGCGGTGCCGATCCCGATGGCGAGATGGCTTGGGTTGATTCGGCGGGTTGCGATGGCGAGGAATTGGCGGTCGAGTTCGTCGGCCTCGTGGACGTTCTCGAAATAGATGCTGAATTGCGCGAGGTCGGGCAGGGCCGCGCATTTCTTGAGGAAGTTGGTGATGCCGTTGGCGAGCAGCAGTGGGCGGGCCGTGGAGTACGCGCGGATCAGGACGCGCTGGTGTTCGCGATAGACCTCGGTGGGAATCGGGCGGAACACCGCGGGGTCGATGAGGCGGTCCATTTCCGGTGCCAGGTAAAGGATTTCGGTGGCATGCGCGTGCACGATCTCGGGGTTGCGGGCGTACACGATCGGGACCACTTGGCGCATCAGCGTGTTCGTGCCGGTGTAGATGCCGCGCAAGCGGGCATGGCAGTCGACGGTGAAGCCGGCTTCAGAAAGCACCGCATTGCGCCAGATGGCGATTCGATCGTGTTGGTAGCGGCCGGTGATCAGCAGATGCTGCGTCATGCGTGGGCCGGCAGACAGCGGCGTTGCGGTCAGTGGGTGATCGGCTGGTGGTTCAGCGGCGCCGACGTCACCTTGATCGGCGCGGTCCTGCGCACCACGATCTTGTTCATGGTGCGGTTCGGCCGCGCTTTCTTGGTGTCCTTCATGATGTCGTGCCCCTCCGACTGACGAACGGCCTCAGTCACCCGATCAGGCCCCATCCCGTGCCGAGACCCACCCCAAGCAGTTGGCTGAGATGATCACGCGCAGATATTAGTCCATTCGCATGACTATTTGCGCTACGTGAGGTGTGATTCGATTACCGTGCGTTGCCACGAAAGGCTGATCAGGCAGGACGCGCGTCTTGTTGACTCATGAGTAACTTAGCCGGCGCTGAGCTCGTCGGTGCTGGTACGGACCGCGTGGCGTGCCTGGCCCTGGGTTGTCAGGGGTCTCCCCTAGGCTGCGGGTGTGGCCGAGACGGGACAGGACAGCGGGACAACGGTCGGCGCACTGGGCACCTTGACCGAGCCGGACGAGATCAACACTGAGATCAACACCGGCGCGGCCGACACCGGTGGTGACGAGGTCGTTGTTCCGGTCGCTCGGCGCAGGCCCGCGCTGTCTCCGTCGCGGGCCAGCGACTTCAAGCAGTGCCCGCTGCTCTACCGGTTCCGCGCGGTCGACCGGCTGCCGGAGAAGCCGACTCGCGCGCAGGTGCGCGGCATCGTGGTGCACTCGGTGCTGGAGCGGCTGTTCGGGCTGCCCGCCGCGCAGCGCGACCCGGACCACGCCAAGGACCTGCTGCCCGGTGTCTGGACCGACCTGCAGGAGGAACGGCCCGAGTTGACGGTGCTGTTCGATGGCGCGGATCCCACCGAGGTCACCGACTGGCTGGAATCGGCGCGCGCGCTGGTGGACGGCTACTTCACGCTGGAGGATCCGCGTCGATTCGACGCGGAATCCTGTGAGCTGCGGGTGGAAACCGAACTGGCGTCGGGTTTGCTGCTGCGCGGCTTCATCGACCGGCTGGACGTTGCGCCGACCGGCGAGATCAGGGTGGTCGACTACAAGACCGGCGCGGCGCCGAGGGAGATCGCCGAGGCGAAGGCGCTGTTCCAGATGAAGTTCTACGCGCTGGCGGTGTACCGGCTGCGCGGCGTGGTGCCCAAGCAGTTGCGGCTGATGTACCTGGCCGACAAGCAATCGCTGATCTACACCCCGGACGAGGCGGAGCTGCTGCGGTTCGAGCGCACGCTGGACGCGGTGTGGGACGCGATCCTGCGCGCGGGCCGCACCGGCGAGTTCCGGCCGAACCCGAGCAAGCTGTGCGACTGGTGCGATCACAAGGCGCTCTGCCCCGCTCATGGTGGCACGCCGCCGCCCTACCCCGGCTGGCCGGAGCCGGATGAGAACTCGGGCGAGACCGCGTTGGATCGGGCGGATTGATGAGCGAGGCGTTCTACCTGCCGGTCGGCGCGGACCGGTTCGTGTCGACCAAGTACACGGTGGGGCCGTGGTCGCCGGACAGCCAGCACCTGGGGCCGCCGTCGGCGTTGCTGGCCAGGGCGGTGCAACGGTGTGCGCCGCGCGATGATCTGACCTTGGCCCGGATCACCATCGAGATCCTCGGGCCGGTGCCGATCGCCGAGCTCGAGGTACGCGCGTCGGTGCTGCGGCCGGGGCGGGCGGTCGAATTGCTCGGTGCGGAACTGGTTGCGGACGGTCGGCCGGTCGCGCGGGCCTCGGCCTGGCGGATCGCGCGGACCGACACCGCCGGGATCGCCGTGACCACCGCGGAACCGTTGCCGCCGGTGGCGGACGGGACCCAGGTGTTCGCGCCGACGGACTGGGTCGACGGCTATCTGAGCGCGATGGAGTGGATCGCGGTTCGCGGCAGCTGGGTCGAGCCGGGGCCTGCCGCCGCGTGGGCGCGGCAGCGGGTCGCGCTGGTGGACGGCGAGGAGCCGGACGGGTTGCAGCGGCTGATGGCCGTCGCGGACTCGGGCAACGGCCTTTCGAACCTGCTGGACATCCAGCGGTGGATGTTCATCAACACCGAACTGACCGTGCACCTGCTGCGCGAACCCGAAGGTGAGTGGATCGGGCTGGACGCGCAGACCGCGATCGGGCCGACCGGGCTCGGCATCGCCAGCAGCGTGCTGCACGACCGGGTCGGCCAGATCGGGCGCGGCGCGCAGGAGTTGTTGGTCCGGCCGCGTTAGGGCCGCCCGGCGGTCGTCGCGAGGCCGGAGGGCTCTCCGGTGAGCACGAACCACTGGTTGCCGTCGAGAAGTTCACGGGCGGCGTCGAGATGTCCTGCGTGGCAGGCGGTTTCGGTGATCACGTGCGTCAACACCTGGAGATTGGTCTCCAGGTGCCAGTCACCGAACTGTTCAGCGGGCCACCATGCCGGCGCGGCGTCCAGGGAGACCGTGGCCAACACGGAATCCGCGCGGGCGACCTGGTCGCGGTAACGGTCAAGCACCTGGTGCGCGGCCAGGTCCGGATCGACCGACCAGGCATCACCGATCACGCCCAGTTCCTCGATCGCGTCCTTTTGGCCTGACATCACAGCGCTGAACCAGAACAGCTCGACGTCCAACGCGAGATGGTTGATCAGGCCGACGCAGTTCCAGCCGGACGGAAGCACCGGGCGACGCAGGGATTCCTCGGTCAGCCCGCCGACGACGCCGATCACGTGCCCACGCTGGCCGGCGAGTGCGTCGAGCAGGACCCGGCTCTGCTTGTGCTGCATGGGATGGCTCCTGGGATTCGTCGAGTTGGGCGGTTACTGCCACTACGACGATCGGCACGGGCGGATATGGACATCAGTCTCTCAATGGGGGCGGAGACCGTCGACGATGACCGCCATGATCGTGGGCACCCGCGTGTCCCACTCCGATTCGGGTATCCGCGACAACACGCCCAGGAGCAGGATCATGTCGGCGGCATCAACCGCTTCGCGTATCTGACCTGCGGCTTTTCCTCGATCAAGCAACATCTCGAGCGCGTCGTCGAGCCGGTGGTGCTGGTCGGAGTAGAGGTCGCGCCATGCCGATGCCTCGATCGCCGCCATGACACCGCGTTTGACCCGCGCGTACTCGACCAGCCGCTGTAGCCAGCAGGTCAGTGCCCGAAGTGGAGGATGCTCGGCCAGCAGCGGTGGCACGGCGTCGACGAGCTGGGTCAACTCGTACCGATACACCTCCGCCAGCAGGTGTTCGCGGGTGGGGAAATGCCGGTAGAGCGTGCCCTGTCCCACTCCCGCCGACTTGGCGACCCGGTGCAGCTTCAGGTCGGCGGCCGCACCGTTGGACGTGCTCAATTCGGCGCGCGCTGCCTCGACAATACGGTCACGGTTGACGACCGCGTCCGAGCGGAGCTCACGGCTCGCCACAGCGCCACCTGCCTTCCGACCTCGCGAAGTGGACAACTGTCCGGTACTGTGAAGTGGTAACCGGACAGTTGCCAGCTTAGGGCAGGAGCGTCCCGATGAGTGGACTGGACAGCAAGGTCGTCGCCATCACCGGAGCCAGTAGCGGTATCGGCGCGGCTACCGCGCTTGAGCTGGCCACCCGTGGTGCGGCCGTGGTGCTGGGCGCCCGGCGCACCGACCGGCTCGACTCGCTGGTAGCGCGAATGCGCGCCGAAGGTGCCCGCGCGGAGATGCTGGAGATCGACGTCACCGAACGCGCCGATCTCGAGCGACTTGTGGCGTTGGCCGTGAACCGGTTCGGACGCCTCGACGTCCTGGTGAGCAATGCCGGAGTCGCCCGGATCGCCCCCCTGGCCGACCTCGACGTCGATGACTGGGAGGTGATGATCGACGTCAACCTGCGCGGTGTCCTGCACGGCATCGCCGCCGCGCTGCCGGTGTTCCGCGATCAGGGCCATGGGCACCTTGTCACGACCGTGTCGACGTCGGGCATCAAGATCGTCCCGACTCAAGCCGTCTACGCGGCGACCAAGAATGCCGTACGCACGCTGCTGGAAGCGCTACGCCAGGAGTCCACCGACGGCGTGCTGCGCACGACAGCCATCTCGCCGGGATTCGTCCACACCGAACTCGTTGACCACATCGACGACCCCGAGCAGCGAGCGCAAGCCCAAGAAGCCATGGCCACACTCGGCATCAGCCCGGACGCGGTCGCGCGGGCCATCGCGTTCGCCATCGAGCAGCCCGATGATGTCGAGATCGGCGAGCTCACCATTCGGCCTGCCAGGCAAGGCTAGGTCGTCAGCAGGCTGGGGACCTCGGTCAGGTCGGTGATGGTTTCGCCGTGCCAGTCGTCGCTGTCGAAGCGGTGTCCGGTGGCCCATCCCGCGTCGGCGATGAGCACGGCGCGCATGCCGAAGGCGGTGGCTCCGGTGAGTTCGTTGCTGCCGCCGTCGCCGATGTAGAGGCACTCCCCCGGTGGCACGCCGAGGCGTTCGCAGACCGTGGTGTACATCTTCGGGTGCGGTTTGCGTTCGCCGACGAGCGCCGAGAACACCGGCTCGTCCACGACTCCGGCCAGCGGCAGGTCTGGCCAGAGTTCGGGGAGTTCGGCCGAACAGTCGCTGAGCAGGCCGATGCGCAACCCCTTGGCGCGCAACGTGGTCAGCGTCTCGACCGCGTTCGCGCGCGGCTGCGCCATGGTCGCGTAGGTGGCGAGGCGGATGGCTTGCGCGGCGCGGACGGCCTCGTCGCTGTCGTCGCCGCCGAGCGTGCGGGCGAGCAGGCGCATGGTGTCGAGGCCGTTGCCGGTGCGGCCGGTCGACCGGTCCGGATAGGTGCGGGACCACCAGTCCGTGACCGCGTCGCGGTCGACGCCGAGGATCGCGGCGATCTCCGGCTGGTCGACGGCGGACGCGACGCGAGCCAACGTGGGCGTGAGAGTGCCGAAGTAGTCGAAGACGACCGCGCGGACGTTCACCCGAATTCGACCGTCTGGTAATGCTCGACCTCGGGGAACGGGTCGTAGAAGTGGTGCAGGAGTTCCTTCCAGCGCGGGTAGTTCGGGCCCTGGCGGAAGCCGACCGTGTGGTCCTCCAGCGTCTCCCAGCGCACCAGCAGCAGGTACCGGTTGCGGGTTTCCAAGCAGCGGCGCAGTTCCAGCTCGACGAACCCTGGCACGGCCTCGATACTGGATCGGGCCTGCGCGAACGCGGCCTGGAAGTCCGCCTCCTGACCGGGGCGGACATCCAAGCGCGCGACTTCTAAGACGGTCACAGGCGGCATGACCTGATGTCGAAGGCGACGACGGCCTTGGCGCCGATGCCGGCGAGTTCGTCCATCACCTGGTTGGCTTCCTTGCGGGCGACCATGGCGCGGACCGCGACCCAGTTCGGGTCGGCCAGCGCGGCCACGGTCGGCGATTCAAGGCCGGGGGTCACCTTGATGGCCGCGTCGAGCAGGGCCTTGGGGCAGTCGTAGTCGATCATCAGGTAGTTCTGGCCGACGACGACGCCTTGCAACCGCGCGGTGAGCTGGGCTTTCGCGCCGTCGTCGGGTCGGCCGACGCCTTCGATGAGCACGGCCTCGGACTTGCAGATCGGGTCACCGAACGCGACCAGGTTGTGCTGGCGCAGCGACCGGCCGGACTCGACCACATCGGCGATCGCGTCGGCAACGCCGAGTTGCACCGAGATTTCCACTGCGCCGTCGAGGCGGATCACCTCGGCGCTGATGCCGTGGGTGGCCAGGTTTTCCAGGACCAGCCGGGGATACGAGGTGGCCAGCCGCTTGCCGTCGAGGTCGGCCACTGTCCACTCGGTACCGGCCGGGGCCGCGTAGCGGAAGGTGGAGCGGCCGAAGCCCAGCGCGAGGCGTTCGGTGATCTTGGCGCCGGAGTCCAGCGCGAGGTCGCGGCCGGTGATGCCGAGGTCGAGGTCGCCGGACCCGACGTAGATCGCGATGTCCTTGGGGCGCAGGAAGAAGAACTCGACATCGTTGTTGGGGTCGATGACGGTCAGGTCGCGGGATTCGTGCCGCTGCTGGTAGCCGGCTTCCTTGAGCATGTCGGCGGCGGCGGCGGAGAGCGCGCCCTTGTTCGGTACCGCGATGCGCAGCATGAGAACTCCTGGGGTGATCGAGTCAGCCAAACGGGCGGGCAGATCGATCACAGATGTCGGTAGACGTCCTCAAGGCTCAGTCCGCGACCCAGCATCAGCACCTGCATCCGGTACAGCAGCTGGGACATTTCCTCGGCGAGTCGATCATCCGACTCGTACTCGGCGGCGATCCACACCTCGCCCGCTTCTTCGAGTACCTTTTTGCCCTGGGCGTGGACGCCGGCATCCAGCGCCGTCACCGTTGCCGATCCGGCGGGGCGCTGGTCCGCACGATCGCGGAGTTCGGCGAACAGCTCGTCGAACGTTTTCACGTGGGCAATCCTGCCAGACTCAGCGGACACTGCTGGCGAGGAGGTCGGAAAGCACGCCGATGTCCACGCCGACCAGGGAATCCCGCAGGGTTCGACGCGGGCCCGCAGGTACCGGGGCGTCGCACGGGATGGCCAGCACGGCGCAGCCCGCCGCTTCGGCCGAGGCCACGCCGGTTGCCGAGTCCTCGATGGCGACGCAGCGGGTCGCCTCGACGTCGAGCAGGCGCGCGGCGGTCAGGTAGGGCCAGGGGTCCGGCTTGTTCCGGCCGTCCACTTCGTCCCCGCACACGGTCACGTCGAAGTACTCGCGGCCGATGGTGTCCAACGCCACTTCGGTCAGGTCGCGTTCGGTCGAGGTAACCAGCGCGGTCGGCACGCCGCTGGCCCGCACGGCCTTCAACGCCTCCTGCGCGCCCGCGCGCCAGGGCAGGTCGGTGGCGAACAGTTCGCGGGTGCGGTCGGTGAGCCAACGACTGGCCTGCCCGATCGCGTCCTGCGTGATCGGCCTGCCGGCCTCTGCCAGCAACACCTCACAGGTGCGCCGCATGTTGGAGCCGACGAGTTCCTCGCGCACGCTCTGCCGCAGTTCTCGCCCGCCGAGATGGATCACCAACTCGCGCAGGGAGATATCCCACAGTTTTTCGGAGTCGATCAGGGTGCCGTCCATGTCCCACAGCACGCCGGCCGGCCGAGTCACGGTTTTCCTCCATTCGCGGTCGGGTTCGACGTCGTTGTCGGCTCCGAAATTGCTTTGCAGGTCAGGTGTTGAAGTACTTGGCTTCCGGGTGGTGCACCACGATCGCGTCGGTGGACTGCTCCGGATGCAGTTGGTACTCCTCGGAGAGTTTCACGCCGATGCGTTCCGGCGCCAGCAGGTCGACGATCTTGGCGCGGTCGGCGAGGTTCGGGCAGGCGCCGTAGCCGAGGGAGAACCGGGCGCCGCGATAGCCGAGCGCGAAGTAGTCCTCGATGTTGGCCGGATCACTGTCGGCGACGACTCCGCCACCGGGCAGGCGCAGTTCCTCGCGGACGCGCCTGTGCCAGTACTCGGCCAGCGCCTCGACCAGTTGCACGCCGAGGCCGTGCACCTCCAGATAGTCACGGTAGGCGTTGGCGGTGAACAGTTCCTGCGCGTAGTCGGCGATGGGCTGGCCCATGGTGGCGAGGTGGAAGGCGACCACGTCGACCTCGCCGGAGGCACGCGGCCGGAAGAAGTCGGCGAGGCACAGGCGCCGGTCGCGGTGCTGGCGCGGGAAGGTGAAGCGGAGACGTTCTGGCGCGTCGGCGCTGGGTTCGGTGAGGATCACCAGGTCGTCGCCGTCGGCGACGCACGGGTAGTAGCCGTACACGACGGCGGCGGTGGACAGGACGCCGTCGGTGGCGAGGCGGTCCAGCCAGTAGCGAAGCCGTGGTCTGCCTTCGGTCTCCACGAGTTCTTCGTAGGTCGGTCCGCCGCCGCGCGCGCCGCGTAGGCCCCACTGGCCCATGAACGTGGCACGTTCGTCGAGCATGGCGGCGTAGTCGGCGACCGCGATGCCCTTGCTCAGCCGGTCGCCCCAGAACGGCGGGATCGGGACGGGCACGTCGCTGGCCACATCGGATCGGGCCGGAAGTGGATCTGACGGTTCGGCGGCGGCTTTGCGTGCCTCCGCGATGCGCAGCGAGCGGGCTCGGCGTTCGCGGCGTTCCTCCGCCTTGGCCTTGGCTTCCTGGTCGATCAACGGGGATTCGCCGCGTTTGGTCGCCATCACGGCGTCCATCAGCCGCAGGCCCTCGAACGCGTCGCGGGCGTAGCGGACCTCGCCGGCGTAGAGGTCGGTGAGGTCGTTCTCCACGTACGCGCGGGTCAGCGCGGCGCCGCCGAGCAGGACCGGCCAGCGCGCGGACACACCGCGCGAGTTCATCTCCTCAAGGTTCTCCTTCATCACCACGGTCGACTTGACCAGCAGCCCGGACATGCCGATGGCGTCCGCGCGGTGTTCGCCCGCGGCGTCGAGGATCGCGGTGATGGGTTGTTTGATGCCGAGGTTGACGACGTCGTAGCCGTTGTTGGACAGGATGATGTCGACCAGGTTCTTGCCGATGTCGTGCACGTCGCCCTTGACGGTGGCCAGCACGATCCGGCCCTTGCCGGCGTCGTCGGTCGAGTCCATGTGCGGTTCGAGGTGGGCGACCGCGGACTTCATCACCTCGGCCGAGGTCAACACGAAGGGCAGTTGCATCTGGCCGGACCCGAACAGTTCACCGACGGTTTTCATACCGGACAACAGGATGTCGTTGATGATCTCCAGCGCGGGCCGTTCGTCGAGCGCCGCGTCGAGGTCGGCTTCGAGGCCCTTGCGTTCGCCGTCGACGATGCGTCGTTCCAGTCGTTCGAACAGCGGCAGCGCGGCGAGTTCCTCGGCCCTCGACTGCCGTGACGCCGCTGCGGTGACGCCCTCGAACAGGGCCATGAACCGTTGCAGCGGATCGTAGCCGTCGCGGCGGCGGTCATTGATCAGGTCGAGGGCGACCTTGCGGTGTTCCTCGGGAATGCGGGCGATCGGCAGGATCTTCGATGCGTGCACGATCGCGGTGTCCAGTCCGGCGCGCACGCATTCGTGCAGGAACACCGAGTTCAGCACCTGCCGCGCGGCCGGGTTCAGGCCGAAGGACACATTGGACAGTCCGAGAGTCGTCTGCACCTCGGGGTGGCGGTGTTTGAGCTCGCGGATCGCGTCGATCGTGGCGATGGCGTCGCGGCGGCTCTCCTCCTGGCCGGTGGCGATGGTGAAGGTGAGGCAGTCCACGATGATGTCGGATTCGGCAAGGCCGTAGGTGCCGGTGATGTCGGCGATCAGCCGGTCGGCGATGGCAACCTTGTGTTCGGCGGTGCGAGCCTGGCCCTGTTCGTCGATGGTCAGCGCGACGACGGTGGCGCCGAACTCGGCGACCAGGCTCATCACCTTGGCGAAGCGGGAATCCTGGCCGTCGCCGTCCTCGTAGTTGACCGAGTTGATCGCGCAGCGCCCGCCGAGGTGTTCCAGGCCCGTGCGCAGCACGTCGACCTCGGTCGAGTCGAGCATGATCGGCAGCGTGGACGCGGTGGCCAGGCGGCCGGCGATCTCGGCCATGTCAGCGGCACCGTCGCGGCCGACGTAGTCGACGCACACGTCGAGCAGGTGCGCACCGTCGCGGGTCTGGGCGCGGGCGATCTCGACACAGTCGGCGAACCGACCGTCCAGCATGGCCTCGCGGAATGCCTTGGAACCGTTGGCGTTCGTGCGTTCGCCGATCATCAGCACGCTGGCATCCTGCGCGAACGGGACCGCCTGGTAGAGCGAGGACACGCTGGGGTCCTCGTGCGGACGGCGCGGTTTCGGGGTGAGACCGGCGACGGCCCGCACGACCTCGCGGATGTGCTCGGCGGTCGTGCCGCAGCAGCCGCCGACAAGGCCGACGCCGAACTCGGTGACGAAACCGTGCAGCGCGGTGGCCAGTTCGGCCGGGCGCAGCGGGTACTCGGCGCCGTTCGGGCCGAGTTGTGGCAGGCCCGCGTTGGGCATCACCGAAATGCCGACCTTGGCGTGCCGGGACAGGTGGCGTAGGTGTTCGCTCATCTCGGCCGGGCCGGTGGCGCAGTTGAGGCCGATCAGGTCGATGCCGAGCGGTTCGAGCGCGGTGAGGGCGGCGCCGATCTCGGTGCCGAGCAGCATGGTCCCGGTGGTCTCCACGGTGACCTGCGCGATCAGCGGCACGGTCCGGCCCTCGGCGGCCATCGCGCGTTTCGCGCCGATCAGCGCGGCCTTGGCCTGGAGGATGTCCTGGCAGGTCTCCACGATGACCGCGTCCACGCCGCCGTCGAGCAGGCCGCGCACCTGTTCGACGTACGCGTCACGCAATGTGGTGAACGGAGCATGACCGAGAGTGGGCAGTTTGGTGCCGGGGCCGACCGAGCCGAAGACGAACCGCGGTCGGTCCGGCTGGCTGTACTCGTCGGCGCTCGCCCTGGCCAGCCGGGCGCCGGCCGCGGCCAATTCATGAATCCGGTCGGATATGCCGTATTCAGCCAAATTAGCCAGATTTGCGCCGAACGTGTTTGTTTCCACCGCGTCCGCGCCGGCCTCGAGGTAGTCACGGTGCACCGCGCGGACCACGTCCGGCCGGGTCACGTTCAAGATCTCGTTGCAGCCTTCAAGCCCGGCGAAATCATCAAGGGAGAGGTCTTTGGCCTGCAGCATCGTGCCCATGGCGCCATCAGCGACAACGACCCGTTCGGCCAGCGCTGTCAACAGTGGATGCTCGGTGCGCGACACGCGGTCGACCATGGTCCTAGCCTACGGTCTCCGCGCGGACCCGCTCGGTCGTAGGCTTGGCGGGTGAGCGAGTACTCAGGGTCGTCATTGACCGGGGGGAGCAAGGTGCCTTCGGTCAGGATGCAGACAGTCGGCAAGGCCGATGAGGTGATCACATGACCGATCCTGACCAGGGCGGAGAGCCGGTCCACAAGAAAATGGGCCCGTTGGTAGAGCCGATCCTCGTCGCCGCCTTCGAGGGCTGGAACGACGCCGGTGACGCAGCGACAACGGCCGTCGAACATCTGCAACTGAGCTGGGACGCCACCCCGTTGGCGGAGATCGACCCGGACGACTACTACGACTTCCAGGTGACCCGGCCGACCGTGCACCTGGTGGACGGCGTGACAAGGCGAGTCGAATGGCCGACGACGCGGCTGACCGTGTGCCGGCCGCCCGGCTGCAACACCGACGTGGTGCTGGTGCACGGGATCGAACCGAACATGCGTTGGCGGCGGTTCTGCCAGGAACTGCTGGAACACATCGAGCGGCTCGGCGTGAAAACCGTGATCACGCTGGGTGCGCTGCTCGCGGACACGCCGCACACCCGTCCTGTGCCGGTGACCGGGACCGCGTACGACGCGGAGGCGGCCGAGAAATTCGGGCTGGAACGCTCGCGCTACGAGGGGCCGACCGGCATCGTCGGCGTGTTCCAGGACGCGTGCGTGCAGGCCGGCATCCCGGCCATCTCGATCTGGGCGGCAGTGCCGCACTACGTGTCGCAGCCGCCATCGCCCAAGGCCACCTTGGCTCTGCTGCACCGGGTCGAGGAGATGCTCGACGTCGAGGTGCCGCTTGGCGCGCTGCCCAGCCAGGCCGAGGAGTGGGAGCGCACGGTCACCGAAATGGCCGACGAGGACGAGGACGTGCGCAACTACGTGCGTGCGCTCGAGGAACGCGGTGACGAGCTGACCCTGACCGAGACCAGCGGCGACACGATCGCGGCCGAGTTCGAGCGCTACCTGCGCAGGCGCGGCCCCGGCACCGGCCGGGGCGGCCAAGGACCGGGCCCCGGCCACGGACCGACCGGGGCGTAGCTGGGCCCGCGATGCCCGCTGCCGGCGTTCCCGGCGGCGGGGCCAGGCGGCGGGCATCGCGGGGACGACCGAGGAGAGTTCGCGCATGGCGAACAGGGGAGTCGCCTCGGCCGTCGTTCGGGTCAGGCGTCGGCCGGCGGTTCACCAGGGAAGATCACCGGTGGGGTGATCTCCGGCCGGTTGGCCGCGGTCGGGTTCACGCCCGCTTCGTGTTGGGTCGGTGCGGTCGGTGCCGGCGCCGCTGGAACCGGCTTGTTGGCGCCTCCCGTCGAGAAAGGCCTGCTGATCGCGACGATCTGGTTGCGCTGCTCGGTCACGTTCCCGCTGGACGGGTCGACCTCGGCCAGTTGCGCGTAGTGGTAGTCGATGCCCCTCGGTGAGGTCGGGATCGGCTGGCCGGTGATCGACCTCGGCCACTCCACGTCGCCGGTGGCGACCCTGGCCGGGATCAGCCAGTAGTCGCCCGCCACGTAGTCGCGCGCCACGTAGTCGCCCGCACTGGCGCGGGAGAAGTTGACCTCAACGCCGTCTTCGAGGGTCAGCCAGACGTCCTCGCCCTCGCGGATCGGCAGCGCGCCATCCGTCGTCACCGGCTGGCGGGTCTTGTCGTCGAGCGGGGGCGCCGGCGAGTCCCAGCGGCGCAGGATCGGGTGCAGGGTCGCGTCGGTGGTGAAGGTCGGCGGCGGCGAGAGCGTCACGGTCAGATCGAGGGTGTCCACCGCGGCGACCTGGAACAGCCGGCGGGACGCGGTGCCAGGCAGGGCGAACGTGCCGCGGTCGTCGACGAGTTCGACCGTGTCGCCGACCTCGAACGCGGTCTTGCCGTCCCGCCCCAGGCTGCTGACCGTGGCGACGGCCGCGTCGAGCTGGATGACCGGGACCGCGACCGATCCGTTGTCCCGTGACCACTTGAAGGTCGCCGTGCCGGGCTGACCGCCGGTGTGCACCTCGACCCGGTAGAGCTGGTTCTCCGGGCCGCGGTACTCCGAGGCCGGGCTGATCGTGCACGGGCCTTGTTGCGTCGGGTCGGGTTGTTTGGCCTGCGCCATCAGCAATGCCGGCGAGGGTTCGACCGGCGACCAGCGACCCTCCGATGTGGACGTCGGCGCCAGCTGAACGGGGCCGGTGAGCACCTGCCACACCAGTTGGCCGCGCAGCGCGGTGTCCGGGGCGAGGTCGCCCAGTGCGACCTCACGAAGGGCCGGATCCTGGGCGGGCCCGACGGTGCGTTCCCAGACGCGCAGGTAGACCTGGAACCTGCCGCTGGGCAGCGCGGTGCTGGCGTCGTGGTCGATCAGCAGGTAGGGCTGCTGCCAGTAGGGCACCGACGAGTGGGGCGGGTTGTTCACCACCCGGATGCCGTCGACGTAGTAGCTGCCGGCGCCGATGGTCAGCGAGCCACCGTTGGGACCGGCGTCGTAGCCGATGGCGAAGCCGTTGTCGTCGGCCGTCGCCGAGTTGCCGAAGATCTCGGCGAGCGCGGTCCGGATACCGTGCCGCAGGATCGCCTGCAACTCATTGTCCTCGGCGTCCAACCGCACTCGACCCTGTTGGTAGAGCACGGAACTGTAGTGTTTGGCCGGGTCGTAGGTCACCCGGGAAAAATCGCCGTACATGAGTGGCTCCTAGGAGGCGAACAGGATTCCGACGCGGTGAGTGGCCGGCGTGTAGTCATCCAGCCTGCTGCGCAGCGTGTCCGCGCGTTGGGGCTGGTAGAGGTCGTGGTAGACGCCGATTTCGGAGTCGTCGTCCGCCCCTCGGGATATCTCTTGTGGACAGTCAAGGCGCAGCCTGCCGTAGGTCGGGTCGCCGTAGCGGAGGCTGTCGAACCTCGGCGGCACGTCGCTGACGCAGTGGAACCGGCGCGGGGTGCGCGAGATGTCCGGCAGCCAGCAGAACCGGACGCAGCCGGACTGCCGGTCGACGACGTCCACGTTGTCCAGCACGATGCTGTTCTCCAGCAGCCGCACCGCGTGCACCCAGATCGATCCGATCACCGTGCACCGTCGCATGGTCAACCGCAGATAGGCCGGGCGACAGTCCGATGCGGACAGTGCGGAGCGGCTCGGTTCGGTCGCGTCGATGATGCTGTCCTGCACGGACAACGCCAACGGCTCGGTGTCCACCTCGTCGGCGTCGACCAGGATCGAACCGAGAACGCTCCGCTCGACGCACACCCGGCGCGGGATGCCGTCGAGTTCGAGGCTGGCCTCGGCGGCGTGCTGCGGACGGCAACCCTCGTCGAGCGACCAGCCCGGCACCAGGGTGCTGTGCTGGAGCCGGAATTCGCCGACCTGGCCGGTGATGCGCACGCCGCGCCCGGTGACCAGCAGCCCGTCGAAGGTGACCGTGGCCGGTTTGACTCCGGCCGCGGGCTCATCCTCCGGTGGCCAGCCGGTGATGCGCAGCGACTCCGGGCGATTGCTGTGCCAGTCGAACAGCCGGATCACCGGTCGCGCGCCCTGCGCGGCCCGCAGCACCAACCGGTCGCCGGGGTCGACGTAGATGACGAGTTCCCGTTCCTCGTAGGCGTCGCTGTCGGTGATCTCGATGATCGCGTGCGCCTTGGCCGGGTCGGTCTCCTTGTCCTCGCGCCAGGCCCGGACCGCCGACATGATGCCGTCGTACTTCTGGCCGGGCCCGACGCGGTAGGTGGTCGCGTCCGGGAGGGTGGCGAGGTCGCGGTGGTACTGGCCGCCGCCGAGGTCGTCGGCGAAGCCGTAGTGGTAGTCCACCCATACTCCGTCCTCCGGCGCGTAGCGGGCAGGGAACGCGATCCGGCCGAGCACCGGGTCGACGGCCACCTGGTTCGGCGTGGGCCGGTAGGCCCAGTCGGTGAGGTCTGCGGCGACGATCCGGTGCAGCGGCACGAGTTCGCGGTCCGGACCGAGGTAGATGGCGATGCTCTTGCCGGGACCGTAGTAGTCGGCGGTGCGGTCCTCGAAAGCTCTGCGCCGGATGAACACCGGCAGGTTCGACTCGTCCGCGATGTGCGTCGGGCTCGGCTCGGCGACCGGCAGGTTCATCAGCGGCGTGTCGTTGCCGAGCACGCTGAACCGGTAGCGGCCGCGATCGGCGTCTTCGCAGTGCGCCGATGCGTCCAGCATCGGATACACCTTGAGCCGCCACGCGAACAGGCCCACGTTGGGCACGTTGTGCCGGGCGATGCGCCGATGCGAGTCGATGTAGGGCGCGGCGACGGTGTGCGCGATGTCGTCGAAGGGGGTGTTGATGCGGTCCAACGCGTCCATCTTGCGCACGTCCACGAAACGGGTGTGTTCTGCGGCGTCCGGGAAGCGGACCGGCGCGGTGCCGTGCAGCAGCCGGTGGAACTCGACCGCACGAGCAGGCCAGTTCGCCACGTCCTCGGCCAACTGGTCCAGCAGCGCCAGTGTTCCCTTGCGACGCCGGTTCGGGATCGTGTTGGCCACGTCGCGGCGGGGCGCCAGCGCGGCGAGCAGCTTCGCGCTGACCGTGGAACTGGCCTTGAGCACGTCGGTCGCGGTCGGCGACATCCGGTAGCCGACCAGGTCGCCCAGGTAGGGCGCGACCCAGTCCTGGCAGGTCTCGATGAACCAGTTCGCGTAGAGGCCCGCGATGTCCGACTCGAGGATCACCGCCTGTTCGGTCATGATCGCGAGCAGCGCGCGCATCGGCTCGCCGACGTCGGCATCGCGTTGGCGGTCGTAGGCGGGCAGCAACCGGTAGAGCCGGTCGAGATCCGGTCCGGTCATGACGTGATCTCCTTGAGGATCAGCGAATCCGGCACGGTCGGTGAGGCCACCGCGAGTTGGGCGGGCGCGATGCCATGCCGCAGCAGCAGCCACAGCGGATCCGATGAGCCGGTGGGCAGTTCCGCGTTCGGCAGCCATGGGTTGAGCCGCACCAGGTCGGAGACGGTGAGATTGTTGGCGGCCGCGATGCTGCTGAGCGTCTCGACGTTCTTGACCTCGTACCACTGCTCCTGATACTCGGCGAGTGCGGCCGGGACCACGGTGTTCGCCGGTCCGGTGAGCTGGTCGGCGACGGTGTTGAGGTCGTCGGGGCTGATGGAGCCGGGAATGCCGGCGAAGACGGTGAGATCGACGTAGTCGACCCCGGGTACGGCCTGGATGGTGCTGATCACCTCGCTGGCGTACGCGGGCTGGCCGAGGTCGCGGGCGGCGGGCGAGAGCAGGTCCAGCACTGCCGCGCGAACGACGGGTTCGACCAGCGGCCAGCTGTAGTCGGGCAGCACCTTGACGCTCGCGGAGATCACCAGCAGCACCAGATCGCGCACGGCGACCACGATCGGCAGGTGCGCGTCGCCGAATTCAGCCAGCGAGGTGCGCAGGTCGCGGACGAGTTCGTCGGTCGGGTCGATCGGCGCGTCGTCGACGCCGGTGACGGTCAGGTGGATGACGTCGCGCTTGCCGTCGGTGAGGCGCTGCGCGCTGGCTCGCCCGATGCCGGCGCGGGCGGCGCTGAAGTCCGCGTAGTCCCGCACGGACACCAACCGGTCGAGGGCGTAGGTCCGCAACGGGGTGTTGGCTCTGGCCACCGCGCTGGTGTCCGGGTCGGCGCCGCCGGTCGCAGGCAGCGGGTTGGTCACCCCGCGCACGCCCAAGGGTCGCGACGTGGGCTGGGTGATCGACCCGGCCGGCACGTTGCCGCCGGTGCCGAGCCCGGTCCGGTAGGTCGCGGTGACGTTCTCCACGCCGGTGGGCAGCCGCGCGCCATGCACGCCGTCGCCAAAGGTGACCGTGGTCTTGTCGCCGTTGGTGAGCACGAAGACGTGGTCGGTCGGGCCCGCCGTGGCCAGCGTGTCGGTTTCGTGCCACCGCACGCCGTTGACCCGCAGCACCAGCGTGTCCTGCGCGCCGCCGGGATTGTCCGCCGGCAGGTAGGTGAGCGGGGTGCTGCTCAGGCTGAACTTCTGGTTGGTGGCCGTCGCGTCTCCGCTGCCGATCGGCTCGGTCCTGGTCGCGCCCTGGTCGGCCTCGACCACGTTGCCGTAGACATGCACGGTGTCGCGGGCGTAGGTGTAGGCGAGGTCGGTGGACAGGGTGAGCAGGGTGCGCACCGTGTCGCCGGGCAGGGTGGTGTCCACGATCTGCTGGGTGCCGGCCAGCATGACCAGTTCACCGCCTGGGATGCGCGCGTTCGGCACGTCGGTCCGGTCGCCCGCGACGACCAGCCAGCGCCCGGTCCGCAGCCCGTTCACGGTGGTGGCCAGGTCGATGGTGGCGCCTTGGATGTCCGCTGTCACCGGGGTTTGCGCGAGTTGCAGCGAATCGCCCTGCGCGCGCACGGTGGTCCTGCGGACCGGCGCGAGGGTGAGGTCGGTGCCGTCCAACCAGGGCCGGGCCAACGTCAACTGGGTGACCTTGCCGGTCAGCCCGTACGCGGCGACCGACACGGTGTTCGCGGCGAGCACCTGGATCGGCAGGGTCGCGGTGTCCGGGGTGGGCCGATCGATGACGACCCAGCTGCCGCGCACGATGCCGGGGTAGATCGCGTCGAGGTTGAGCGTGGTCAGCGGCGGCGCGAGTTGGTCGGTGACGGTCATCGGCACGCTGGCTGTCGTGGTGGCCGTGGCCTTTTGCTTCCTGGCCAGCTGTTCCTGGACCTCCAGCCAGACCGCGCTGACCGCGTCGGTGCCGGCCGTGCCGGACACCGGCGTGCCGTCGGAGTAGACCCGCAGCTCCACCAAGTTGTTGCTGCCGTCGATGATCTCGAAGTTGACGCTGGTGGTGGGGACCTGCGGCAGGCCGATGATCAGCGTGCGCACCAGTTGGCCCGCGGTGAGCACGACGTTCAGCGTGTAGAACGTGCCCTGGCTGTCGACGGTCGAGGTGATGGTGCAGTGCGCGGTGGCGACCGGACCGAGTTGCACGGTCTGGTCGATGACTTCGGCATCGGCGTCCAGTGAGACGTCCTGGCTGGTCCAGGTGACGGATCCGTCCGAGTAGCTGATCACGAACGAGGTGCGGTTCGAGTAGACCGGTGAGAAGATGTCGTCGAAGGTCACGCTCCAGCTGACGATGCCGGCCAGTGGCCATTCGGTGTGGTCTATGACAACGCCCTGGCTGTTGGTGACCGGCTTGAGCGGCGCGTTGGCGCCGAACGGGGCGGGGGTGACCCGCAGGGCCTGCACATCACGCAGCGGCGGGGTCGGGGTGAGGTCCACAGTGGACAGCGCGGTGTAGAGCTGCGCCGACAGGCGTGGATCTGCCGCCGCGAGCAGGCCGATGCTGGTGTCCGAACCGGCCTGGAACGCCTGGCCGGTCGAGCGGGTCAACGCGGCCGAGTTGGCAGGCGGCACGCTCGGCGGCAGGCGCAGCGGGCCGAGCAGCCCGGTGATGCCGGCCACCGCGCCGGCACCGGTTGGCCCCTGCGGGCCCTCCTCACCGAACGAGGACGGAGGCGCCGCGCCGACCGGATCGACGTGCACGGCAGCGTCGAGCACGGCCTGGGCCGCCGCGGTCGCGCTGGCGAGGCGGAGCGCGGCGTAGCCGTCGGCGTGGATCTGCGCGACCGCGACTTCCTCGCTGAGTTCACCCAGGGCGGTACGCAGCGGGGATGCGACGGTCCTGGGCGGGTTCGGCTTGGTGGGGTCGCCGATCGCGGTGATCAGCGGCGGGAGGATCCAACTGACCGCGTTGGCCAGGATCGGGTCCGGGCCCCGCACGTCGGCCAGGGTGGCCAGGAGAACGCCGATCGCGTCGGTGTAGAGCTGTTCCGGGGTTTCGACGGCGAAGGCGACCTGGGTGCGTTTGGTGGCCAGGTCCGGGGTCACCGCGACGACGGGCTTGACGATCGGCACACCGACGGTCGGGCCGAAGTCGAACAGCAGCCGGTCGTTGGGTTTGAGGTTGGTGGTGGTGCCGGCCAGGTAGATCGGTTCGGTCGAGCGGACGTCGCTGAGGCTGAGGCTGGTCGGTTCGGTCATCCGCACCGGCAGGTCGTTCCAGTCGACCGACGCGATCAGTTCCGCGCCCGTCTCGTAGCTCTGCGCGGTGGCGCCGCCGATGGGCACGTTCTGCGCGCGGCTGCCGGCCGGGATGACGATTCTCGGCGCCGAATTGTCCACTGTGTACGCGAGATAGGTGCTCGCGCCCAGGCCGGGGCGCGGCGCGTAGCCGACAAGGGCGCCGAGCAGCGCGACCGAGCGCGGGTCGAGCGCGGTGCGCACGAACCCTTCGTTGGCAAGGCGTTCGGTGTAGAAGGACAGCACGTCCGCGACGGTGGCCCAGCCATCAAGCAGGGCGACGGCGAGATCACTGGTGTCGCGGGCTTTGAACGCACGCAGCTGCGGGTACTCGGTGCTGGAAAGCCGAGCCAGCATCGTGGTGAGGAACTGGCCGTGCGTGCCGACGCGATAGTTCAGCGCGGCGAGGCCGGGCCGGTTCTGCTCGTCGACCGGGGTGACCGGCTCGATTCCGGCGCAGCAGTCCCCCTGTTGGGCGTTGCTCATCGCCCGCCTCCGATGTTCAGCGTGAGCCGGCCGTGTTCGGGCCGGTCCGGGTCGTTGTCGAGTTCGGCGATCTCCAGCGGGCCGACGGTGAGGATGCCGGCCGCCAGTTCGCCCGCCGGCGGCGCGAAGAGCCGCTGCAGCTTGGTGACCGAGGCGCTGACCACGCCGGGGATCGCGGCCGCGGTGGCGACGAGTCGGCTTTCCCTGATGGCCGTGCCGAATCCGATCAGGTCGGGGCGGAAGAAACCGGTCGGTCCGGTGCCGAACGCGGTGAGCAGCGCCGCCCGGATGTGCGCGACCAGGTAGTCCGGGTCGACCAGCACACACAGCTCGATGTCCAACGGCACCAGCGGCGCGGTGTGCACGCTCAGGTCGTGGCCGATCCGCCGGAACGGCAGCAGGCCGTGGAAGATCTGGTCCAGCAGCGTGGTGTCGGCGACCTCGCCGGCCAGCGGCTGGATCGCCACCTGGGCCTGGTAACCCGCGCCGGTCCAGCGCAGGTCGGCGGCGGCGCGCCGCACCCCCGGCAGGCCGGCGGCGAGTTCTGCGTAGTCGGCGGCGGTGATGGCGCGGAGCAGTTGGTCGTGCATGGCCGAAGGCGCGAGCTGCCGCACGGTGTCGACGGGTTCCGGGTCGACGCCGCCGTTGGCGGGCAACGGGTTGCGGATTCCGGTGATGGCCTGCGGCGCGTTCAGGCAGCACAGCACCCGGTTGATGGCCTCGGCGCCGACGTTGCCGGTGGTGCCGTTGCCGATCCGGTACTGGGCCAGCAAAGTCGCGCCCGGCGTCGGCGGTTCGCCGTAGGTGCCGTCGCCGAAGCGCAGGTGCAGGGTCCCGTTGTCGTCGGTCTCGCCGACGAAGTGCCGATCGTTGGGGCCGCTGGAAAGCAGGTCGCGCACCGGTGTCCAGGCCGGGCCGGAGTCGCCCTGCTCGGTGATGGTCACCGAGGGCAGCGCGATGTGCGGGTCGGTGACCAGCGCGGCGGCGGCAGGGCCGAGGAAGGCAGGGTTGTCCTCGGCCAGCTCGATTCCGTAGGGCTCGCCCCAGGTGTGGGTGATCTCCCAGTCGATGTCCGGGCCGAGCACGTAGCCACGGGTCGCGCGGTGGATCAGCCTGCGCAGCCGGGTGAGCTTGTCGGCGAGGAACTCGTCGAACCGGGCGTGCAACGCGGCAAGCGCGGCCAGCGGATGGTGGTGCAGGTGGACCCGGTGCAGGGTGCGCAGGCCGAAGAGCAGGGTCAGTTCGGCGAGGTCGGCTTCGGTCAGTTCGGCGCCGCCCGCGACCGCGCGGTGCAGGTCGGCCAGCCACGCCAGCACCTGCTCGGGCAGGCCGCGCAGGTACCGGGCCTGACCGGCGGCGACGCGGGCCGGGTCGGGGTAGGGCGTGGCCTGGGTGACGGGCGCACCGGTCAGCACCGGATCGGCCGGTACCGCGACCGGTGGGTACGGTCCCGCGTCAGCGCATTCGCCGCCACAGCCGCAGCCACAGTCCACATCGGAGGGTGGCTTGGCTGGGCCGATCGGCATGGTGAGTCGTTCCGGTGCGCCGTTGCACCAGGTGTTGGCCGCGCCGTTGTCGACCGTCACCACGTTGCCGCGGGCCACGCTGACATCGTCGAGTTCGGCGCAGTCGGGGCCGCCTCGGCTGGAAAGGCACAGCGCGAAGCCAAGTGCGTCCTCGGCCGTCCAGCTCACAGCCAGCACCGGCTGGTCGAACAGCGCGTCAACGCACGGCGTTACCGAAGTGAGGCGCACTGCCTGGCGGTGGTGCGGGTCGGCATCCTTGGGCACGCCGGTCTTGGGCCCGAGCACTTCCTCGAAGATCAGTATGTCGCCAGCCGCCAAGTCCAGGGCGCGGCCGTTCTCGGTCCACTCGTCGCGCAAGGTCGCTGCGGTGGCACCGGTCGGCAGGCAGCAGTCCTGATCGCCCCAGGTCCAGAGCTTGATCTCGTTGTGCGCGGGCCGGCAGCTCACGTCCTGGGCCAGCAGGGGTTCGTACGCCTGGTACGCGTTCGGCCGTAGCGCGGCGATGTCCGCTTCGGTCAGCGCCGGGCTGTTGTTGGGGATCGCGCCCTGCGGCAGGGCGAGGAACCGGAACCCGTCGGCAGGAAGGATGACCGGTTCGGCGGCCATCACCGCGACGAACGCGCGCGCGTTCACGCCGTCGTGCATCCGGTAGTCGACCAGCCGCGCGTGCCGGCGCACCGAGATCCGGGTGCGCGCGGTGGCCAGGTAGGCCTCGGTGCCGACCGCGTCCTGGTAGTAGCTGAGCTGGTCACCGACGTAGGCCAGCAACTCGACCACGGTGATGCCGAGGTCGGCGACGTGCCGCTCGGTCCAGTTCGGCACCAGCAGGCTCAGCCGATTGAGCAGCAGTTGCCGGAAGGTCCCGTAGTCCTTGGCCAGGTAGTCGATGTCCGGGCTGGGATAGTCCGGCTGGATCGCGGCGGGCTGCTGGGCGCAGTCGAGCTGGACCGGGCAGTTCTGCGCGAAGGTGAAGCCGATGCTCGCGTACTTCGGGTCGAAGCCGGGATAGGGCCGGGTGCCGGGCCTTCCGTTCGGACCGGACTCCACAATGGACATCGTGTAGGTCGAGAGGTCGCCGAAGCGGTTCACGGTGACCCGCAACGTATCCGGTAGTTCCGGGTCGTCGGTGCGGCTGACCCGCAGGTCGGTCACCACGATGCCGGTGATCCGCTCGCCGCCGTCGACCCGCAGGTTGCGCGCGTGCAGGTGGTGCGGGGCCTTGCCGAACAGCAGGACGGTCAACGTGGTCGGGTCGTCCCCGACGGTCACCAGGTCCAGCCCGTTGAGGTGGGCGGCGCGGACGGCCGCGCGGCGGCGGTCGTCGCCGCAGTTCACTGGCGCGCTGGCCATGTCAGGCTCCCCCGATCAACACATCGGTCACGTTCTCGCCGGTGGCCAGCAGGACATAGCTGACCTGGACGGTGATGGTGCTGTCCACGCCGGTCACCTCCAGGTCGGTCACGGTGATCACGTCGCCGAGCCACTGCTGCAACGACGCCTGCGCGGAGAGCCGGACCGCGAGGGCGAGTTCGTCGCTGTTCGGCGCGAACACCAGTTGCAGCAGCCCCGCACCGAAATCGGGGTGGTTGACCCGCTCCCCCGGCGTGGTGAACAACACCTGTTCGATCATCTGCCGGACATGGTCCGGGTAGGTCGCGGTGGCGGTCGCGCCGTGCGGGTCGATCTGGAACGGGAACGCGATGTCCATCCGGTTCACTCCCCCTGTGCCACGAGTTGGACGACATTGACGTTCGGCGGCCCCTGCGGGTTCTGCGTCGCGGCGATGCCCTGGCCCTGACCGGTGCCCGGTCCGCCGGACTGCAACTGCACCGGCACGCCGTTGATCCGCACCGCGGTCGCCATGTTCTGCCACTGCACCAGCACGCACGGGCTCGGCTGGCCGTTGGGCAAGGTGAACGCGCACCCGGCAACGAGCATCACGTCGTCCGCCGTTCCCACGAGTCCACCTTGGACAGTGACGGCGGTCTGGCTCGGCGTGATGGTGACCGTGCCGCCGTGCAGGCAGATCATGGTGGTGGACACGGTGAGCGGATAGCCGGGCATCGCTCACACCCCCAGGTTGCTCACGGTCAGCGCGGCGCCGTTGATGCTCACGCCGGTCGCGTCGAGTTCGATGGTGGACTGCAACCCGCCGGGCAGGCCGAAGGCCAGCTTGATGTGCGTCTCGGTGATCTCGATGGAATGCCCGAACGCGTGCCGCAGGAAGATCCCGCCCGGC
>DASYBO010000084.1:0-13759 GCA_036500685.1 Pseudonocardiaceae bacterium | reverse complement strand
CTGAAATGACGGAAAATTCGGGCGGGAGCGAGATCGCGCTCGAAGCCCGCAATCTGGTCAAGCGCTACGGCTCGGTCGAGGCGTTGCGCGGTGCGTCGTTCACCGCCCGGCAGGGCGAGGTCGTCGCGCTGATCGGCGACAACGGCGCCGGCAAGTCGACCATGGTGAAGTGCCTTTCCGGCGCGGAGATCCCGGACTCCGGCGAGATCCTGCTGGACGGCAAGCCGGTGCGCATCCCCACGCCGACCGCGGCCCGCGAAATGGGCATCGAGACCGTGTACCAGGACCTCGCGGTCGCCCCGGACCTCGACCCGGCGGCCAACCTGTTCCTGGGCCGGGAACTCAAGCGCAAGGGCATCCTCGGTACGCTGGGCATGCTGGACAAGAGGGCCATGCGCAAGCGGGCCATCGATGAGTTCGCGCGGCTCGGCGTGCAGCTGCAGGACATCGACGGCTCCATCGCCACATTGTCGGGTGGCCAACGGCAGAGCGTCGCGGTCGCCCGTTCGGTGGTGTGGGCCAGCAAGGTCGTGTTCATGGACGAGCCGACGGCCGCCCTCGGCGTCGTGCAGCGCGAACGCGTGCTCGACGTGATCAAGAAGGTCCGCGACACCGGCATTTCGGTCGTACTGATCAGCCACAACATGCCTGAGGTGCTCTCGGTGGCCGACCGCGTCGAGGTGATGCGCCTCGGTCGTAGGGTGGCCCGGTTCAACGCCAAGGACGCGACTCTTGAAGACCTGGTCGGCGCGATGACCGGCGCCCTTTCGCAGGAGGACGCGGCGTGACGAACACCGAAACTCCCAAGGCCGCGTTCAATCCCGAGGACATGACCGGCAAACCCGAGGCCACCGTCTGGCAGAAACTCGGTTCCTCCAACACGCTGTGGGTCGGCGTGATCCTGGTGGGCCTGCTGGCGGCGTTCAGCATCCTGCACCCGACCACGTTCCCCACCCTGGGCAACATCCAGCAACTGCTCATCCAGCTGTGCCTGCTGATGCTGCTCGCGGTGGGCATGACGTTCGTGATCATCACCGCCGGCATCGACCTCTCGGTCGGCACGGTGCTGATCTTCGCGGGCGTGGTCAGCGGGCAGGTCATGCAGAGCCTCGGCGGCGGCGACGCCACCAACGACGGCGCCGGCATCATCATCGTCGGCCTGATCGTCGCGATCCTCGCCGGTGGGGCCTGGGGTCTGCTCAACGGCCTGCTCATCGCCTACCTCGACGTGCCGCCGCTGATCGTCACGCTGGCTTCCTTCGGTGCCGCGCTCGGTGCGGCCGACCTGCTCACCAACGGCAGTGACGTCCGCACCGTGCCCAACGCGCTGCACGACACCGTCGGCCTCGGCACCTGGTACTACATCCCCTACCTGGTGATCATCGTCGTGGTGATCACGCTGTTCTTCGGGTGGTTGCTGCACACGACCAAGTTCGGTCGCTACACCTACGCGGTCGGCTCGAGCCCGGAGGCGGCTCGCCGCGCCGGTATCCCGGTGAAGCCGCAACTGGTGCGGGTCTACCTGCTCACCGGTCTGCTGGCCGGTGTCGCCGGGTTCCTCTCGCTGGCCTACTACGGCACGACCACCATCACCAGTCACACCACGGACAACCTGAACGCGATCTCCGGCGTCGTCCTCGGCGGCACCAGCCTCTTCGGCGGCGCAGGCGCCCTGCTCGGCACCGTGTTCGGCACGTTCATTCCGCAAGTGCTCAAGACCGGCTTCATCGTCAGTGGTATCCCCCAGTTCTGGCAGCCGATCGCGGTCGCCATCGTGCTGGTAGCCGCGGTCTGGTTCGACCAGCGTCGTCGGAAGAGCCGTAACCGCTAACCCGAACGTCCAGCTCAAAGACGAGAGGAACGAAGGAAATGCAGAGGAAGACCCGCACGATCGTGGCGGCCGGCGTCATCGTCGCGGCCGGCGCGCTGCTCGCCGCGTGCGGCGGCAGTGGCCAGGTTGGACAGACCGGTACCGGAAGCAACGCAGCGGCTACCCCGACGAACAAGAACATCGTCTACATCCCGGGCGACATCGAGCCCTTCTACACGTCCATCTACTGCGCGGCCAAGACCGAGGCGTCCAAGCTGGGCTACAGCCTGACCCAGCAGGGCGCGCCGACGTTCGCGGTCGACCAGCAGACCCCGATCGTCAACACCGTCGCCAACACCAAGCCGGCAGGCGTGCTGATCGCGCCTACCGACAACGTGGCCATGTTCAACCCGATCCACACCCTGGCCAACGGTGGCACCAAGGTCGTCCAGGTGGACACCACGCTGAAGGACACCTCGGACATCCAGGCGTCCGTCTCGTCGAACAACACCCAGGGCGGCACGCTGGCCGCGGACACCCTGGCCCATCTGCTCAACGGCAAGAAGGGCTCGGTGCTGGTGCTCAACACGATCGCCGGCACGTCCACAACGGACGAGCGCGAGGCCGGGTTCGCCAACGAGATCAAGAAGTACACGAACCTGACCATGCTGCCGCAGCAGTACACCAACAACGATGTGGCGACGTCCACCCAGACGCTGACCGCGGAACTGTCCGCGCACCCCGACCTGATCGGCGTGTTCGCGACCAACCTCAACACCGGTCAGGGCGCGGCGACCGCACTGCAGAGCGCGGCCCAGAAGGGCAAGGTCCAGCTGGTCGGCTTCGACGCCAGCCCGCAGGAGGTGCAGAGCCTGTCCCAGGGCGTGTTCCAGGCCCTGATCGCGCAGGACCCGGCCACCATCGGCGTGCAGGGCGTCGACCAGCTGGTCAACTCGCTCACCGGTAAGGCGGTGACGAAGGACACCTCCACCAACCTGGTCTCACTGACCCAGGGCGACGCGGCGGCGATCGCCAAGTACACCTACAAGCAGAGCTGCTGACCCTCGTCACAACGACAGCCCCGTTGTCCGACCGGCGCGCTACCGTGCCGGTATGGACAACGGGGCTGTCGCGTTCTCGGTCCGGATCGGCGTGCGCACCTACGAACTCGATGCGCTCGGCCACCTGAACCAGGCCGTCTACCACTCCTACGCCGAACACAGCCGGACCGAGATGTTCCGCGCGGCCGGCTGCACCCCGGAAGGCATGCGGGACCTGGGTTACGCGCCCGTGCTGCTGGCCAGCGAGGCCCGTTACCTGCGCGAGTTGCGTGGCGGCGACGAGGTGGATGTGCGCACCACCATCGAGTTCGGCGCGGGCAAGACGTTCGTGATGAGCAGCGAACTGATCAGGACCGACGGCACGCTGTCGGCAACGGTCAGCAGCACCATGGGCCTGCTCGACCTGACCGTGCGCAAACTCCTCACCGAACCGCGCGAACGCATCCGCGCGCTGCTGACCAAGCCCGAGATCATGTTCCCGAGTTGATCGCCCGCTGGTAGGCGCGCAGGGCATCGGCGTCGTCGATGCTGCCGTGGTGGTGCAACTGTCCCCAGCGCCCCTCAAGGTGCCCGAAGTAGCGCGTGGTGCGAATCGACAGCGGCACCCGCGTCCCGTCCGGCGCGGTGAACGTGCCGGTCTCCCGGCCGGCGAAGACCGCGTGGTTCGGACCGAGGTATTCGACGATGTCGCCGAAGGTGACCTCCAGCCTGGCCGGTGAGTCGAACACCCGCTGGTACAGCTCGACAATGGCCCCTCGCCCGCGCAGGATGCCGCCCAGTGGGTTGTTGAGCTGGACGAGGTCGTAGTTGTGCCACACCTGGGTCAGTGCGTCCAGGTCGCGGCTGTTCAGCGCGTAGTAGAACGACTCCAGCGCGGTCAGTGCGCCTTCCCGGCCCGGATTCGTGGCCTCGGCCAGCAGATTTCGGCTGGCCGGCCCGAACGACAGGTCAAGGTACGACAACGGCATGGCTCCCCCGGTTCCCCAGTAGAATGTTCGATGGAGGTCGACCAGATGAGTGTACGACGACAATCGAACACCGAGGACGGGGTCACCTTACCGACCGGTGACCGCCCGCTCTCGGCGCGCGCCCGCGGCCTCACCCACGCCATCCCGGCCGAGGTCAGCGTGCAGGACGCGCTGGATGCGCTGGCCGACCCGGTCCGCCGCGCCATGGTTCGCACGCTGGCCGACTCGCCCGACTGGACCCGCGCCTGCGGCACCTTCGACCTCCCGCTGGCCAAGGCCACGCTCAGCCACCACTTCGCGGTCCTGCGTGCGACCGGCCTCATCGAGCAGCGCGACGAGGGCTCTCGCCGGCTCAACCGGCTGCGCAAGCTCGAGTTCGACGAGCGCTTCCCCGGCCTGCTCGACATCGTCCTGGCCGAATGACGTCGCTCCCCGAGCAGATCTTCCGGACCAGCCGCTTCACCATCGGCGCCCCCCACGACATCACCGACAACCTGTTCCTGCGCTCCGGCAGCCTCTGGTCCCGTGACCCGGAACGCGTCCTCCTCCACAACGTCAACGAATACGCTGTCGACGCGGACATGATCGCCTGCGCGGTCAACGGCGAACTGCACACCATCACCAACGGCACCACCGCCCGAATCCCCACCCCAGGCCCGATCTCCCACCCACGCCCGCACGGCACCCGCATCGCCTACCTGGTCGACTCAGCCCTGCACGTCACCGGAATCGACGCTCCGCTGGCTACCGACGTCGACGACTACTGGTGGTCCCCGGCCGGCACCCACTTCCTCGTCGCCAGCAGCGACGAGTCGCAAGTGGACACCTGGCAGCTGACCGACCCGACCGAACCAGCCCGCCCACCGGAGGCGATCCGCTACGCGGCCGTCGGCCGGCCGAACCCGGTGATCAGCCTGGCCATCGTCGACCTGGCCGGCGCGCGGGTCGACATCCCGTTCGACCTGGAATACCTGATCACCGCCGGTTGGGACGCACGCGGTCCGTACGCGGTCGGCCAGACCCGCGACCAGCGCACCCAACAATGGATAGCCCTGGACACCGGCACCGTCGAACACGAATGGCACGATTCCCGCTGGGTGCAACGCACCCCGGGTATTCCGGCCCGGACCGCGTCCGGCAAACTCGTGGCCCACCTCGACCGCGACGGCACCCGCCACCTGGCCATCAACGACATCCCGGTCACCCCGGAAGGGCTGCAACTGCGCGAGGTCCGGCGCATCGACGGCGAACGGATCGTATTCACCGCCTCCGTCGAACCAACCGAAACCCGTTGCTACGCCTATGAAACCGACCTCCACGAAATCGCGGAACCACCCATCCGGTCCGACGTCGAGGAGCCGGTCCTGACCGTCAACCGGATCCGGCTCGTACTCGGCCCACGCGCACTGCGCGCCGACCTGTTCCTACCCTCCTGGCATAAGCGCGGCTCACCCCTCCCAGTGCTGATCGACTCCTACGGAGGCGCGGCCAAACAGCGGGTCATCGACGAGGTCAACTGGGACAACCTGCTGTCGCAGTGGTTCGCCGAACACGGCTTTGCCGTGCTGACCATCGACGGCGCCGGCACGCCCGGTCGCGGCCCGGACTGGGAACGCGAGGTCCACGCCGACTCGTTCGCCCCGGTCCTCGACGACCAGGTCCAGGGCTTGCAACTCGCCGCACGCGAAAATCCCGATCTTGACCTGACCCGGGTCGGTATTCGCGGGTGGTCCTTCGGCGCGACCATCGCCCAACTGGCCGTTCTGCGCAGGCCCGATGTGTTCCACGTCGCGGTCGCCGGGGCGGGCGTCACCGATCAGCGTAGCTACAACGCGGAATGGCGCGAACGGTTCCTTGGTCACCCCGACGAACATCCCGAACGCTACGACGCCTACTACCTACCCGGCGAAGCACCGAGCCTGACCCGGCCGCTACTCCTCATGCACGGCCTCTCCGACTCCAACGTGTTTCCCCTGCACACCATGCGAATGTCCGCCGCGCTCCTCGCGGCAGGCAAACCGCACGAGGTGATCCTGCTCCCCGGCATCGGCCATCGAGCGATCGGTTCGAGCGCGACCGAAGGGATTCTGCTGGCCCAGCTGGATTTCCTGCGCCGGCACCTATTGGGTGATGCCCGCGACGAGTTGGTCGGCGGCTGAGTACGGGTCGAGCGTGCCGGACATGACCTGGCCCGCCAGCTTCTCCAGGACCTGTCCGCCGCGCAGGTCGCCGAAGCGTTCGCGCAGTTGCTCGACGGCGATCGCCTCGACCTCGACCGTTGCCCGGTTGAGCCTGCGTGCTGCCAGTTCGCCGTGTTCGGTGAGCCAGTCGTGGTGCGCGTCGAGTGCCTCGATCACGTCGTCGATGCCGTCGTTGCGCACGGCCACGGTGGACACCACCGGGATGCGCCAGCGCGGACCGGTCCGGTCGACGCGGCCCAGCGAGATCATGTACTTCAGGTCGCGGACGACCTGGTCGGCGCCGTCGCGGTCGGACTTGTTGACCACGAACACGTCCGCGACTTCGAGGATGCCTGCCTTGGCCGCCTGGATGCCGTCGCCCATGCCCGGCGCCAGCAACACCACGGTGGTGTCGGCCAGCGAGATGATGTCTATTTCGGACTGTCCGACGCCGACCGTTTCGATCAGCACGATGTCGAAGCCAGCCGCGTCGAGCACCCGAAGCGCCTGCGGCGTTGCCCAGGCCAGGCCGCCGAGATGGCCGCGGGTAGCCATCGAGCGGATGAAAACGCCGGGGTCGGTGGCGTGGTCCTGCATCCGCACCCGGTCACCGAGCAACGCGCCACCGGAGAACGGCGACGACGGGTCGACAGCCAGCACGCCGACGCGCTTGCCCTGCTCACGGAACGCGGCGACCAGCGCCGAGGTCGACGTCGACTTGCCGACGCCGGGCGAGCCGGTCAACCCGATGACGCGCGCGCGGCCGGTCAACGGCGCCAGCGCGCCTGCCACCTCGCGCAGTTGCGGACTGGCGTCCTCGATCAGTGAGATGAGCCGAGCGACCGCGCGCGGCTGGCCTTCCCGCGCGCGGTCGATCAGCTCGGAGACGTCAGGTTTGGTCCGCACAGGTGGGGATTATGCGCCCGGCACCTTGATGATCAGCGCGTCACCCTGACCGCCGCCACCACACAGCCCGGCCGCGCCGATGCCACCGCCGCGCCGCTTGAGCTCAAGGGCGAGGTGCAGCGCGATGCGCGCGCCGGACATGCCGATCGGGTGGCCGAGGGCGATGGCGCCGCCGTTGACGTTGACCTTGTCCTCGGCGAGGCCGAGTATGCGCGAGGAAACGACGCCGACCGCGGCGAACGCCTCGTTGATCTCGACGAGGTCCAGCTCACTCGGGTCGATGCCGGCCTTGGCGCAGGCCTTCTTGATCGCGTTGGACGGCTGCTCGTGCAGGCTCGCGTCGGGGCCCGCGACGACGCCGTGCGCGCCGATCTCGGCAAGCCAGGTCAGGCCGAGTTCCTCGGCCTTGGCCTTGCTCATCACGACCACCGCCGCCGCGCCGTCGGAGATCTGCGATGCGGACCCGGCGGTGATGGTGCCGTCCGACGCGAAGGCCGGGCGCAGCTTGCCGAGGCTCTGCGCCGTCGTGTCGCCGCGCACGCCCTCGTCGGTGTCGAAGACGATCGGGTCGCCCTTGCGCTGCGGGATGCTGACCGGGGTGATCTCCTCGACGAACACGCCGTCCTTGATGGCGGCGGCCGCGCGCTGGTGCGAGCGCGCGGAGAACTCGTCCTGGTCGGCGCGGGTGAGCTCGTAGCGGGAGTTGTACTTCTCGGTCGCCGCGCCCATCGCCATCTGGTCGAACGCACAGAACAGGCCGTCGTAGGCCATGTGGTCGACCAGGGTGGTGTCGCCGTACTTGAAGCCCGCGCGCGACTTGGGCAGCAGGTGCGGGGCCTGGGTCATCGACTCCTGGCCGCCCGCGACGATGATGTCGAACTCGCCAGCGCGGATCAGCTGGTCGGCCAGCGCGATCGCGTCGAGGCCGGAGAGGCAGACCTTGTTGATGGTCAGCGCGGGCACGTCCATGCTGATGCCGGCGTGCACGGCGGCCTGGCGTGCCGGGATCTGGCCGACACCGGCGGTCAACACCTGGCCCATGATCACGTACTCGACCTGTTCGGGTGTGACGCCGGCCTTCTCCAGGGCCGCCTTGATCGCGAACCCGCCCAACTGCGGACCGGTGAAGTCCTTGAGCGAGCCGAGCAGCCGCCCGATCGGGGTACGGGCCCCCGCGACGATGACAGATCCGGAAACCGGGGACATCCGACGCCTCCATCATTGGAGTATTGACACGAACCATTCCATGCTCGCACGAGGAGCCTGGTGCTCGACGATACCGACGGGTAACTAACCCCACTATGACCGCTGTCACGCGATCCCGAACAAAACCGGTTCAGTTTCCGTATTCTGCGCCAATGACTTCCGCGCTGGGGCTCTCCGTCACCGCCATCGATCACGTCGGCATCGCGGTGCCCGACCTCGACGAGGCGATCGCCCACTACCGCGACACGTTCGGCTTCGTGGTGACGCACGTGGAGACCAATGAGGAGCAGGGCGTCCGCGAGGCCATGCTGGCCGCCGACGGTGCCCCGGAAGGCGCGACGGCGATCCAGTTGCTCGCCCCCCTGAACGAGGCGTCCACGATCGCGAAGTTCATCGACAAGCGCGGCGCCGGCATGCAGCAGATCGCCTACCGGGTCGACGACATCGAAGCCGCCTGCGCCGCGATCAAGGCCAAGGGCCTGCGGTTGCTGTTCGCCGAACCCAAGCACGGCACCGCGAACAGCAGGACCAACTTCATCCACCCCAAGGATGCCGGCGGCGTGCTGGTCGAACTGGTCGAGCCTGCCAAGCACTAACCGTCGAGCGCGGCGGCGATGAAGTCGATCTCGCGGTCGATGCTCGTCGACCCCTCCTCGTGCCGCGACACCGAGTGCCGGTAGCTGACGGCAAGGCCCAACAGCTCGGCCGCGCTGTCCGTGTCGGCCTCCGGCGCTCGCGTTCCTAGCGCGGCGGTGATGACCGCGCGGATCTGGCCGACGACCGATCGGTAACGGCGCTGCATGGCCGCGCGCACGGCCTCGTGCGTGTCGGCCTCACGCCAGAGCAGGTGCGAGAGCAGCTGCGAGGAGTCGATGCGTGCGTCGAGCACTGCGACGAGCGCGCGCAGGCTGGCCGCGACATGACCGACGACGACGACGCTCGCGATGTCGAGGTGTTCGTCGGGCAGCCGCTCGATCAACGCGACCAGCAGGTCCGGTTTGCGCCGGAAGTAGTAGTGCACGAGTCCTTTGGGGACATTCGCGCGTTCGGCGATCCGGGAGGTCGGGGTCGCGTCGAATCCCAATTCGGCGAACAGTTCCTCGGCCGCGACCAGGATCCGCTCCCGAGCCGAGTCATCGGCCGGTTTGTTGGTGCCGAACAGCGCGATCACCCCTTGGGCCCCCTGGCCACCCGGCGCGGTGCCGGGTGGCCATCAGTTTTCGGTGTGGAATTCAGTGTTGACCGGTCAGCCGGTGCATCGTGTTCATCGTCGGCAATGCCAGCCCGCTGGCCACGATGGTCAGCCCGCCAGCGATCCAGCTGGTCCACGCGGCGCCGGAGTCGGACGCGAAGCCCATCACCCACGGAGCGATGAACAGCAGGACACCGAGCACCGCCTGAATGGTCTCACTGGCCATCTGACGGGGCGCGGCCAGCGACACGACGCCGTCGACGGCGATCAACGCGCCGAGGATCACCATCGTCCACATGGTCTTGGTCGACGTGTCCAGCCACAGCAGCGGCGAGAGCAGCGCGACCACTCCGACAATGACTTCCACCCAGTCCGACCAGCGGGTCCAGGCCCGTGGCGAGGTTTGAGCTTCCTGCATTGTGCCCACCTCCAATATCCGATTACACGCAGATCATCCGTCTTGGTTGGGCGCCCGGTCAAGATGCGCGACCGCACGATTGGGCGACGATCGACGTGCGGTCCCTCACAGCGCTCGATCTGTATCGTTACTCGTGGGTAACATCCGGCCAATTCGCGACACCGACGGAGGCTGCCGTGCAGAAAATCCTCGATGCCATCCTCGCCGACCAGCTCGATGAACTCGGCACCCTGCCGATTCCCGATCACTACCGCGCTGTGACCGTGCACGCGGACGAGACCGAGATGTTCGCAGGACTGCCCAGCGCCGAGAAGGACCCGCGCAAGTCCCTGCACATCGAGGATGTGCCCACCCCGGAGCTCGGACCTGGCGAGGCCCTTGTCGCGGTGATGGCCAGCGCGATCAACTACAACACCGTGTGGACGTCGATTTTCGAGCCGATGTCGACCTTCGGTTTTCTCAAGCGCTACGGAAAAACGTCACCCTTGGCCAAGCGGCACGATCTGCCGTACCACATCGTCGGTTCCGACCTGGCCGGCGTCGTGCTGCGCACCGGGCCCGGCGTGAACGCCTGGAAGGCCGGCGACGAGGTCGTCGCGCACTGCCTCAGCGTCGAACTCGAACACCCGGACGGCCACAACGACACCATGCTCGACCCCGAGCAGCGGATCTGGGGTTTCGAGACCAACTTCGGCGGTCTTGCCGAGGTCGCGCTGATCAAATCCAACCAGCTGATGCCCAAACCGGCGCATTTGAGCTGGGAGGAAGCCGCCTCCCCCGGCCTGGTCAACTCGACCGCCTACCGGCAGCTGGTCTCGCGCAACGGCGCCGACATGAAGCAGGGCGACGTGGTGCTGATCTGGGGCGCCTCCGGCGGCCTCGGGTCCTACGCCACTCAGTTCGCGCTGAACGGCGGTGCCATCCCGGTGTGCGTGGTGTCCAGCCCGGAAAAGGCCGCGATCTGCCGAAAGATGGGGGCGGAACTGATCATCGACCGCTCGACAAGGACCGGCGAGGGCTACAAGTTCTGGGCCGACGAGAACAACCAGGACCCCAAGGAGTGGAAGCGGTTCGGCGCGAAGATCCGCGAACTCACCGGCGGTGACGATCCGGACATCGTGTTCGAGCACCCCGGCCGGGAAACCTTTGGCGCCAGCGTTTTCGCAGCGCGCAAGGGCGGCACGATCGTCACCTGCGCGTCCACCAGCGGGTTCATGCACTCCTACGACAACCGCTACCTGTGGATGAACCTCAAGCGGATCATCGGCTCGCACTTCGCCAATTACCGCGAGGCGTGGGAGGCCAATCGGCTCATCGCCAAGGGCCGGATTCACCCGACCGTGTCACGCGTCTACCCGCTCACCGACACCGGTCAAGCCGCCGCCGACGTGCACGCCAACACCCACCAGGGCAAGGTCGGCGTGCTCTGCCTTGCCCCTGAAGAGGGACTGGGCGTGCGCGACCCGGAATTCCGAGCGCGGCACCTCGACGCCATCAATCGGTTCCGAGGGGTCTGAGCGGGGTGTGTCGCACGACCGGGTTACGTTTCCGGGTAGCGTGAGCCCCATGGCTTTCGGTAGCGAGCGCGAGCGCGACGTGGTGCCCCTGGGAACCGGCTTTGACATCGTCAAGCGCGGCTACTCACGGACACAGGTCGAGGAACACCTCGAACGGCTGGACAAAGAGCTCAAGCTGATCGCGCTCGACCGCGACGCGGCCACCGCCCAGGCCCAGGACATGTACAAGCAGATGGGCCAGGCGCGGACCGAGATCTCGGACCTGCGCGGGCAGGTCAACCGGCTCTCCGCGCCGCCGACCACGTTGGAAGGCCTGTCCGAGCGGTTGCAGCGCATGCTGCGCCTCGCCCAGGACGAGTCCAATGAGATCAAGGCGCGTGCCGAGTCCGACGCGGGCCAGATCCGGGCCCGCGCGGAAGCCGACGCCAACTCGCTGCGCGCCCGGTACGAGAACCTGATCGCCGAGGTGGACGGTCGCCGCGTCGAGCTGGAGCACGAACACCGCGAGCTGATGGAGAAGGCGCACGCGGACATCGACGCCAGGAACAAGGCGGCCGAGGCGGCGCGCACCAAACTGGACAGCGATGCGGCCGCGCGGCGCCAGCAGATCGAAGAGGACTTCGAGATCGCGATGTCCTCGCGCCGCACGGAGTCCATGCGGTTGCTGGCCGAGCAGGAGGCCACCAGCAAGGCCGAGGCCGAGCGCCGGGTGCGCGAGGCGACCGACGAGGCCACGCGGATCCGCGGTGCGGTCACCGAGGAGGTCACCACGCTGCGCACGGAGGCCAACCAGGAGACCACCGCGTTGCGCGCCCAGGTGGCCGAGGAGCAGCGGTCGAGCAAGGCCGCCGCCGAGAAGCGCCTGCGCGAGTCCACCGAGGAAGCGACCCGAGTCCGCACCGAGGCCAACAGCGAGGCGGCCAGGACGCGCGCCGCGATCGCCGAAGAACAGCGGATCAGCAAGGCCGACGCCGAGAAGCGCCTGCGCGAATCGACCGAGGAAGCGAACAAGCGCCGGCACGACGCCGCGAGCGAGGCGCAGGCCCGGTTGCAGGACGCCACCGACGAGGCGCACCGCAGGGTCCGCGAGGGCACCGAGGAGGCGAGCCGTCGGGTCGCCGCGGCGACCGCCAGGGTCGAGTCGCTGCGCACGCTGCGGACCCAGCTCGCCGAGCAGCTGCGCGCCGCGCACTCGCTGATGGTGAACGCGACCCCGCAGCTCGACCCGCTGCCCGAGGAGGACCCTGCGGACGAACAGCCCGCAGGCGCCGCGCCGAAGGCCGGCGACAAGCCGGCCCGCCCGGACCAGCGCACCGTGCCGATCGCCGACAACGCCGCTGGTCAGCCCGCTGCGGCGGCGCAGACCAAGACGCAGGTGAAGGTCCCGGACCCCAACCGGCCCACCATGGAGGTGGCCGCGCTGGACGCGCCGACCCGCAGGACCAACGCGGTGCAGCCGCCCTCCAGCAAGCCCGGCCAGGTCACTCGCCCCGGCCAGCAGCCGAACCAGCCGCAGCAGGGCCAGCGACCCTCCGTCAAGCGCTGAACATCCCCGACTCGCGCTCTCACCAGTGTTTGCTGCTCGGGCCGCGCCGATCGCGCGCGGCCCAGCAGCCGGTGTGCCAGTGCCGCCGGTCCTGCACCGAGCCGTAGTCCAACGCGGGCCAGGCCACCACGTGCGGCACACCGGGCTGGATCTCGTGGTCGCAGCCGGGGCACCGGTACACCTTGGTCGCCTGCGCGCCGGGGATCTTGCGCACCAGCCATTCGCCGTCCGGACCGGACTCTGCCTGCGCGAACGCGCCGCCGAAACCACGCGGTTCGTCGTCCCCTGGCTTGCGGCTACGTGGGGTCCGGTGGTTGTGGCGCGGCACGGAAATCAACGGTAGCCGACGACGACGGCCAGCCGAAGTACGCCGCCGGTGGCACCCCGACCGCGCGGCGAAACGCTGCGACGAACGCGCTCGGCGTTGCATAGCCGACCCGACCCGCCACCCGGCCAACAGCCATGCCGCGCGCGAGCAACGGCAGCGCGGCCTGCAACCGCAACTGGGTGCGCCATTGGCCGAAGGTCATCCCGGTGTCGGCGAGGAACAGCCGGGCGAGGTTGCGCGCGCTCGCGCCGACCAGCTGTCCCCATTGGTTCAGGGTGCGGTCGTCGGCCGGGTCGGCGCGCAGCGCGGCGCTCACCGTCATCAGGCGCTCGTCCTTCGGCTCGGGAACCTCAAGGACGGTGGTCGGCACCGGCGCGAGCAGATCGAACAGCACCCCCTCGGCTCGCCGCCGGGCCGGGCCGATCAGGTCCGCATCGCCGAGATGCACGATGAGTTCGCGCAGTAGCGCGGGCACGGCGATGACCATTGGCTGCGCCCAGTTCAGCGGGCAGCGGTCGGGGTCGAGGTTGAGGCTGCGCAGGTTCATCGCGACGGAAGCGCCGGTGCTGTGCACGACGCCGGCCGGGATCCACAGCGCGCGGCCGGGCGGCAGCACCCAGGTCCTGG
>DASYBO010000083.1:0-12170 GCA_036500685.1 Pseudonocardiaceae bacterium | reverse complement strand
GTGCATGCGATCGCGCTGCGCTGTCAGATGCGCATCGATCCGCAGCGCCGCAGGTACAACGACGAGGAAGCCGAACTTCTCACGCACCTGTTCGGCGAACGGGCGCGCTGGGGCGACACGCTCAAGCCGATGCAGTTCACCACGATCTCCATCATGGTGCCGAGCTTCCAGGGCAGCACCGAGATCGACGTGCCGGTACCGGTCACCTACGACCTCGAAGTGGCCGCAGGCAAGTACTTCCACGCCCTTGCCGACGGTGTGGTGCCGTTGGCGCTGATGTTCAGCGGGACCGTCTTCAGCAAGGGCGAGAACGGGTTCTGGGTCGACCAGGTGTCGTGGAGTACGGACGTGAACTACCAGCTGCCGATCGAGGTCTGGCAGAACCTGATGAACACCTACTTCCCCGGCGAGCGGTGGATCAGGCTCGGCAAGGACACCGTCGACGAACTGCTCCGCTTCAAGGCCAAACACGCCATTCCCACCTGGGACGCGGCCATGACCACCCTGCTCAAGGGGGCGGCGGAATGACCGCCGAGGTGCGCGCCGACATCGAGGCCCAGTTCGCGCTGGCCAAACCGGTGGCCGACGCGGTGCTCTACGAGGGCTACCTGCTCTACCCGTACCGTTCCTCCTCGACCAAGAACCAGGTGCGCTGGCAGTTCGGCGTGTTGATGCCGCCCGCCTTCGCGGCCGGCGGCAGCGGCGAACGCGACACCCTGTTCGTCGACTTCCTGGCCGAACCCGGCCCCACCGCCGTACTGCACGTCCGGGTCCGGTTCCTCCAGTTGCAGGACCGCCAGGTCTGCTCGCCCGGAGGACCGGTCGATTCACTGACCGTGCGCGGCGAGGAAGTGACGAGTTGGCAGGAAGCGGTCGAGCAGGAGGCCGACCTGTCCTTCGCCGTTTCGGACCTGCTCGCCGCCGAACGCGTCACCCCGATCACCATCCCGGCCGGTTCCGAGACCGAATCTCTTCCAGACGAAGCGGGCCGGATCGTGCGTGGCAGGGCCGCGCTGGCCGCTGCGGTGCGCGCGAGCGCTTCGACGCTACCGGGCCCGTACGGCGGCGTCCAGGTCCGGTTGACGGTCGCGAACACCAGCACCGCGCGCGACGCCGACCGGGACGCGGCATTGCGGACCGCGCTGATCGCCTGTCATGCCGTCGTCGTGCTCCGGGACGGGCGGCTCATCTCGTTGCTCGAACCGCCGGAGTGGGCCAGGCCGGCGGCAACCGCGTGCGGTCAGGACGGCGCGTGGCCGATCATGCTCGGCGACGAGCACGCGCGGGACATGCTGCTCGTCTCGCCGATCATTCTGGACGACTACCCGAGCATCGCGCCGGAAAGCCCGCAGAACCTGTTCGACGGCACCGAAATCGACGAGATCCTGACCCTCCGCACGCTGGCCCTTACCGACGACGAGAAGCGCGAGGCCCGCGCCACCGACCCGCGCGCCAAGCAGATCATCGACAACGTCGACACCATGCCACCCGAGCTGTGGGACCGGCTGCACGGCACCGTCCGCTACCTGCGCGCCGTCACCGACGAGGTCGACGCGGTGCCGGAATTCCGCGAACCCGGCGAGATCCAGCAACCGGACGCCCCCTGGTGGAATCCCGCCGCCGATGAATCGGTCTCGCCGGAAACCGACAGCGTCCCGATCAACGGAGTCTCGGTGGCCAAAGGAAGCCGCGTGATCCTGCGGCCCGGCTTGAAACGCGCAGACGCACAGGACATGTTCCTCGCCGGGCGGATCGCCGTCGTCCAGTCGGTGATCTTCGACGTGGACGGCGACATTCATCTTGCCGTGACGCTGGAGAACGATCCAGGGGCCGAACTGGAGCTGTTGCAGGGCCGGTTCCGCTACTTCGCGCCCGAGGAGATCGAACCGCTATGAGGATTCTGATCGCCGGCATCGGCAACATGTTCCTCGCTGACGACGCTTTCGGCGTCGAACTCGCGCAACGCCTTGACACGCACGAGTTCCCGGACGGCGTGACCGTCGCCGACTACGGCATCAGCGGCATGCACCTCGCCTACGACCTGCTGACCGGCTACGACACCACGATCCTGCTCGACGCCACCCCGCGCGGCGACAAACCCGGCACCGTGACGGTGCTCGAGCTGGATGCCGAACACCCGTTCCAGGGTTCGCAACAGGCGGTCGACGCGCACGGCATGCAACCCGACGCGGTGATCGAACTGCTGACCCTGCTCGGCGGCAAACCCGGACGAATGATCCTGGTCGGCTGCGAACCCGCCGAGATCACCGACCGCATCGGCCTCTCCATCCCCGTGTCCGCCGCTCTGGACGGCGCGGCGCGCGCGGTGATCGACCTTGTGGACCACGAACTCGCTGTGCGAGAGGGGGTGTGACCCGATGTTGCGCAGAATCATCCTGCTCGCCGCGTTCGCCTGGCTGGCGACCGTCGCCTACAAGAAACTCGCGCCGGACGTGAAGAGATACGTCGAGATGAGCCGAATGTAACCCACATCTGAGGAGCTGATCACATGTGCCTTGGCATCCCCGGCGAGGTGATCGAAATCCTTGCCGACCAACCGGATCTGGCCAGGGTCGAGGTCAGCGGAGTTCGCCGCGCCATCAACATCGGTCTGCTCGGCGACGACAAACCCGAGCCGGGTGAATGGGTGTTGATCCACGTCGGATTCGCGCTGTCCAAGATCGACGAAACCGAGGCGAAAGCCGCACTGGACTTCCTGGAGAGCATCGGTCAGGCCTACGCCGACGAGATCGACGCGCTCCGCGAGTCCCTGATCGAATAGCACGAGGAGGCCGAGCACCATGCGGTTCGTCGACGAGTTCCGGGACGCGGACACCGCGCACGCGCTGGCCGCGAAGATCGCCGGTCTGTGTGAGCCGGGGCGGCAGTACAAGTTCATGGAGGTGTGCGGCGGTCACACCCACACCATCTACAAACACGGTCTTGAGGACTACCTCCCCGAGACCATCACCCTGGTGCACGGCCCTGGCTGTCCGGTGTGCGTGATCCCGATGGGGCGGGTCGACGACGCCATGGCGCTCGCCTCCGCGCCGGACGTGATCATGACCTCGTTCGGGGACATGATGCGCGTGCCGGGCAGCAACGGTTCGTTCTTCGACGCCAAGGCCAACGGCGTCGACATCAGGATGGTGTACTCGCCGCTGGACTCGTTGAAGATCGCCAGGAACAACCCGGACAAGCGGGTGGTGTTCATGGCCATCGGCTTTGAAACCACCGCACCGTCGACCGCCATGACCGTGTTGCGGGCCGCCCAGGAGGGCATCGAGAACTTCTCGATCTTCTGCAACCACGTGACGATCGTGCCGGCCATCAAGGCCATCCTCGACTCGCCCGACCTGCGCCTCGACGGATTCCTGGGGCCAGGGCACGTGTCCACTGTGATCGGTTGCCGGCCGTACGAGTTCATCTCCCGCGACTACGGCAAACCCGTCGTGACTGCCGGCTTCGAACCGCTGGACATCCTCCAGTCGATCTACCTGCTGATGGTGCAACTGAGTGAGGGCCGCGCCGAGGTCGAGAACCAGTACTCGCGGGTGGTGCCCTGGGACGGCAACCTGGTCGCGTTGAAGGCGATCAACGAGGTCATGCGGTTGCGGCCGTACTTCGAATGGCGCGGGCTCGGCTTCATCTCGCACTCCGCGTTGCGCGTGCGCGAGAAGTACGCTCGGTTCGACGCGGAGGAACTGTTCTCGGTACCGGGCGTGCGGGTCGCCGATCCCAAGGCGTGCCAGTGCGGTGAGGTGCTCAAGGGCGTCCTGAAGCCGTGGGAGTGCAAGGTGTTCGGCACGGCCTGCACCCCGGAGACGCCGATCGGCACCTGCATGGTCTCGCCCGAGGGCGCTTGCGCCGCCTACTACAACTTCGGGCGGTTCACCCGCAAGCGGGTCAAGGAGGCGACGGCGCGGTGACCAGCCAGCAGAACTGGGTCGACAAGGCCCTTGCCGAACACGTCGATCAACGACACTTCAGCAAGGTCGCGCCGGAGGAACGCGAAGCGCTGGTGCTGGAACGCATCGACCGGGCGCGACGGGCTCGCGCGCGGGTCAGGGAGGAGCGGATCACCCTCGCCCACGGTTCCGGCGGCAAGGCAACGCACACGCTGATCGAGGCGATCTTCCTCGACGCGTTCCGCAACCCACTGCTGGAACCGATGGAGGACGCGGCAAGGCTGACCATGGCCGGCGGCCGGATCGCGCTCACCACGGACACCTACGTGGTCTCGCCGCTGTTCTTCCCCGGCGGGGACATCGGCGATCTCGCGATCAACGGCACCGTCAACGATCTCGCGGTCTCCGGCGCCATCCCGAAATACCTCTCCGCGGGATTCATCCTGGAGGAGGGCTTCCCCGTCGCCGATCTGCAACGCATCGTCGCGTCCATGCGCGCCGCCGCCGATGCGGCCGGCGTGCAGGTGGTCACCGGGGACACCAAGGTGGTGCAGCGCGGCAAGGCAGACGGCTGCTACATCAACACCGCCGGTGTCGGCGTCATCCCGGACGGCCTCGATCTCGGTGTCGTCAACGCGAAACCGGGCGACGCGGTCCTCGTCTCCGGGCCTATCGGCGACCACGGCGTCACCGTGATGCTCGCGCGCGGCGAGCTGGACATCGACACCGAGCTCACCTCGGACACCGCCGCCGTCAACGGCCTCGTCGCCGATCTGCTCGCCGCCTGCCCCGGCGTGCGCGCCATGCGGGACGCGACGCGCGGGGGAGTGGCGACCATCCTCAACGAGGTGGCCAAGGCCGCCAACGTGAGCGTTGTCGTTGCCGAGGACGACATCCCGGTACGGGCCGAGGTGCGCGGCGCGTCCGAGCTGCTCGGCATCGACCCGCTCTACGTGGCCTGCGAGGGCCGGATCGTCGCGGTCGTCGACGGCGAGCAGGCCGATGCCGCGCTGGACGCCATGCACGGCCATCCGCTGGGCCGGGAGGCCGCGGTGATCGGCCGGATCGGCGACGACCCGCCCGGCATGGTGCTGCTGCGCACCGCGTTCGGCGGCACTCGGATCGTGGACATGCTGGTGGGTGACCCGCTGCCCAGGATCTGCTGAGCCTTCCCATGCACGAACTGTCGATCACCCAGAGCGTGGTGGACGCCGTCCTGGAACGGCTGCCGGACACGAAGATCGCCGGCGTGCGGCTGGAGATCGGCAAACTGTCCGGCATCGTGCCGGACTCGGTGCGGTTCTGCTTCGACCTGGTCGTCGAGGGCACCGCGCTGCAAGGGGCCCGGCTCGACATCGACGAGCCGGGCGGCCGGGCGCACTGTGCCGACTGCGACAGCGAGTTCGACGTCGATGACCTCATTCTGTTGTGCCCGTGCGGCAGCGCCAATGTCGAGGTGCTGGCCGGGCGGCAGCTGCGGATCCGATCGGTTGAGGTGGTCTGAATGTGCGCGACCTGCGGCTGCGACGGCGACACCCACGCACATGAACACCGCACGGTAATCCTCGAGCAGGACATCCTGGCCAAGAACGACCACCTGGCCCACCACAACCGGCACTGGCTGGCGGAGCGCCGCGTCCTGGCCGTCAACCTGATGAGTTCGCCGGGCGCCGGCAAGACCACCCTGCTGGAACGGACCATCCGCGAACTCGCCGGCGAACCGCTGGTCTCGGTCATCGAGGGCGACCAGGAAACCCAGTTCGACGCCGACCGGATCAGGGCGACCGGCTGCGCCGCGGTGCAGATCAACACCGGTGCCGGCTGTCACCTCGACGCCGACATGGTCGCCCGCGGCCTGCGCGAACTCGACCCGCCCGCCGATTCGGTCGTGGTCATCGAAAACGTCGGAAACCTGGTCTGCCCGGCCCTTTTCGACCTCGGCGAGGCAGCGAAACTGGTGATCACCTCGGTCACCGAGGGCGCGGACAAGCCGCTGAAGTACCCGCACATGTTCCGCGCGGCGAACCTGGTGCTGCTCAACAAGATCGACCTGCTGCCCTACGTCGATTTCGACGTCGATCGGTTCGTCGCGGACGCGCGCAAGCTCAATCCGGACATCGCCGTACTGCCCCTCTCGGCAACCAAGGGCGAGGGCGTCGCGGACTGGCTCGAGTGGCTACGTAGCGCCGCATGTACCACTCGCTGAACCTGTCGCGTCCTGCCTGATCGCCACCCGCGCGCTGCCGGGTTCCTGCGCGCCGAACGATGGTTGCCTGCCGTTCCGCAAACGTTCAAGGGACACCGCGTGCGTGCGTCGACTACCCTGCCTACGGTCCTGAACACTCAGTGAGAGAGGGACGACGGATGGCAACAACCGCCGCATTACGCGGGCAAGGGCTCACCAAGTGTTTCGGCGAGGTTGTCGCCCTGGATCACATCTACCTGGACGTGGAGCAGGGACAGATTCACGGGCTCGTCGGCCCGAACGGCGCAGGGAAGACCACCCTGTTGGGCCTGCTGCTCGGCTTGGCCGTCGCCGACGAGGGCCAGCTGGAGATCCTCGGCACGACCGTCGGCCGGACGCTGGACGCTCCCGACGGGGTCGCCGGCTTCGTGGACGGCCCCGGTCTGTATCCCTCGCTCACTGCCCGGCGCAACCTTGCCGCGCTGGCCGCGCTGCGCGGTCGCGACAAGCGCACCGCCGACATCGACGAGGTGCTCGACCAGGTCGGGCTCACCGACGTCGCGGACGACCGGGTCCGCGGTTTCTCCCTCGGCATGCGGCAGCGGCTCGGGCTCGCCGCGGCCCTGCTCACCAACCCCCGGCTGCTGGTGCTGGACGAGCCGGCCAACGGCCTTGACCCGGCCGGCAAGAAGCAGGTGCACGGCGTGCTCACCCGGCTCGCCGCGAAGGGCACCACCGTGGTGCTGTCCAGTCACCGCATGGACGACGTCGAGGCGCTGTGCGGCGAAGTCACCATTCTGGCCACCGGAAGCATCGTGTTCTCCGGCCCAATGAGCAAGCTCACCGCCAAGAACCAGGAACTCGACTACCGGCTGCGCACCTCGGACCCGCTGGCCGCCCGCGCATTGGCGCTGGAACTGCCCCGGGTACGGATCATTGACGGCACTGACATCCCTGCCCCGCAGGACACCGAGGTACTTGTGGTGCGCGCGCTCACGCCCGACCTGGACGAACTGGTGGCGCGGGTGGTCCGCGCGGACATCGCCGTACGCGAACTGGCACCGGTGATGTCGCCTCTGGAGGCCGCGTTCCTCGCCCTCACCGAACAGAAGGAGAAGGCCGACCGATGACGTCTGCCGTCGCCGAGGCCCCGCCCTCGCCTGCCCGCCCGGTCGGGGTGGCCAAGAGCTACCGCTTCGAACTGGTGAAGCTGATGTCCCAGTGGCGGGTCCGGGTGCTGCTGCTGGCTTGCCTGATCGGGCCCGCCGGGTTCGTGGCCGTGGTGAGCCAACAGAGTTCCCTGCCCTCCGACACCACCTTCGGCCGCTGGATGAACGCCACCGGCTGGGCCGGGCCACTGGTGATCCTCGGTTTCTCCGGTCTCTACGTGCTTCCGCTGCTGACCTCGCTGATCGCCGGCGACGTGTTCGCCGTTGAGGACCGGCTGGGCACCTGGCGCCACCTGCTGGTGGCGGTCCGGTCGTACGAGCGGATCTTCGCGGCGAAGACGCTGGCCAGCCTCACCGTCATCGTGCTGCTGGTGGCAGGACTGGCCGCTTCCGCCATCGTCGGCGGGCTCGCCTCGCTCGGCGCCCAGCCGCTGGTCGGCCTGGACGGCCACCTGCTGTCCTCCGGGGCCGCGGCCGGGATGGTCGTGCTCGCCTGGGTCAGCGTGTTGGCCCCCACGCTGGCGCTGGCCGCGATCGGCCTGCTCGGCTCGGTCGTCCTCGGCCGCTCGCCCATGGGCCTGCTGTCACCCGTCCTTGTCGCGTTGGCCATGGATGTGGCTCAGATGCTGCCGCTGCCGATCGCGGTGCGCCTTGCCCTGCCCAGTTACGGTTTCATCGCCTGGATCGGACTGTTCACCGACCCAGTGCAGCTCGCTCCGCTGCTGATCAGCACCGTTGTCAGCCTGATCTGGGCCATTGTCGCGGGGGTGTTGGCCTACCTGCTGTTCATGCGGCGCGACTTCACCAACGTCACCAACGACGGCGCAGGCCGCAGGGCGCTCATCGCTGGTGTCCTGCCGCTGGTCGCGTTGCTCCTCGTGACGGTCGGCGTGATCACCTGGTCGGCCCGGCCGGTGGGTTCCGGCATCGACCGGGACAAGCTTCAGCGCTCGGTCGCCACCGCGTTCGCCCACCTGTACCGGCTACAGGGCAGCCAGATGCACCGCCCGGACGTCCCCGAGTCGGTACTTGGCGCTGCGGCGGCGTGCACCAAGGGGACCGGAGCGGTCCCTCAGGAAGGTCCGGGGACCAACTGGCGCTGCGCCATCGCATGGCATATCCCCGGTGTCGCGGCCGCAGGATCCGCCGTCTACGAACTCGATGTCAGCACGGACGGGCGATACCAAGCGGACGGCGACGGACCAATACCCGTGAACGGGTACTTCATGGTGCACACCGCCACCGGAGACCAACCGAACCCGCTGTGGCAATTCGACGGCAACGTCGATCTGCTTCCCACCCCTTGATGGGAGTTCAACGCCAGGGCTAGGCGAGGCGGGTCGCGAGTAGCGGCGCGTAGAACGCGCGAACCTCCTCGCGCGACGATGCCGTCGACATCGCCCGCGTTCGACCGAGCCACGATGAACTCGCTCAATTCCTCCGACCGGCTCGCCTTGTCGCTCGTTCGTCGAGCGTAGAACTGAGTGACCCGGATCATGGGTTCATTTGTCGTGCACGGGTGTTCAATCATCTCAGCCGAGACGCTCGGACGCAGCGCAGCCGGAGACAAACGCTCCTCCTGCGACTCGCGCGGCGCAGGCACTGGGTGGAGGGCGACGTGGCAGGCGAGACGTTGGTCGGGAAGATCGGCCGGGTCAGCAAGGCAGTGCGCGGTGGTTCGCTTCCGGGGGAAGTGCGGGTCGTCGTCCAGGGGATTCCGCATTATTACCTCGCCTATTGTGCCCAACCAGTGCCCAGCGGTGCGGCGGTGTTGGTCATCAACAGCCGCGGCTCACGCCAGCTAGACGTTGAACCGTGGGCTCATCCTGGTGCGGACTTCGACGTCCGCGAGGAAAGGTCGTAGCAGTGTTTGGATATCGCGTGCCTGCTCCCAACGAGGCATTACTGATCAGCGGGCGAAAGCAGCGTGGTGACCGGTTGCAGTTCAAGATCGTCACCGGTCATGGTTCGTTTGTGATGCCCGTCTTCTCTCGGGCGACCCGGCTTTCCCTTGCCATGCAGGAAGCCACGGTCTTCGAGGACTGCTTCACCCAGCAGGGATTGACGCTGGCGGTGCATGCGGTGATCGCGTTCAAGGTCGGGGACGACCCCGAGTCGATCGCGGCGGCGGCGCGGCGGTTCCAGGGGGACCAGGCGCACATGGCGACGCTGGTCGGGCGGATCTTCAGCGGCCACCTGCGCAGCATCATCGGCAGCATGACCGTCGAGTCGATCATCCGCGAACAGCAGACGCTGGCCGAGGCGATCCTCGACGCGAGCACCGCCGAGATGGCGCGGATCGGTCTTGCCGTCGATTCGTTGCAGATCAGCAGCATCGACGACAAGGGCTCCGGTTATATCCGCGCGCTCGCCGCGCCGCACCAGGCCCGAGTCAACCAGGACGCGAAGGTCGCACAGGCCGCGGCCGACCAGACCAGTGCCATGGCGCAGCAGGAAAGCGTGCGCGCGCAGAACGCCTTCGCTCGAGAGACCGCGGTGTCGCAGGCTCGCTACCAGGCCGAGATCGACGAGGCGCAGCAGATCGCGGCCCAGGCAGGCCCGCTCGCGGCGGCCAGGGCGCAGCAGGCGGTGCTGGCGGAAAGGGCGCAGGTGGCCATGCGCAACGCGGAACTGCGCGAGGCCGAACTGATCGCCGAGGTGGTCAAGCCGGCGCAGGCCGAGGCCGACCGGATCGTGCGACTGGCCAAGGCTCAGGCCGACGCCACCAAACTTTCCGCCGAAGCAGCGGCGGCCGAGGGGCGGATCGCGCTGGATCAGGCGGTCATCGCGCAACTGCCGGACATGCTGCGCGCGGCGGCGGAAGGCTTGCAGGGCGCCAACCTCACCGTGTTGGACGGCGCCGATGGTCTCACCGGAGTCGTCGCTTCCCTTGCCGGACAGGGCATGGCGCTACTCGACTCGGTGCGCAACGGGTTGGCCGGCACCATCCCTGCCAATCAGGGTCCGCCGGAACTGGACGACTGACCGGCCCGGTCCAGCGCTGCGACGACGGCGGCTTGGCCCAGGCTGATGCCGCCGTCATTGCATGGCACGCTGGAATGGGTGAGTACGCGGAAACCACGCGCCCGCAATGAATGCAAGGTGCGGGTGGTGAGCAACAGGTTCTGCCAGACGCCGCCGGACAACGCCACCGCGCCGACGCCGCTCTGCTCGCGAATCAACACGCAGGTGTTGGCCACGGCGTCGGCTACCGCGTTGTGGAACCGCGCCGCGATGGCCGGAACCGGCTCGCCGCGCCCGAGATCATCGACCACCGCGCGGATCAGTTCCGCGCAGGGCAAGGTGTTGTGCATCGTAGTCGGATAGGTGCCGCATTCAGAGGGGTCGGCATGTTGTTCGAGTTCGATCGCGGCCTGGCCTTCGTAGTTGATGGTGTCGTGGATGCCGAGCAGCGCGGCGACGGCGTCGAACAGTCGGCCCGCGCTGGAGGTTCGCGGCGAGTTCACCTCGCGCTTCGCCATCCTGAGTACGGCATCCCAGTCGGCCGCGTTGCGATCCAGAATGGACAGATTCGGGATACCGTCCGGGTAGGCGGCGGCGAGGTGGGCGGCGGCCATTCGCCACGGCGAGCGGATGGCCGCCGTCCCGCCGGGCATCGGGACCGGGTCGAGGTGGCCGGCGCGGGTGAAGCCGGCGAGGTCGGCCAGCAGGAACTCGCCGCCCCAGATGGTGCCGTCGGGGCCGTAGCCGGTGCCGTCGAAGGCGACGCCGATCACCGGCCCCCCTTCGCCGTTGTCCGCGAGGCAGGACGCGATGTGCGCGTGATGGTGTTGCACCGCGACCAGGTCGACCCCGTCGAGTTCGAGCGCGTACTTGGTGGACAGGTACTCGGGGTGCAGATCGTGCGCGACCACCTCCGGGTCGATGTCGAACAACCGGCGGAAATGCGCGATCCCTTCGGTGAACGAGCGCAGCGTCTCGAAGTTCTCCAGGTCGCCGATGTGGTGCGAGAGGAACGCGTGATTGCCCTTGGCCAGACAGAACGTGTTCTTCAGTTCCGCGCCACAGGCCAACACCGGCCGAGGAAACGCCAGCGCCAACGAAATCGGTTCCGGCACGTAGCCGCGCGATCGGCGCAGCACGGCCTCGCGACCGTCGAACGGGCGCACCACCGAATCGTCGGTACGGATGTGGATCGCGCGGTCGTGCGACAGGAACGCGTCGGCGATGCCGGTCAACCGCTCGATCGCGTCCGCGTCCCGATACGCGATGGGTTCGTCCGAGACATTGCCGCTGGTGAGCACGATCGGCCTGCCGAGGGCGGCGAGCAGTAGATGGTGCAGCGGGGTGTAGGGGAGCATGATGCCCAGTTGCCGGTTGCCGGGCGCGACCGCATCGGCGATGGAGGTGTTGGCGCGGCGGGGGAGGAGCACGATCGGCCGGCGCCTGCTGGCCAGCAGCGACTCTGCCAGTTCGTCCACTTCGCACAGCAGCCTGGCTTGTTCCACTGTGGACATCATGACCGCGAACGGCTTGTCCTCGCGGTGTTTGCGGGCGCGGAGGGCGGTGGTGGCGGACTGGTGGGTCGCGTCGGTGGCCAGGTGATAGCCGCCGAGGCCCTTGACGGCGAGGATCGCGCCGCCGGCCAGCAGGTCCGCTGCCGTGTGCACCGGCATGCTGAGGGCGGGACCGCAGGCGGGGCAGCAGGTCGGTTGGGCGTGGAAGCGGCGGTCGGTGGGATCGCTGTACTCGGCCGCGCAGTCCGCGCACATCGCGAACTCGGCCATTGTCGTGAAGGGACGGTCGTAGGGCACGTCGCGGATGATCGTGAAGCGCGGGCCGCAGTGGGTGCAGTTGATGAACGGGTAGCCGAAGCGGCGATCGGCCGGATCGGCGAGCTCGGCAAGGCAGTCCGCGCAGGTGCTGCTGTCCGCCGACACCAGCGTC
>DASYBO010000082.1:0-3617 GCA_036500685.1 Pseudonocardiaceae bacterium | reverse complement strand
CGGTTGGTGTTGTAGAAGTCCGCGATCCACGTCGCGATCTTGATCCGTGCCTCGGCTCGGGTGCCGAATCGGTGTCGATGCACAAACTCCGCCTTCACCGTGGAGTTGAACGACTCGGCAGCGGCATTGTCCACAGCGGACCCGACCCGGTCGTGGGCGCGCTCGGCGAACACCGTATCGGGCCGATGTCGTGGCCGACCCCGGCGACCCCGTACCTGCGGAACGGCCTCGATCAGCGGCATCAGTTGAGTCACGTCGGTTGCGGTTGTTAGGGCGGCGGGCTTTATCGAAGGGTTGCTTCGATAAAGGAGAACGGGGTGGGGCTGGGGAGGATCCGGTCCAAGGTGTATCCGGCGGCAGCGAGAAGCGTCTGGTACTCCGCGGCGGTGCGCTCGCGTCCGGTCGTCATGGCCAGCATGGTGAGGTCGGTCATTTTGGCGAAGTGCGGGGTATCGCCGGTCGGGATCACGGCTTCGATGATCACGAGGCGGGCGCCGTGGGCTGCGGCGTTTCCGATGGTCCGCAGCAGCCGCAGGCAGGACTCGTCGTCCCAGTCGTGGAGTATGTACGACAGGATATAAATATCCGCTTGCGGCACGGACTCGAAGAAGTCCCCTGGCTGGACGTCGACCCGGCTCGCCAGCCCGTGGTCGGTCAGTGATGTCCGTGCCAGGGGCACGACCCCTGGCCGGTCGAAGACGATGCCCCGCCGGTCCGGTTCGCCGGCCAGCAGCTGGCAGAGCACGGACCCGTCCGCGCCCCCGATGTCGGCGACGAGGTTTCCGTCCGGCAGCGAGTAGTCGTCGAACATCGCGGCGCGCAGGCTCTGGGTGACGCTGGCCATTCCGCCGGTCAGCAGCCCGGCCGCCTCAGGGGTGTTGGTCACCCATTCGAGAAACGGCTTACCGTAGTGGGCGGTGGCCGCATTTTCCCCGGTCACGGCGGTATGCAAGAGCTCACCGAACGGCGCGTAGTGCGTCTCCATCCACCACAGTGCCACGTCGCGGACCGAGCCGGGGTGCCCCTCGGCGAGGGTCAGCCCGAGAGAGGTGGCCTCGATCCTCTCGCCATCGGTCCGGAAGAGTCCCAGCGGCGCCAGGGTGCGGATGATGCGTTCTGCCGCGTCCGGTGTCGCGCCGGTCGCCGCTGCGAGGTCCTCGATGCTCCGCGGGCCGTCCGCCAGCGCCGTGGCCAGGCCGAGTTTGGCCACGACATACAGTGCCTGCGATATCTGGAAAGCCCCAAGCATCTGGATCATCTGCATGGGCTCGGGCACTTCTTCGGCAGCGGGCATGATGGCTGTTCCTCCCTTTCAGCACGGGCGATGACCCACCCCGTGCTGTGAACCGCGCAGCGTCCCCGCGCGGCCTCGCCCAGACCCGGAGGCGCCGGGCCGCGGCACCGCGCACGAACCCGGCCGGTCGCGTCCCGGCCGGTCGTATCCGGGCCGGACCAGCAGAAAGCTACACGGTGGAGATCCTTATACGGACCACCAATTTCTGGGATCTTTACGTCCCCGGTAATGTGATCCATGCCTCGCGACGAGCAGGTATTGAGGAGGCGGCTCATGATGCTGTCCGCCGCCCAGCGCGCAACGGTTCGGGACATTGAGGCGATCTGCACACAGGAGGCCGACTCGCGCAGGCTGCACCAGCGGGTCGCCGCGCGGCTGTCTCGCCAGGTTCACTGGGACGCGGCGTGCTTCGCCACCATCGATCCCTGGACGCTGTTGATCACCGATGACTACGTCTACAACGTCCCGCCGGGCCTGTACGCGCAAAGCGCACGTAACGAGTACCTGATCGATGACGTGTACAGGGTGGCGGAGATGGCCAGGTCCGGCACGGTCGTCGGCATCCTGAGCCAAGCACCCCGCGAGCTACTGGAGACCAGCCACCGGCTGCACACCGTCATGCCCGCGCTCGACGCCCAGTGGGAGGCGCGCACCGTCTGCCTCACCGAGGGGCAGTGCTGGGGCGCGTTCGCGCTCTTCCGCAACGGCGGCGCACCCGACTTCTCTCCCGCCGAAGCTGCCCTGCTGCACGCGGTGTCCGCGCCGCTGGCCGTGGGGCTGCGGCGAACCGCGCACCGGCCCGGGCCTGGTGCCGGTATCAGCCCCGGGCCTGGCGTGCTGCTGCTCGGCCCCGGTAACCGGATGCTGGCCGCCAGCGACACCGCCCGCCAGTGGCTCGATGAGCTGGCGCCCTTCCCGGCCCGGCCCGGCGGCGAACTCCCCAGCGCCGTTCACCACGTCGCGGCCAGAGTCCAGGCCCGCCTCGCCGACCAGCAGCAGCGGGAACCGGCTGAGACGGCCAGTTGGACCCCAGAGCCGTATGCCCGGATGCGGACCCGGTCCGGGCGATGGGTGGCGATCCACGGTTCGCCAATCGAGAGCGACCTGACCGCGGGCACGGGCACTGCCCTGGTCATCGAGGCCGCGCCCACCTCCGACATCGCCGAGATGCTCATGCTCGCTTACGGGCTGACCAGGCGCGAACGGCAGGTCCTGCAACGGGTAATCGCCGGAATACCGTCCAGTGCCATCGCCGCCGAGCTCCACATCTCCGTCAATACGGTTCAAGACCACTTGAAAGCCCTGTTCGCCAAGGTCGGCGTCCGCAGCCGCGGCCAACTTGTGGCGCGCGTGCTCGGCGAGCACTACCTGCCGGACCCAGGCTGACAAATCAAACCGTGGTTGGGATGCCGTGGCGGGGGCGGGGACTCGGGCAGGTTCGGCAACCAGTTCGGCAAGAACGTTCCTGCTGCGGCGCCAGCCTGGCTGCGGACAGCGCGGTTGACACACTCCGGGTCACGCGGGTCGGGGCGGGCCGGTCGTGTACCCGATCGTGGATGACCTGGTGTCCCTGGTGTGGCTGGCGAATCTGGCCGCGCTGGAACTGCACGTGCCACAATGGACCGTCAACCGCCGTGGTGCTCGTCGACATCCGGACCGGCTGGTCTTCGACCTCGATCCGGGTGAGGGGACCTCGATCGTCGAGTGTTGCCGGGTCGCCCAGCGACTGGATGCAGCTCTACGCAGGCATCCGTGTTGGCCAGCACCAGGCGCCGTCGGCGTACGCGAAGCGGGTAGCGCAGCGACTGCAACGGGACGCACCGGACGCGGTCACCGCGGTGATGGCCGAGGCTCGCCGTGTCGGCCGGGTGCATGGCCGGTACTGGCGACGATCGTCCGACGTACGGTCGGTCTGATCCGGTGACGCAGGGAAGCGCGCGGCTGGCCACCAAAGTCATCAAAGGACAGGTACTGGGCGACCTCGCCGATGAATGGGTCGTCATCGACGCGCCGAGCGGCGCCTGCGTGACCACCGCGCTGAAACGGCGCCTCGCCGAGTCAGCCAGCACCATCGACGACCTCGCCGACTTCCGCACCCAAGCGCTGGCTCAACTCGCCGCACAGTACGACGAGATCGCCCGTTTTCGTCGGCTGACCGACCATTCCGGTCGCGTTCGCCGCCTGCCGAGCCGCCCATCGGTGATCGAGTCATGCAACTGACCTGCTCAGCACGCCGTCGACCGGCCATGCTCTCGTATCAGTGCTGGGTGCCAGGATGGGTTCATGTCGACCCCATCCTCGATCGCCGCGTTCTGGGACGCCG
>DASYBO010000081.1:0-12144 GCA_036500685.1 Pseudonocardiaceae bacterium | reverse complement strand
CACACCTGCCAGCAATCGCCAGTTCTGCCCGCGGGGGGCGGTCGGCGTGATTGGCAGGCGCCAGCCGAGTTCGGCCAGCAGCTTGTCGGCCTTGCGATGGTTGCACTTCGCACAGCTGGCCACACAGTTCTGCCAGGTGTGGGGGCCACCCCGACTCCGGGGCACCACATGGTCGATGGTCTCGGCCCTGGCACCGCAATACACGCAGCGGTACCGGTCCCGGTACATCAGACCGGCACGAGTCAGCGGCACGCGGGCGCGATAGGGCACGCGGACGTAGCTGCTGAGCTTGATCACCGAAGGCGCCTCTACCGTCATCGCGGCGGAATGCAGCATGAGACCGGTCGAATCACCGTGGATCACTTCGGCCTTGCCACACACCACCAGGATCACCGCACGCCGCAGCGGCAGGGCGGTGAGCGGCTCGAACGTTGCGTTGAGCAGCAGCACCTGCCTCTTACCCCACGGCGAAGGCAACCCGGCACCGCCGGGTTCCTGGCGCACTACACCGGTCGACGCCGCCTGGCTGGCAGCGCCGATCGGGATCGGTTGTCGGTCGGGCACGCGACCACCTCCACCGGGTACGTGGCCTAGTCGACCACAGATGACCCATGAAAAGCACGTTGGTTTGGTGACGTGTCCCACAGAGATGGTCGACAAACCGGTGAACAATACGTCACCGGCGGTGGATAACGACCGGTGAGGGCGCTGCGGATCTGCCCAATGGCGACAGGGTTTCCCAAGGCCAACGCGGTACCCGCCCCTATTCTCGGCCCCGACGAAACCAATTCGTGACAACCGTTGGAGGCCAAGGGGTGATCGACCTGTTCAGCTCACCGCCCTCGTGCGTGAGCAGCAATCCGAGCAGTTGGTGTGCGCAGGTGTGGAACTCGACGCACCTGAGCTGGCTCGCCGACCTGACCAACTGGGACTGGCTGGTCGCCAAGCCGTTCAAGATCGCGGTGATCATCGTGATCGCGTTCGTGATCCGCGTCATCGTGCACCGGATGATCAAGCGACTGACCAGCGGCGCCGGCACCGGCAAGCGCCCGGCGATCCTGCGCCCGCTGCGCGAAAAGGCCCCGCAGTCCCACGCCCCGGTGCTGAGCGAAAGACGCGGGCAGCGAGCCAGGACCATCGGCTCGGTGCTCACCTCGATCGTCTCGTTCGTGGTCTGGGGCATCGCATTCGTGCTGATCCTTGGCGAGTTCGGTCTTGATCTGACTCCGATCATCGCCTCGGCAGGCGTGATCGGCGTCGCGGTCGGCTTCGGCGCGCAGAACCTGGTCAAGGACTTCCTGTCCGGCATGTTCATGCTGCTGGAGGACCAGTACGGCGTCGGCGACGTCGTCGATCTCGGTGCGGCCAGCGGCACGGTCGAGTCGGTCGGCCTGCGGATCACCACGGTCCGGGACGTGGCCGGCACGGTCTGGTACGTGCGCAACGGCGAGGTCGGCCGGGTCGGCAACTCCAGCCAGGGCTTCGCGGTCGCGGTGGTGGACGTGCCGGTCGGCTACGCCACCGACATCAACGAGGCGCTGAACCTGCTCGGCGAGGTCGCCACTCAAGCCACCTCGGAGCCGCCGCTGGTCAGCGATGTGCTCGACGCCCCACAGGTACTCGGCGTGCAGGGCATGACCGCGGACGCGATGACCCTGCGGCTGACCGTGAAGGTGCGGCCTGCCCGGCAGTGGGCCACCCAGCGCGAACTGCGCAGGCGGATCATGGCCGCGCTCGACCACACCATTGTCGAGCCGCCGACCGGGCGCTCGGCCAACGTCTCCGGCGGCGACGACTGACCCCGGACGGACGGCTGGTTCGCAATGCGGGAAAATGGGAACGTGGCCACGCCGGAGAGTTTCTACGAAGCGGTCGGCGGCGAGGAGACGTTCCGCCGGATCGTGTCCCGCTTCTACGCCCAAGTGGCCGTCGACGAGATACTTCGCCCCCTGTACCCGGAGGAAGACCTCGGCCCGGCGGCCGAGCGGCTCACCCTGTTCCTCATCCAGTACTGGGGCGGCCCGCACACCTATTCCGATCAGCGCGGACATCCCCGGCTTCGGATGCGGCACGCGCCGTTTCGGATCAGTCCGATCGAACGCGATGCCTGGTTGAAGAACATGCGGATCGCGGTCGACGAGGAGAACTTGCCCGAGGAGTACCGGGCCCAGCTCTGGTCGTATCTGGAAATGGCCGCGCAGAGCCTGTTGAACTCCTGGGTCTGAAGCCACATCCGGGTCACAAATCCGGGGCGACCGTCCCAAAATTCCGCCATCGTTCGGTGAGGCGGGCACGCTGTGTCCGATCGAACCCGGACGGTGATCAGTTTGTGAGCAGCGCCACCAAGTTGCTGCGTTCGATAGCTCGGACACAGCCCTGGAAGCGCGCTCGGATGGCAGGATGAACCCTCGTGCGACGATCAGCCGACCTCGAAGATGCGCAGCCGGAGGAGTCGACCTGGTGGCGTGAAGCGGTTTTCTACCAGGTGTACGTCCGGTCCTTTGCCGACTCCAACGCGGATGGCATCGGGGATCTCGAGGGCGTCCGGGCTCGTCTCGGTTACCTGGAACTGCTGGGCATCAACGCCATCTGGCTGACTCCGTTCTACCCCTCCCCCATGGCCGACCACGGTTACGACGTTGTCGACCCGCGAGACGTCGACCCGTCCTTCGGCGACCTCGCCGCGTTCGACCGACTCGTCGAGGACGCGCGCAAACACCGCATCCGCGTGGTGATCGACCTCGTACCCAACCACACGAGCAACCGGCACCCCTGGTTCGCCGCCGCGATCGCGGCAGGCCCCGGCTCGCCGGAGCGAGAGCGCTACATCTTCCGCGAAGGCCGCACCTACGACGGTTCCGAGCCGCCCAACAACTGGCGCAGCATGTTCGGCGGTCCGGCCTGGACGAGAGTGCCGGACGGCCAGTGGTACCTGCACCTGTTCGCACCGCAGCAGCCGGACCTGAACTGGGAACACCCCGAGGTCGCCGAAGATCTCGAACACACCATGCGCTTCTGGCTGGACCGCGGCGTTGACGGATTCCGCATCGACGTGGCCAACGGCATGGCCAAACCGGCCGGCCTGCCCGACATGGACCCGCGCATCGCGAGCGGTACCGCGCTGCTGGACAGCGACCTCGGCGACCCGCGCACCGACAACGACGGCGTGCACGAGATCCACCACATGATCCGCGGCATCCTCGACGAATACCCCGGCCGGATCGCGGTCGGCGAGGTGTGGGTTGCCGACGACGAGCGGTTCGCCCGCTACGTCCGCCCGGACGAACTGCACATGGCCTTCAACTTCCGGCTGATCGACGCCGCCTTCGACGCGGACGCGGTGCGCACCGCGATCGTGCACTCGCTCGGCGCGGTCGCAGGCGTCGGCGCGCCCGCCACCTGGACGCTGTCCAACCACGACGTGAGCCGGCACGTGACGCGCTACGGCGGCGGCGAACTCGGCCTGCGCAGGGCCCGCGCCATGGCTCTCGTCGAACTGGCCCTGCCGGGTGCGGTGTTCGTCTACAACGGCGAGGAACTCGGTCTGGCCAACGTCGAGCTGCCGGACTGGGCGTTGCAGGACCCGGTCTGGGAACGGTCCGGGCACACCAAACGCGGCCGCGACGGCAGTCGCATTCCGCTGCCGTGGGAAGGGCAGGCGCCGCCGTTCGGTTTCAGCGAGGGAGAGAACGACGCCACCTGGCTGCCGATGCCGCTGGAATGGGCGCCGCTGACCGTCGAGGCACAGTTGGAGGACCCCGGCTCGATGCTCTCGCTCTACCGGCAGGCCATCGAGATCCGCCAGTCCAGTCGGGCGCTGCGCGGCGAGGAACTGGAGTGGTACGGCGCGCCGCCCGGCTGTTTCGCGTTCCGCCGCAAGGGCGGCGGGCTGATCTGCGCGCTGAACACGTCCACCGACCTTGTTCCCTTGCCGCCCGGTGACGTGCTCGCCTCGAGCGGCCCGTTACAGGAGGGCCAACTCCCCCCGGATACGGCGGTCTGGCTCAGATGAGCAGCGGCAGGAGGGCGTGCCTGCGGCGCAGCACCGCGCCGTAGCGTGCGTCCAGTCGCAACCATGAATCGGTTGCGGTCACCCGCAGCGTCTCGTCGTCGCCGGCCAGGAAACCCATGCCGGACAGCGCGAACAGGCAGCGCATCGGCACCTTCACGTCCAGCCCGGCGCCGCTGACCGTGAGCACCTGCTGATCCAGCAGCGACGCGGGCGCCGTGCCGCGCGGCCCAGGATTCTCTCTTGCCAGCGCGATGCCGCGATCGGTCAGCTCGGTGATCACCTGCGCCGGCAGTTCATCGACGACCAGCCACCCGTCAGCGGGCGGCAACGGCGAGTGCCACAACAGATCCCGAGCCGGCCCCGGATCCATCCGCTCCCCGCCGACCACGGCCAGCGCGGCCAGCAGTTCGTTGCCGGACACGGTGATGTCGCGCGGCGTCACCTCGCCGCGCACGGTTCTGGTGGCCAGCACGTCGAACGGTGTCGCCACCCACGCGACCACCCGCCCGTCCGGCTTGTTGCGCAGCCGGACAACGGTCTGCCCGTCCAGCCGCACCGATCGAGCCACAAACGCACCAAGATCGTCGCGGTCGGCCGCGTCCGGTACATACAGTTCAGGCACTGCCGGCTCCCGCTCGATATCCGGCGAGGAAGTCCCGCTCGGCCTCGGCCAGCCTGCGCGGCCGACCAGATTCCAGGTTGTAGGGCACCATCAGCGTTTCCGCCGTCGCCACAACGGCATCGCCCGCCGACCGTCCACCATGGACAGTGTAGTCCAGGGTGAACGACGCGGCCTTGAGCGTGCGCACGGTGATCTCCACCCGCACGCTGTTGCCGTCCGCGATCAGCGGCAGGTGATAGTCGACCACCAACCGGGCCACCACCATGCCACCCGCCATGGTCTGCGCGCCCTGCCGGGCCGCCTCGACGAACAGCAGTTCGGCCCGTGCCTCTTCCAGCAACGTCACCGTGTTGGCGTGATTGACATGACCGAACGCGTCCATGTCAGACCAGCGCGGACGCACCTCGGCGGCGAATACACCCAATACGAACGCCTCCCGCGATTTCGGGCTCGACCCGCCGACTCTACAGCCCGCCCCTCGGTCGCCCGACCGACCCGGGGGTGAGGCAAACCGCCCCACCCTCCGGGTCACCGCGCTCAGCGCACCATCGCCCTGACCTGCCGGGCCGCCACCGACAGCGTGGCCAGGTCCGGCCGCCCCACCCGGGCGATCTCCCGCAGCGAGGACCGCGCCCGTCCGAGCCGGGAGGCGTTGGACTTCTCCCATTTCTCGATCTTCTCGGCCGCGCTGTCCCCAGGATCGCTGTGCCGCAGCACATCCAGGGTGATCGCACGCATCGACGCGTACAGGTCGTCCCGCAGCGCAAGCCGCGCCAGCGCGTGCCACCGGTTGCCGCGCTCCAGCGCGCTGACCGCGCTGAGCATCGAGTCGACATCCAGGTGATCGGACAGCGCGTAGTACAGCTCCGCCGTCTCAAGGTGACTGCGCTCGACGCCCAACCCGACCTCGCGCTCGGCCAGCTCGGCGACCTCGATCACGTCGAGCAGCGCGTAGGAGTTGAGCTGCCCGGCCACCCGCTGGGCAAGGCCCTCCGGCACGCCCTTGCCGATCAGCTCGCTCGTGTGCGCGGCGACGATCTCCCGTTCCCGGCCCTGCAACAGCGTCATCATCCGTGGCGCCAGGTCCGCGACCGCCCCCGCGAACCGGCTGATCTCCGCCCCCACCGGAAGCGGCTGCGGCCGGTTCGACAGGAACCAGCGCGACACCCGGTCCAGCGTCCGCCTGGTCTCCAACATCAGATCGTCCGCGACCTTGGTGGGCACCTCGTTGTCCAACGCGGCGATGTCACGCCACAGCGCGGACAGCTCGAACACCCGGTTGGCCACGGCATAAGCGCGCACCGCGTCCGTCGCCGTCGCCGACATCTCCTCGGCCAGCCGGAACGCGTAGGACACGCCACCGCCGTCGACGACCTCATTGACCAGCATCGTGGACACGATCTGCCGACGCAGCGGGTGCGACCCGATCGCCGACCCGAACCGCTGACGAAGCTGGCTCGGGAAGTACTCCGGCAACCGGCTTGCGAACACCTCGGCATCGGGCAGATCGCTGGCCAGCACCTCCTCCTTGAGCGCCAGCTTCACGTGCGCGAGCAACGTCGCCAGCTCCGGCGAGGTGAGCCCCTTGTCCGCCTTCGCCAACGCGCGGAACTCGGGGTTGGTGGGCAGCGCCTCCAACTCGCGGTCCAGGCCCGTTCGCGTGACCAGATCGTTGACAAGCCGGTTGTGCACGGTCAACATCTGCGGCGCGTGCGCCCGCGCCACACCCAGCATTCGGTTCTGCTCGTAGTTGTCGGCCAGCACCAGGCTCGCGACCTCGTCGGTCATCTCGGCCAGCAAGGCGTCCCGGTCGGCGTGATCCAGCTTGCCCTCGACGATCAGGTGATCGAGCAGGACCTTGATGTTCACCTCGTGGTCGGAGCAGTCCACCCCGGCCGAGTTGTCCAGCGCGTCGGTGTTGACCTTGCCGCCGCCGCGCGCGAACTCGATCCGGCCGCGTTGGGTGAGCCCGAGGTTGCCGCCCTCGCCGATCACCCGCACCCGCAGCTCGTCGCCGTTGACCCGGATCGCGTCGTTCGCCTTGTCCCCGACCTCGGTGTGGCTCTCCGCCGAGGACTTCACGTAGGTCCCGATCCCGCCGTTCCACAACAGATCGACCGGCGCAAGCAGAATCGCCTTCATCAGATCGGCGGGCGCCAACTTGGTGACACCCTCGTCAAGCCCCAATGCCTCCCGCACCTGCGGGCTCACCGGAATCGACTTGGCCGTACGCGGCCACACGCCACCGCCCGTGCTGATCAGCGAGCGGTCATAGTCGTTCCAGGACGAACGCGGCAGGTCGAACATGCGCCGCCGCTCCACAGTGGAGACGGCCGCGTCCGGGTTCGGGTCGATGAAGATGTGCCGGTGGTCGAACGCGGCCACCAGCCGGATCCCCTCCGAGCACAGCATCCCGTTGCCGAACACGTCGCCGGACATGTCGCCGACGCCGACCACGGTGAACTCCTGCGTCTGGGTGTTCACCCCCAGCTCGCGGAAGTGCCGCTTCACGCTCTCCCACGCGCCACGCGAGGTGATCGCGATCGCCTTGTGGTCATACCCGGCCGACCCACCCGACGCGAACGCGTCGCCAAGCCAGAACCCGTACTTCGCCGACACCGCATTGGCGATGTCGGAAAAAGTAGCGGTCCCCTTGTCCGCGGCCACAACCAGATACGTGTCGTCGCCGTCGAACCGGACGACATCCCGCGCCGGCACAACCTTGCCCGCATCCAGGTTGTCGGTCAGATCCAGCAGCCCCGAGATGAACATCTGATAGCAGGCGATGCCCTCGGCCAGCTGCGCCTCGCGGTCAACAGAAGGGTCACCGGTCATGGCGGGTGGCCGCTTGACCACGAACCCGCCCTTCGCGCCGACCGGCACGATCACCGCGTTCTTCACCGCCTGCGCCTTGGCAAGGCCCAACACCTCGGTGCGGAAGTCCTCGCGCCGGTCGGACCAGCGCAACCCACCACGCGCCACCGGCCCGAACCGCAGGTGCACGCCCTCGAGCCGAGGCGAGTACACGAACACCTCGAAGCGTGGCCGAGGTTCCGGCAGATCCGCGATCTGGTGCGGATCCAACTTCAACGCGAGGTAAGGACGCGGATTCCCGCCGTCGTCGCGCACGAAGTAGTTGGTCCGCAGCGTCGCGTTGACCAGCCCGAGCAGACTGCGCAGGATCCGGTCCGCGTCCAGGCTGGTGACCTCGTCGATCAGCTGCCCGATCTCGGTGGTCAGCGCCTCGATCGCGGCGTCCCGGTTGGCCTGCGAGAGCACCGGGTCGAATCGCGACTCGAACAGCTTGATCAGCGCCGTCGCCACCGGGGTGTGCGCGAGCACCGCGTCCTCGATGTAGTCCTGGCTGTTCGTGGTGCCGGCCTGGCGCAGGTACTTCACGTAGGCGCGCAGCACGGCCGCCTGCCGCCAGGTCAGCCCGGCCTGCATGACCAGCGCGTTGAACCCGTCGATCTCGGCGTCGCCGCTCCAGGTCGCCTGGAACGCGTCCTGGAACCGGACGCGCAGGTTCCCCACGTCAGTCGGCAGCAGCTTGTCCAGCATCGCCGGATCGATGCGCAGCCCGAAGTCATAGATCCAGCACTGCGTGCCGTCGTCGCGATGCACCTGGTAGGGCCGCTCGTCCACCACGACAACGCGCATCTGCTGCAACAGCGGCAGCACCATCGACAGCGTGACCCGCTCGCCGGCAAGGTACAGCTTGAACCGCCGCTCCCCCGGCTCGGCCCCCTCCGGCAGGTAGAAGGACACCGCGACGTCGCCAGCGCCCTTCAATCCCTGCAGGACCCGCAGATCGGCCAGGCCGACCTCGGCATCGAAGTCCTCCTTGTACGCCTCCGGGAACGCGCCCGCGTACCGCACCCCCTGCTCGGCCGCGGTTTCCGGGCTGCCGGGCGTACCCGGCAGCAAGGTCCGGCGCTCCGCAACGACCGCGTCGACCATCAGGTCGTCCCAGCTGCGCACCGCGTCAGCCAGCCGCTGCTGGATCTGCAGGGGCTGCGGGTCGATCTGGTCGTTCGGGTCGGTGTGCACCATGAAGTGCACCCGCGCCAGATCGGTCTCGCCGACCCGCGTCGAGTACTCCATGTTGTTGCCGTGCAACTCGGCCAGCAGCACTTCCTGCATGGCCAGCCGCGAGGTCGTGGTGTACCGGTCACGCGGAAGGTAGACAAGGCACGAGTAGAACCGGCCGTAGGGATCGCGCCGCAGGAACAACCGCAGCCGCCGCCGATCGGCCAGCGCCAGCACACCCGTCGCGGTCTCGTAGAGCGATTGCGCGTTGGTGGAGAACAACTCCGGCCGGGGATAGTTCTGGATGACCTCCAGCATCTTCTGCCCGGAATAGGACTCCATCGGGAACCCGGCCCGGTGGATCACCTCGCGCACCCGCCGCTCGATCACCGGAATGTCGAGCACGTCCTCGTGCATGGCGGCGCTGGTCAGCACACCGAGGAAACGGTGCTCCCCGTTGACGTTGCCCTGCTTGTCAAAGGTTTTCACCCCGACGTAGTACGGATAGGCGGAGCGGTGCACGGTCGACGGCGCGCTCGCCTCGGTCAACACGAGCAGCTGCGGAGCCAACGCGTGCGCGGCAAGATCCGGCCCCGCGGTCAGGCTGCGCGCGGCCAAACTGTCCTGGCGCAACACCCCCAGCCCGGTCGCCAGAATCGCGCGCAGCGCGGGCTCACCACTACTCGGGTCCTCAACCAGCTCATACTGGCGATAACCCAAAAACGTGAAATGTTTCTCAGAGAGCCAGCGGAGCAGCTTCGCGCCCTCGTCGATCTGCTGGTCCGGCGCGTTCGGCGGATTCTGCTCAAGATGATCCGCGAGCATCCGCGCGGTACCCACCATCCGATCGGTGTCCTCGACCACCTCGCGCACATCGTGCAGCACGGAGACCAACCGGTTCTCCAGCTCCCGAGCCCGCTCCGGATCGGTGACAAGATCGACCTCGATGCTCATCCACGACTCGAGCAGCGCATCGGCAGGCGGCGCCTCCGGATCCGCGGTGGCCAGCACCTCACGCAGCGAACCAGCTAGATCGCGACGCACCACAACGATGGGGTGCACTACGCGCTGCACGTTCACGCCACTGTGCGTCAATTCCGCGACAACCGAGTCGACGAGGTAGGGCATGTCGTCGGTGACAACCTGGATCACCGTCGCCGGGCAGTCCCAGCCGTCCTGCGCGGCAACCGGATTCAGCAACCGGACAACCGGCCTGCCAGCCACCCGCGACTCGGCAAGCAACAGATTCGACCGCACCGCGCCCACCAGATCGCGGGGGTAGTCATCAATGACTTCCTCCGGCGGAAGGTAGCGGTAGTAAAGCCTGATCAGATCAGCCAGGTCGGGAGAAAGCTCGGCGGCCTGATCGATCAGCTGATCGCGGATCTGCTCAGGACTCGCCGACTTGGCGGTCTGGTCGGTGGACCGATCAACGGCAACGGAACCATTGCCAGTTGGGGACATTGTCGCTCCGGACGAGGATCCAGCGGATCCGGTTGAAATCATCTTTGGGCCACTCCACGCTCTGCGGCACCCCGTCGTGCCGCAACCGTGACCAACTTACGCGCTCCGAGAACCACAGGATACGTCGGCCGCCCAGCGATTTCCGCAGCTCAGCGCGGTACTCGTGAGTAGCGGAGCGTCGCGCGCAACACGATCAGGTGCGATCTCCACCACCATTTTTGATTCAGGGATCGGTTCAGCTAGCGCACGTGAATCCCCGTTTCACTTGGCAGACCACGGATCTCAGCCGGTGGGCGGATGCCAATCCGACCCCGACTGCCTCCGCGAGTCACCCGAATCGTCCCCGCTGCTGTGCCGAGCCACCCCGAACGACCGCGTCGAGGACCCCGGGCGCCACGACGGCGGATCGATCGACCCGAGCGGTTCGGTGCCGGTCCCCAACCAACTACTCAACTCGGTCGCGCCTAACTCGCTCGGTTCACTACCCGAGCCCAGCGCGTCCGACTCGTCCGACTCCCGAACATCCTGATAGGCGCGCAAGGCTTCGGTAAGCAGATCCCCGAGCTTCGGCGTCCGCCGCCGACCGCGCCCTGATCGACCCTCGATGCTGGCCACGTCGGAGTCGAAGTCGGAATCCTGCGGCCCGGCCAATTTCGCGGTGATCCCGGTGATCCCGGTGGGAGGCGGGCTGGGCCGCAACGGCTCCGGCCCCTTCTCGACCCGTTCAACCGACGCGGCAGGCAGCTCAACCGCCTTGTCGGCCGCCCTCCCGCCAGCCTGGGCGGCCGGCTTCTCAACCGGCGCCCCCACGGCAGGCGCCCCCACGGCGGGCTGTGCATGAACCCGCTGCGCATCGGCCGGCTGCGCATCGGCCCCGGCAGGCTGCTCGGTTCGCCCACGCCCACCGAACATCGTCTCCGGCGCGAACGGCTGCGCCGTCCCCGACCGCTCAGCGCGCGAGGGCGGCGTCAACTCCGGTTCTGGCAGCGTGGCCACCTCGCCCGACCGAGCCGGCTCCGCCGAAGCGGCAGACTCGCCGCCTGCCTGCCGCAACGGCGTCGTCGACGGCTCAGGCAACTCGATCGCGCTCGGCGCCGGATTGTCGTCGAAGCGAGCCAACATCGCACTGAACTCGGACAACGCCGAGAACGAACTACCGCCATCGGCACCCGCCGCCTCGTCCGAGGCAGCCTCAACCGAAGCAGATCCGCCCACGGCAGGCTCCACTACAACCGGCTCGACCGGCGGAACCTCGGCCGGCGGAAGCTCAACGGCGGCCGGAAGCTCGACCGAGGGAGGCCCAACCGCCGCAGGCTCGGCCGACGCCTTCGGCGCTTCCGGCGTGGGTTCCGAGGTCGCCTGCCCGAGCGAGTACCCGCGTCTGAACTCAGCCGAAATGCGGCCCAGGTCAAGATAACCGGACGAGGTCCGATGCGAAGCCGCGTCCTGGGCCGGGCGTTGCCCGAATGCCTGCGGCATCTCGTGCGACCGAGGCTCGGCCGGGGTTGGCTGAGGTGGGTTGTGCGGTGCCGGAATGTGTTGCGACGGGGTGCGCTGTGCCAGAGCGGGCGGAGGCGAGGTGGGCTGAGCTGCCGGCGGAATTTGCCCGGCGATGGGTAGGGCGAACCCGGAGGGCGGCGTCAAATCATCCGCCGACACCACATCGGCGGATGGCAGAAAACCGGCCGAGGACGGCGACCCGCCCGGCGCGACCAAGCCACTCGGTGAGAAAGCGGGCCCCGGTGTCGCCTGCGGCACGAGTCCAGCCGGCGGCATGAGCCCGGTGGGTTGCATGGGGCCGGCGGGTGACGCAAGTCCCGCGGGCGACGCAAGTCCCGCGGGCGACGCAAGTCCAGCGGGCGACGCAAGTCCAGCGGTTGGCCCGAATCCCGCAGTTGGCGTGGACCCAGCGGTTGGCGCAGGCCCAGTTGGCGCGGCTCCAGTTGGCGCGGGGCCGGCGGTTGGCGCGGGGCCGGCGGCCGGCATGAAACCTGGCGGTGTCGGGCCGGCCGAGGGA
>DASYBO010000080.1:0-26655 GCA_036500685.1 Pseudonocardiaceae bacterium | reverse complement strand
GCATCAGGGCATACGTGACCGAACCGGGCTTCTTGGCCAGCTGGTTGGTGGTCAACTGCTGCAACAGGTCCAGGGCGCCGGGGCCGGAAACCTCAAGGCGTTTCAACGGGGTCATGTCGAACAGCGCGACCCGCTTGCGCGCGACCAGTGCCTCCGCGCCCGCGATCGGCGACCAGTGCCGCGCGGCCCAGTCATTGCGGGCCGGAATCTCGGCGACCTCGGGCAGGGCGGCGTTGGATTCGTACCAGAACGGCCGGTCCCAACCGCCGCTCTCCAGGAAGTGCGCGCCGAGGTCGGCCTGGCGTTCGCGGAACGGGCTGGTGCGGATGCCGCCTGGCACGGCGACCGGATCGAGCGGGTGCAGGATGTCGTAGACCTCGACGAAGCTGCGACAGCTGCGCGCGTGCACGTAGTCGGGCGCGAGCGCGATGGGGTCGAACCGGTTCAGGTCGCAGTTGTGCAGGTCGATGCGCGGCTGGCCCTCGACGAGCCATTCCGCGACGGCCTTGGCCACACCCGCCGAATGGGTGATCCACACGGCTTCGGCGACCCAGAATCCGCGCAGGTTCGGATGTTCGCCGAGCAGCGGGTTGCCATCTGGGGTGAACGAGAACAGCCCGTTGATGCCCTCCTGCACCTTGGCGTCGGCCAACGCGGGCAGCAGATCCACGGCGTCCAACCAGGACTGGTCGAAGTCGGCAGGGGTGAACGGGCGTTCGGAGGGCATGCCGGCCATGGCGCGCGGGTCGCCGATGTCGTTCGCGTCGACCGGCATGGGGCGGTGGCCGTATGCGCCGATGCCGAGCCGGTCCAGGTGTTCGCGGAAGTAGAGGTCCGCGCCCTGGTGCCGCAGGATCGGTTTGCTCGCCTCGTTCCTGGCTCCGCTGAGCACAGCCAGTGGGGTGGTCTTGACGTACTGGTGGGCCATCGGCACCAGCGGGATGGGCAGGTCGACGAGGGCGCCGATGGTCGGGCCCCACATGCCGGCGCAGGACAGCACGATGTCGGCGGCGAACGTGTCGGTCTCGGTCCGCACAGCCGTGACGCGGCCATCGGCCTGTTCGATCGCGGTCACCCGCTGCCCGCCGACGAACCGTGCGCCGCGCTCGATCGCCCGCCGCGCCTGCGCCTCGGTGGCGCGGACCGGTTTGGCCAAGCCGTCGCTCGGAATATGGAATCCGCCAAGGATCGCTGAGGGATCGAGCAGTGGGTGCAGAGCGGCGCATTCCTCCGGCGAACGCAGGAACGAAGGCACGCCCCAGGCGGTTGCCCAGCCGTGCCGGCGTTGCAGGTCCCGCATGCGCTCGTCAGTTGTCGCGACTTCCAGACCGCCGACTTGCTGGAAGCACCAGTCGCCGTCCAGGGTCAGCGACGAGTACTTCGCGACCGTGTACTTGGCGAACTCGGTCATGGTGCGATTCGGGGTGGTCTGGAAGACCAGACCGGGTGCGTGCGAGGTCGACCCGCCAGTCGTGAACAGTTCACCCTGGTCGAGGACGGTGACGTCGGTCCAGCCGCGCTCGGTCAGCTCATCCGCGATCGACGCCCCGACGATGCCGGCCCCGATGATGACCACGCGTGGCACAACGGCCATGACGACTCCCGCTGCCGAGGGATTGGTGGCTTGTTGCGTATTGAGCATCGAGTTCCGCAACCAGCAACACGGTGCGCCGCGCGGCCCAGCGCTGTCAAGAGGGCTCAGGCAAGCAACTGCAACTGACCGGACAACTCGTCCGCGCCAGTGGCCAGATCAGCGGCGATCGACTTGGTCTGCCGGCGCGGCAGCCGATACGCGGGACCGGAGGCGCTCATCGTGGCCAGCAGTTTGCCGCCCGCGCCGAAGATCGGCACCGCGATCCCGTGCAGGCCGATCTCCAGTTCCTCGAAGGTGGCCGCGTAGCCGATGGCCAGCACCTCGTCGAGTTCCTCGGTGAGCGCGGCCGGGTCGGTCAGCGTGTTCGGGGTGTAGTGCAGCAGCGGGCCGTTGACGATCTCCTTGCGACGCGCGGGTTCCACGTGCGCGAGCAGGACTTTTCCGCTGGAGGTCGCGTGCAGCGGGGTGCGCTGGCCGATCCAGTTCTGGGCCGAGATCGCGGCTGCGCCACGGGCCTGGGTGATGTTCACGGCGGCCGAGCCGTCGAGCACGGCGATGTTGATGGTTTCGCCGATCGCGTCGGCAAGGCCCTGGCAGACGGGCAGGCCGAGGGTGGCCAGGTCCAGTCGGCCGATGGCAGCACCGGCCAGTCGGACCACGCCGAACCCGATCACGTACTTGCCCCGTTGGCCCAACTGCTCGACCAGCCCGCGCCCTTCCAACACGCTGACCAGGCGTGATGCCGTCGACTTGTGCACACCCAGTTCGGCGGCGATGTCGGTGATGCCCGTTTCACCACGCGCGGCGAGTAGCTCCAACACGGCGACCGCGCGATCGACGGACTGCACCAGCGCGGCCGATCCCTCACCGTTGTTGCTCATGACGCAACAGTAACCGAATACTTGACGAACGGGCGTAAACGGCGGAAGGTGTTGCGCATTCCAGCGCCAGTTCCGTATTGCGCAACGGAGATGACGATGATTCTGGTGTGCCCGATCAGTGAGCTCCCGCCCGGCGCGGCCATCCGCGTTGAGGCCGATCCGCCCGTTGCGGTGTTCAACGCCGACGGCGACCTCTACGCCGTCGACGACACGTGCACCCACCAGGACGCGTCGCTGGCCGACGGCTGGCTGGAGGGCTGCCTCGTCGAATGCCCACTGCACGCCTCCTGCTTCGACCTGCGTACCGGTAAACCGACCGGACCGCCAGCAAAAAAGCCGATCACGACCTACCCCGTCACGGTCACCGACGGGGTGATCTACGTGGACACCGAGGCCAGTGTGGTGCCCGCGCAACGCATCGAGCGGGACGTGGCATGAAGTCCATCGCGATCGTCGGTGCGTCGCTGGCCGGGCTACGCTCAGCAGAGGCATTGCGCCAACAGGGCTTCGACGGTCGGCTCACCGTGCTCGGCGCCGAACGCCACCTCCCCTACGACCGGCCGCCGCTGTCCAAGGCCTTCCTGCTCGGCAAGGTCGACGAGGCCGCGCTCGCCCTGGCCGAACCCGAGGACTACGCCGAACTGGCGGTCGACTGGCGGCTCGGCGTGTGGGCGGAACGGCTGGACCCGGCCGGTGGCCGGATCATCCTGTCCGACCGCAGCGAGGTGCGCGCGGACGGTGTGGTCATCGCGACCGGCGGCACGCCACGCACACTCCCCGGCACCAAAGGCGTTGCCGGGGTCCATACCTTGCGCACGATCGAGGACGCGATCGCGTTACGCGCCGAACTGGCCGAGGAACCGGAGCACGTTGTCGTGGTCGGCGCGGGTTTTCTCGGCGCAGAGGTCGCGTCAAGCGCGCGGTCGCTCGGGTTGTCGGTCACGGTCCTTGAAGCGATGAACGTTCCGCTGGGGTCGGTGATCGGCGCCGAAATGGGCGCCGTTGCCGCGCGGCTGCACGGCGATCACGGGGTCAGGCTGATCTGCGGGCACGGCGTCGCCGGCCTGCTCACCAGCACCGAGCCGGGCAAACGTCGAGTGCGGACGGTGTGCCTTGCCAACGGACAGGAACTCCCGGCCGATCTGGTCGTGGTGGCGATCGGGATGCGGCCGAACAGCGACTGGCTGGCCGGATCGCGGATCGGCGTGAACAACGGCGTGCTCACCGATGCGGGCTGGCTCACCGAGATTCCCACCGTCGCCGCGGTCGGCGACGTGGCCCGGCACGAGCGCGGACCGGGTGGGGCTCGGCACGAGCACTGGACCAGCGCCTCCGAGCAGCCCGCGATCGCCATGGCCAACCTGCTCGCCGGACGACACACCGCGCACTGCACGTGTCGCGGATACTTCTGGTCCGACCAGTACGGGGTGCGGATTCAGTTTGCCGGATCGATCGCGCCGACCGACGATGTGCGGATCATCGACGGTGACCCGGCCGAGGAGGCGTTCCTCGCCAGTTATCACCGCGACGAAGCGACGACCGGGGTGCTGGCGATGAACATGACCAAGGGGTTCAACCGGGCTCGACGCACGTTGATCACGACCCTCGAGGAGGACGCATGTCCGAACTGTTCATCGGGGGCAACTGGCGGGAAGCGGCGGGCGGTAGGCGAGCCGACGTCATCAATCCCTTCGATCAGAGCCTGATCGGCACCGTCTCCGACGGCGAGACCACTGACGCTCGAGCCGCGATCGACGCCGCGCGCACCGCGTTCGACGAGGGTCCCTGGCCGCGCACCCCACCAGCCGAACGAGCGGAATTGCTGCTGCGCGTTGCCGACCTGCTGGAGCGGGACAAGGCCGAAATCGCGCACACGGAAACCCTGGACACCGGCAAACCACTGGTGGAGAGCGAGATCGACGTCGACGACGTGGCTTCGGTCTTCCGCTACTACGCCGAACTGGGCGCGAACCTGGCATCGCGTCCTGTGGACGCGGGCGCCGACGTGAGCAGCCGGATCGACTACGAACCGGTCGGCGTGTGCGGGTTGATCACGCCGTGGAACTATCCCCTGTTGCAGGCAAGCTGGAAGGTCGCGCCCGCGCTGGTCGCCGGCAACACGATCATCGTCAAGCCGAGCGAGATCACCCCAATGACCACGATCAAGCTGTTCAAACTGATGGAAGAGGCCGGACTCCCGGCCGGTGTGGCCAATCTGGTGCTCGGCCTCGGCCCTGCCGTTGGCGCGCCGCTGGTGGAGAGCCCTGCGGTCGATCTGGTGTCGTTCACCGGAAGCCTGCGCACCGGGCAGTGGATCATGCGCGGTGCGGCCGAGACGGTGAAGAAGGTCTGCCTTGAGCTGGGCGGCAAGAACCCGAACATCATCTTCGCCGACGCCGATCTGGACGCGGCCCTCGACTACGCGCTGACCGCCGTCTTCCTGCACGCGGGCCAGGTCTGCTCGGCCGGCACGCGGCTGCTGGTCCAGGACGAGGTCTACGCCGAGTTCGTCACCGAGCTCGCCGCCAAGGCCGCGCACATCAAGCTCGGCAACGGATTCGACCCGGACAGCGAGAGCGGACCGCTGGTCTCGGCCCAGCACCTGTCCAAAGTGGAGCGTTATGGTCGGCTCGGCGTCGAGGAGGGCGCTCGGCTGCTGACCGGCGGCGCCCGACCGACCGAACCGGCCCTGGCCAAGGGCTTCTTCTACCTGCCAACCGTGTTCGCCGACTGCACCCGCGAGATGACCGTGGTGCGCGACGAGACCTTCGGCCCCATCGTGACGGCCGAACGCTTCGGCACCGAGGCCGACGCGGTTCGGCTTGGCAACGACACCGAGTACGGCCTGGCCGGCGCGGTGTGGACGGGCGACATCGACCGGAGCGAGCGGGTGGCCAAGGCCCTGCGGCACGGTACGGTGTGGATCAACGACTTCGGTCCGTATCTTCCGGCGGCCGAGTGGGGCGGATTCAAGCGGTCCGGGGTCGGCCGCGAACTGGGACCGTCCGGCCTGCACGAATACTGCGAGGCCAAGCACGTCTATCGCAATCACAAACCAGTGGCACAGCACTATTTCGCGAGAACATCGTCTTCTCGTTAGGACGTCGATCCCCCACCACAGCAACGAGGTCGCCGCCATGACCGCTCAACAGTCCACCCCGGATTCCTTAACCACCACTGATACCTCTGAGCTGGCGAAGTTCGGTTATCGCCAGGAACTGGAACGATCGCTGGGATCGTTCTCCTCATTCGCCGCCGGATTCAGCTACATCTCCATCATGACCGGCGTCTTCCAGCTGTTCTTCTTCGGCTTCTCCTCGGGCGGGCCCGCTTTCATCTGGACCTGGCCGCTGGTGTTCATCGGACAGGGCGCGGTCGCGCTGTGCTTCGCCGAGGTCGCGGGCCAATATCCGCTCGCCGGCTCGGTGTACCAGTGGTCGAAACAGATCGCGCGGCCGACGACCTCGTGGATGGCAGGCTGGATCATGAGCATCGGCGCGATCGTCACGGCTGCCGCCGTTGCGGTGGCGTACCAGATCATCCTGCCGCAGGTCTCACTCGTCTTCCAGATCGTCGGCAGCTCGGCCGACGCAGGCCAGACCGCGACGCCGGACGGCGCGAAGAACGCGATCATCCTCGCGCTGGGCCTTGTCGTGTTCACCACGATCATCAACATCGTCGGCGTCAAACTGATGGCGAAGATCAACAACTTCGGCGTCGCCGTCGAGCTGATCGGCGTGAGCCTGCTGATCGTGCTGCTGGCCGTGCACATCAAGCGCGGCCCCGGACTCGTGTTTGACACCAACGGCACCGCCGCCGGTCATTCCTGGGGATATTTCGGCGCTTTCCTGGTCGCGTCACTGATGAGCGCGTACGTGTTCTACGGCTTCGACACGGCCGGTTCGCTGGCCGAGGAGACCAGGGAACCGCGCCGGCACGCGCCGCGCGCCATCCTGCGCGCGCTGACCGCCGCGTTCGTCGCGGGCGGACTGTTGATGCTCATCGGCATGATGGCCGTCGGCAACCTGCACGCGAGCGAACTGGGCACCTCGGGCATGCCGTACCTGATCAAGAGCACCCTGGGCCCCGGGCTCGGCGACGCGTTCCTGGTCTGCTCGGCGATCGCGATCACCGTGTGCTGCCTCGCGGTGCAGACGGCGGCCATTCGGATGATCTTCGCGATGGCCAGGGATCAGCGGCTGCCCTTCGCCACCCAACTCGGCAAGGTGTCGCCGAGGTCCAAGACGCCGATCCTGCCCGCGCTGATCACCGGCGTGCTGACCATCCTGTTGCTGGTCATCAACATCGGCAACCAGCGCGTGTTCTACATCCTGACCTCGGTGGCGATCATCCTGTTCTACATCCCGTACCTGATGGTCACCGGGCCGATGCTGATCAAGCGGTTGCGCGGCAACTGGCCCAAGCCCGATCACGGCAAGTACTTCTCGCTGGGCCGTTGGGGTCTGCCGGTGAACGCGTTCGCGGTGCTCTACGGCCTCGCCATGACCGTGAACCTGGCCTGGCCGCGCGCGTCCGTGTACGGCAGCGACCACTGGTACTTCCAGTGGGGCGCGGTGGTGTTCCTGGTGGCCATCGTCGCGATCGGCAGCGTGTTGCTGGTGCTGCGCAAGCGCTCTGCGGAAGGAGCGAGCTGATGGCGCAGGGATACGACTTCATCGTCGTCGGCGGCGGTTCGGCCGGCAGCGCGCTGGCCAATCGCCTCTCGGCTGATCCCGGCACCAAGGTGCTGGTGTTGGAGGCGGGTAGGCCGGACTACAAGTGGGACGTCTTCATCCACATGCCCGCCGCGCTGACCTTCCCGATCGGCAGCAAGTTCTACGACTGGAAGTACGAGTCCGAGCCGGAACCGTTCATGCACGGACGGCGGATCTACCACGCGCGCGGCAAGGTGCTCGGCGGATCGAGCAGCATCAACGGGATGATCTTCCAGCGCGGCAATCCGCTCGACTACGAGCGTTGGGCCGGCGATCCCGGCATGGAAACCTGGGATTACGCGCACTGCCTCCCGTACTTCAAGCGCATGGAGAACTGCCTCGCGGGCGACGGCGAACACACCGGCTTTCGCGGCAACTCCGGGCCGCTGGCAATGGAACGCGGCCCGGCCACGAACCCGCTGTTCGGCGCGTTCTTCGAGGCGACCGTACAAGCCGGCTATCCGCCCACCGAGGACGTGAACGGCTACCGGCAGGAGGGTTTCGCGCCGTTCGACCGCAACCTGCGGCGCGGCAGGCGGCTCTCGGCGGCCCGCGCCTACCTGCACCCGGTGATGTCCCGGCCCAATCTGACCGTGCGGACCAGGGCGATGGTCACCAATCTTCGTTGGCAGGGCACGAAAGCGGTCGGCGTTGACTACACGCATCGCGGGTCGAAACACACCGCGCACGGCACCGAGATCGTCCTGTGCGGCGGCGCGATCAACTCGCCGCAACTGTTGCAGCTCTCCGGCGTCGGCAACGCGGCCGACCTCGGCGCGCTCGGTATCGACGTGGTCGCGGACCTGCCCGGCGTCGGCGCGAACCTCCAGGATCACCTTGAGGTGTACATCCAGTACTCGTGCACCCAGCCGGTGTCCATGCAGCCCTCGCTGCAACTGTGGCGGCGACCGTTCATCGGCGCGCAGTGGCTGTTCCTGCGCAGCGGCCCGGGCGCGAGCAACCACTTCGAGGGCGGCGGGTTCGTCCGCGGTAACGAGGACGTCGACTACCCGAACCTGATGTTCCACTTCCTGCCCATCGCGATCCGCTACGACGGCTCGGCGCCGGCAGGCGGGCACGGCTACCAGGTCCACATCGGACCGATGTACTCGGACGCGCGCGGCACGGTCAAGATCCGCTCAACCGACCCGAACGAACACCCGGCGCTGAAGTTCAACTACCTGTCCACCGAGCAGGACAGGCGTGAGTGGGTAGAGGCCATCCGGGTCGCCAGGAACATCCTCAACCAGCCCGCGCTCGCGCCGTTCAACGGCGGCGAAGTCTCGCCGGGCCCCTCCGTGCAAACCGACGAGGAGATCCTGGACTGGGTCGGCCACGACGGTGAGACCGCGCTGCACCCCTCCTGCACCTGCCGGATGGGCACCGACGACGACTCCGTCATCGACCCGCTGACGATGCGGGTGCGCGGCGTGGACGGGTTGCGTGTGGTGGACGCGTCGGTCATGCCCTACATCACCAACGGCAACATCTACGCGCCGGTGATGATGGTCGCGGAGAAGTCGGCCGACATCATCCTGGGCAACAAGCCACTGGCCGCTGAGCCGATCGAGTTCTACCGGCACCGGGAGGCCGGGGTGGGCAGCGACGGGCGCACCGGCGGTCGCTGAGGCTACCTTTGCTGGTGAGCACCCCAGGGAAGGACGCGGAGATGACGGAGAAGGACATCCTGTCCAAGGTGAACGAGCTGGTCGACCGCGAGCACCAGCTGCGCGCCAGGACCGAGGCCGGCGAGCTGGACGCGGCCGAGGAGCGCCGCGAGCTCAAGGCGGTCGAGGAGGCCCTCGACCAGTGCTGGGACCTGCTCCGGCAGCGCCGAGCCCGCAAAGCCGCTGGTCAGCCCGCGGACGAGGCCCAGTCCAGGCCGGTATCCGAGGTCGAGCACTACCTTCAGTGAGACCCCGAACCCCGGTCGCCCAATCAGGCGACCGGGGTTCCGCTATGTCTGGAGCCTCGGTTTAATCGACAATGGAAACCATTGCTATTGAGGAGGTTCCGTTGTCCCTCACAGTTCCTGCGGCACTGTTGGACCGCGCCAAGGCCGGCGAGGTCTCCGACGACGAGTTCATCGCCTGCGTCCGCGACTCACTCCCCTACGCCTGGTCGGTGGTGAGCGCGGTGGCCGACGAGCTGGCCGCCACCGGTGGCGCCTACGCGGACAACCAGACCCCGCCGCCGGACGAGGCCGCCCGCGGCCAACTGCTGCGCCTTGTGGCCAGCGACGCCATGCGTAACGCCGTCGAGCGGCACTTCAACGTGAAGCTGGCCTTCCAGAACTGCCACCGCCTTGCCATGTTCCGCCCCTCGGCCACGTCGGAGTACCAGGAGTTCGTCACGCCGCGCGCGCAGCTGCTCAACCAGAAACCGGAACTCGTGAACTGCTGATCTGACCTCGGGTCGGCGTCGCCTATTTGGCTATCACCGCGACGCCGACCCGGCCGCCGTCCACGTCAAGGACGGTCCCGTGCACGAACGCCGAGTCGTCGCTGGCCAGGTAGACCGCGGCCAGCCCGATCGCCTCCGGGTCGCCGATGGTGCCGTAGGGCGTGCCGTTCATCATCGACACGGCAGGATGCTCGTCCCGAAGTTCGCCGTGCACGACGCCCGGCGAGATCGCGTTCACCCGCACCCCGAGCGGCCCGAATTCGGCCGACCAGGCCCTGGTCAACGTCTCAAGAGCGCCCTTGCTGGCCGCGTAGCTGGCGCCGACCCCGATGCCGAGCCGGGCCACCCACGAGCCGAGGTTGACGATCACCCCGCCCCCGGCCTGCGCCATGGCCGGCGCGATGACCGAGGTCAGGAAGAACGGCGCCTTCACGTTCACCGCGTACACCCGGTCCAGGTCTTCCTCGGTCGTATCGGTGGTGGTGTCGCCCAAGATGGCGCCCGCGTTGTTGACCAGGACGTCGATGCCACCGCCGAGCACCTCGCTGGCCCGCTCGGCCAGAGCCGCGCTGGCCGCCTTGCTCCCGTCGAGCTCGGCCGCGACGAAGTCGGCCCGGCCACCGGCCGCGCGAATCCGCTCGACCACGGCCGCGCCACGTGTCGCGTTCCGGCCGGACACCACGACGTGCGCGCCCTCCAACCCGAACGCGACCGCGATCGCGGCTCCGATGTTGCTGGTCGACCCGGTGACCAGTGCCCGTTTCCCAGCCAGCCTCGTACCCATCACGAACCCTCCTCGAATGGACCGATCAGTCCACACGTTAGCACCGACTGGACTGAGCGGTCCACTGCTATCGTGATCACATGGAGCGCGTGCTGACGTCCAAGGGTGCGGCCACCCGGGCCCGAATCGTCGAGGGGGCCGCGGCACTCGTCCGGGAACAGGGCGTCGCCAACGTCGGCCTCGACAACATCCGAGCGGCCACCGCGACCAGCAAGAGCCAGCTGTTCCACTACTTCCCGGACGGCAAGTCCGACCTGCTGCTGGCCGTCGCGCGACACGAGGCCGACCAGGTGCTGGCCGAACAGCAACCGCAGCTCGGCGACCTGACGACCTGGCGCAAATGGCAGGCTTGGCGGCGCAGGGTCATCGAGATCTACGACGCACAGCGCGCTGGCTGTCCCCTGTCGGCTCTCACCGCGCAACTGGGCCCCGGTCACCCGGAGGTCAAGGACATCGTCATCGACCTCACCGACCGCTGGCGCGCATTCCTGGCTGACGGTGTGCGGGCGCTGCGCACATCGGGCGAGATCGACGCCAGCGTCGACCCGGACCAGGCAGCAGCCGGCATTCTCGCGGCCGTGACCGGCGGCGCGACCCTGCTCATCGCCACCGACCAGCTCAGCTACCTGGAAATCGGCCTCACCGACGCCCTCGACGGGCTACGCCGCCCAGGCCCCCGCCCCAAACGGCGAATCAGCGTCACCTAAGCCTGGGTTACGCGGGCGCGACCGGCCCCGGTGGCGATCACGTCGCCGATCTTGAGCTGACGGCCACGGTGGCTCTCCGGCCGACCATTCACGGTGACCTCGCCCGCCTCGATCATGTCCTTGGCGTCGACGCCGTCCTCGGCCAGGCCGGCCAGCTTGAGGAACTGGCCGAGCCGGATCATCTCGTCGACGATCGATATGTCACGGATAGTAGTCATGATTACGGGCGAGCGTACCAGCCGAACCAGTCCCGGCTCGAAGGCTGCAAGTACTTCGTCGGCGGCAACTTCTGCGTCGGGTACAGCCGGAACCCCTGCGGATCCCCGCTCGGCTGATCATGGAAGTACGCGCCGCTGATCCAGTCCGGGTTGATGTCCAACTCCATCCCGCGCACAACCCCCGCCGACTGGAGGATCTTGCCCAACGTGCACACCGACAACGCGGGCCCGCCCACATACACCTCGGCGCCCGTCGCGGTGACCCCGAACGCGGAGCGGTCGATGTAGGCGTTGTTGCCCAGCGTCGCCCCCCACACCGCGCTGCCCGAGGAACAACTCGGACTGACCTGGCCGTTGTCCACCAGCATCACCAGGTTCTGCCGCACGCTGGCCACATCGGGGCTCATGCTGACCTCGTGGTTCCAACTCCCCACGGTGGCGACGCCGTTCTTGTTGATCACCATGCTCGCGGCATTGTCCTGCAACGGCACCACGGTGCGGCCCTCGCTGTAATACCCGCCCTGGCTCGCGTTGAGCCGGAAACCCCCGTTGAACACGGCGACCACACTGCTCCGGTCGGCCTGCGCGATCTCGTCCGAGGCCTGCCACTTGCCGCCGGGGTCCTGAAAACCGGGCTGCAACTGGCCGCGCACCAGATTCGGGTCGATCCACATCACGCCGGCCACGAACGAGGTGTGCTGCGCGTCCGGTCGCAATGCTGCCACCCGCACCGCGGGCGCACCCTTCACCGTGACCACCGTCTGCCATTCGCCCTCTTGCGGCAGCGGGGCGCCACCGGCGACGGGCTGGATCGACGCGGGCGCGGGCAGGGTCTGCACGGTGATCGGCGCCTTGCCGGTCGGCGGGACCGTGGTCTCCAAGCCTCCTGCGGCCGGGATGCCGCCTTGCGGCGTGCCACCGACGGCAGGCTGGTTGTGGTCGTACTGCTGCGTCTCCAACCAGGTCACGATGCCGCCGAGACCGTGGTCACGGCCCCACTCGGCCAACCGCGCTGCCGTGCTGTCGGTCCCCGGCGCGGTCAACGCCCCACCGACCGACCAGCCCACCACAACCAGGAACAACACCAGCGCGACCAGCACGATCCGACGAACCCGACGCACCACCGGCCTGCGCCAGAAACGGGGACGCTCCGGGGCGATGACCTGCGTGACCGGATCGTCCAGGAGCTGCCCGCTCATGCTCTCGTCCGCCGCCTGCTCCCGCGTCTCCATGCCCCCCATGACGCCTTGGCGACAGCTGGGGTTGCCCGGGGCCGAACCAGGGTTAGCCGTGCCACACCATCGGCAGGTCGAACTTTTCGAACAGACCGAGGTCGAAGAACACTGTCACATGCGTGATGAGATCGTCACCCAGTGTGAGAACGTGCAGGCTGAACGCCTTGTACTCGCCGGTCTCCCGATCCAGGAGGTACTGCGCGCCAGCGGGCTGACCGTTCGCCTCGGTACAGATCATCTTGAGATCGCGCGGTTGCTTCGCGGGGCAGTTGTGCACGATCAGGCTGAGGATGTCCTCGGTGCCCTGGTACCAGCCGGTGAACGGCGGCATCTCCCACACGGTGTTCTCGGTGAACATCTCGGACAGCGCGGCGAGGTCGTAGTCCTCGAACGCGGTGACGTAGCGGTCCAGCATCGCCCTGCGGGTCGCATCGGTCGGCTCGGCCACCTCATCCTGCACCGGGGCGAGCTTGTCCAGTTGGGCGCGGGCCCGCTGGAGCAGGCTGTTCACAGACGCGGTCGTGGTGTCCAGTGCCTTGGCCACTTCGGCCGCACGCCACTTCAACACCTCGCACAGGATCAGCACCGCACGCTGCCGAGGTGGCAGGTGCTGCAACGCGGCGATCAGTGCCAGCCGGATACCGGCCCGGCTCTCGGCGATCGTCGCAGGGTCGGCCGGATCATCGAGCATGCTCTGCGGGATCGGCTCCAGCCACGGGATCTCCTGCCGTTCCACCAGTTCCGCGACCGGATCCGCGCTCGGCGCGCCGAGCCCGGTCGGCAGCGGACGCCGGTTGCGGCTCTCCAACGCGGTCAGGCAGGTGGTGGTGGCGATCCGGTGCAGCCAGGTGCGCAGCGACGAGCGGCCCTCGAACTTGTCGTAGGCCCGCCAGGCGCGCAGGTACGTCTCCTGGACCAGGTCCTCGGCATCATGCACGGAGCCGAGCATCCGGTAGCAGTGCGCGTAGATCTCCCGACGGAATGGGGCCGCCAACGCGACGAAGTCGGCGTCCACATCGCGGTCGATGACGTCGGTCGGCATGGTGTGGTCCCCTCGTCCGCCCTGCCCAAAACACAATCTCACCCGTTGACCGATGAGTTTATGTGTTCGCGGTTGTCGGTACTGCTGACTAGATTTTCCTATATGGAAGGTTCTCCGATGTCACAGACCGCCGAACTCACCGAGGGTGCCGCGGTGCGCACCGAGAATGACCGTTCCCGCTGGATCGCGCTCGTTGTGCTGTGCATCGGCATGCTGATGATCGTGCTGGACGCGACCGTAGTCAACGTCGCGCTGCCGGCGATCCAGAGCGACCTCGGCTTCAGCGCCTCCGGCCTGGCCTGGGTCATCAACGCCTACCTGATCGCCTTCGGCGGGCTGCTGCTGCTGGCCGGCAGGCTCGGCGACATCATCTCCCGGCGCGGCATGATGCTCGCCGGTCTCGTCGTGTTCACCACCGCGTCGCTGGCCTGCGGACTCGCCCAGAACCAGGCGGTGCTCATCATCGCGCGGTTCGTGCAGGGCGTCGGCGGCGCCATGACCTCCGCGGTGATCCTCGGCATGATCGTCACCATGTTCCCGAGGCCCAGGGAACAGGCCAAGGCCATCGGCGTGTACGGCTTCGTGGCCACCGCAGGCGGTTCGGTCGGCCTGCTCGCGGGCGGCGTGCTCACTCAGGGCATCAACTGGCACTGGATCTTCTTCATCAACCTGCCCATCGGCATCGCCACGATCATCGTCGCTCCGCGCCTGTTGCCCAAGGACAGGGGCACCGGCTTCAGCAAGGGCACCGACGGCCTCGGCGCCGTGCTCATCACCGCCGCCCTCATGCTCGGCGTCTACACGATCGTCAAGCCGGCAGCGGAATACGGCTGGGGCTCGGGCCAGACCCTCGCCTTCGGCGGTTCGGCGGTCGCGCTGCTGGTCGGGTTCGTCATCCGCGAGGCGTTCGCCAGCAACCCGCTGATCCCCCTGCGGGTCTTCCGCTCCCGCAACGTCTCCGGCGCCAACGCGGTGCAGATGCTCGCCGTCGCCGGCATGTTCGGCATGTTCGTGCTCGGCGTGCTCTACCTACAGGACGTACTCGGCTACGACGCCCTGGAGACCGGCCTCGCCTTCTTACCGACCACCGTCGTCATCGGCACCCTGTCCCTGCGCTACACCGAGCGCCTGATCACCAGGTTCGGCCCGCGCACCACCCTGCTGCCCGGTCTGACCCTGATCGCCGCAGGCCTGGCTCTGTTCGGCCGCGTACCCGTGCACGGCAGCTACCTCGTCGACGTGCTGCCCGCGATCGTGCCGATCGGCGTCGGTATCGGCGTCGCGTTCCCCACCCTGGCCACCCTCGCCATGTCCGGCGCGGCCGAGAAGGACGCCGGCCTCGCGTCCGGCCTGGTCAACACCACGATGCAGGTCGGCGCCGCGCTCGGCCTCGCCCTGTTGGCCACGTTGTCCGCGACGCGCAGCGCGGGTTTGATCAGCGCTGGCGTGCCCAAGGTCGAGGCGCTGGCCAAGGGCTACCAGCTCGGTTTCCTGATCGGCGCAGGCTTCGTGGTGATCGCGTTGATCATCGCGATCCTGGTGATCCGGCCGGAGCACAAGCAGCCGACTACGTAAGCTCGACGGCATGACCGCACCGGCCACGGACACCACACCGGACAAAGCGGGCAATGCCGTACAATAACCCCCAGCCGGCCAGCCAGTTGCTGGTGACCAGCGTGGCTCGGTACTGCGTGGCAGTTCACTCTCGCCGTCGGCGAGTTCGGTGATGCCGAGTTGACGCAGTACGTGCCGCATGGCTTCGCCGAACCGGAGGATTCCGTTGCTGCGGAACAAGTCCAGGTCGAGGTAGCAGCGCTCGGCCGGGAACGACCTGTTCCAGCACCGGCCCAGGTTAGCAATACGATCACCGGTACGCTTGAGTTTGCAGGTCAAACAGTTCCGCGTAACGACCGCCTGCTGTGACCAGGGTTTTGTGGTTGCCGCGTTCGATGATCGTGCCGGCGTCGAGGACCAGGATCTCGTCGGCCATGGTGGCGGTGGCGAATCGGTGCGAAACCAGGATCGTGGTCGGGCGGATGGATTCCGGCAGTTCTCGGGTTGCCGTCGCGATGCGCTGGAAAAGGGCCTGTTCGGTGACGGCGTCGAGGGACGCGGTGGGTTCGTCGAAAACGCGCAGCAACGGTTGTTCGCGCATGAGGGCGCGGCCGAGGGCGAGTTTCTGCCATTGGCCGCCGGAGAGGTCGGTGCCGCCCCAGGCGGTGCCGAGTTGGCCGGTCAGGCCGTTGGGGACGATGTCGATGAGGTCGGCCGCACCCGCACGGGTCAGGGCCGTGGTGATCGCGGCTTCGTTTGTGGCGCGGGGTAGGTCGCCGAGGCCGACGGATTCGCCGAGGGTGAATTCGAAGCGGACGAAATCCTGGAAGGCCGGGCTGATTCGCCGCTGCCATTGGGTCGGGTCGATCGTGGTCAGGTCGACGTCGTCGGCGCGGATTGTGCCGGAGGTGGGTTGGTAAAGGGCGCTGAGGAGTTTGACCAGGGTCGTTTTGCCAGAGCCGTTCTCGCCGACGACGGCCACGACCGAGCCCGCCGGAATGTGCGCGGTGATGTCGGTGAGGGCTTCGCGGTCTGTTTCCGGGTAACTGAAGGCGACGTGATCGAGGTCGATGCCGGTGCGCAGCCTGCTGGGTGGGGTGGTGAAGGTGTCGGCGGTGGGGCGAGTGTGGTCGGTGAGCCAGATCAGGCGGCCTGCCGCGCTGAGTACGCGCTGGAAGTAGCTGGTGTATTGAGCGGCCGTTGCCAGTTGCGAGTTGAGCAGCGCCGCCAGGGTGATGGTGAGGACGAGGGTTCCCGCGGTGACCTGGCCGTGAATGGCGGCGACGAGGACTACGAGCAGGGCGCCCGCATAGCCGGCCGCGAAGATCAGCGAGGCGGCTGTGGTGCGGGCGAAGCCTTGCAAGGCCGCGCGGGTGGCCTGGTGTTCGAGTTCGTCGGTGACTTGTTCGTGGCGGGCCAGCAGTTCGTCGACAAGGCCGAACACCCGTATTTCGGGGCCGCTGGCTGGGGCGGAGGCGACGGTGTAGAGGTGGTTGCGCAGGCGGGTCATGGGGGCGCCGGCTTGCCTGGCCTTGGCGGCGACGGCGGCGGCGCGCTGGTTGGCGAGCAAGGCGGGCACGCCGAGTACGGGCAGGGCGAGCAGGATCGGGTTGACCACGGCCAGGATGGCTACCGCGCCGATCAGTGAGATGGCAACGCGCAGGTTGAGCACGGTGGCGTTGAGCATGCCGGCGAGGGCGGTGCGTTCCTGCCGGATCAGGGTCAACTGGTCGGCGTAGTGCGGGCGTTCGTAGTGCTCGATGGTGGGGACCGAGCCCGCGAGCCGCATCAGTTCGCTGTCGACGTAGCGGCCTGCGCGCTCGGACACGGCGGTGGTGAGCAGTAGGTAACCGCGGCCGAACAACACGGCCAGCAACGCGGTGCCGGCCATGGCAGCGGCAGCAACCGTGACCTGGGCGCGGTCGCCGTGCAGCGCGGCGTCGGTGACGAGTTTGACGCTGTAGGTGCTGGCCAGGATGGCGAGGTTGGCCGCGACCTGGCAGGCGATCAGCGCGGTGCTGCGAGCGGGCGCGGCGCGGTAGCAGAGCAGAAAGACCGTACGGGCGCGGGCCCACCAACCAACCGTCATGATTGCGCTCCGGTGAGCTGGGCGGACTGGGCGGTGAACAGTTCTGCGTAGCGCCCGCCCGATGCGACGAGTTCGGTGTGCGTGCCGCTCTCGGTGATGCGGCCGTCGTCGAGCACGCAGATGCGGTCGGCGCGGCGCACGGTGGCGAACCGGTGCGAGATCACGATGGTGGTGATGTCCTTGGTGATGGCCAGGAACTGTTCGTAGAATGCGGCTTCCGCGCGCACGTCGAGGCTTGCGGTGGGTTCGTCGAGGACGAGCAGGCGGGCACCGGCTTCGACGGCGAGCAGGCCGCGGGCCAGGGCGATGCGTTGCCATTGGCCGCCGGAGAACTCCGATCCGCCGGTGCGTTGGCGGACCAGCGGGGTGTCCCAGCCGTTGGGGAGGCTGTTGATGTGGTCGAGGATGCCGGCCCGGCTGGCGGCGCGCTCGATGGCGGCGTCGTCGTGGGCGAGCGCGGTCGCGCCGAGGGCGACGTTCTCGCGAATGGACAGTTCGAATCGGGTGAAGTCCTGGAATACTGCCGCTATGCCGCGTTGCCAGGCGCGTGGGTCGATGTCGCGCAGGTCGGTTCCGTTGGCGGTGATGGTGCCTGCGTCGGGGTCGTAACAGCGGCAGAGCAGTTTGATGAGAGTGGTTTTGCCCGCGCCGTTGAGGCCGACTATGGCGAGGGATGTGCCAGGTTCGATGGTCAGGTCGAGGTTGTTGAGGACGGGGGTTGTTGCGTTGGGGTAGGTGAAGGTGACGTTGGTGAGGGAGAGGTGGAGGGGGTTGGTTGGTGGAGGTTGGGTTCCGGTCGGGAGGTTGGCCGCGGCTTTTTCCAGCGCGGCAACGGAAGGGAGGGCGGCTAGGCCGTATTCGATCTGGAAGTCCTGTTGGCCGAGGGTGGTCACGGTGCCGACGAGCAGTACGGCCCGGACGAAGACGACCACTGCGCCGAAGCCGATCTGGCCATTGACGGCGGCCAGGCCGAGCAGGGCGTAACAGCCGAAGTTGACCGCGCTGACCGCGAGCGCCGCACCGGTGAGCACGGCGCCGCGACCGGATCGAGCCTGCCAGACGGTGCGCATGGCGTTGTCCCATTCGCTGACGAATCGAGTGCGCAGCCACTCGGTCAGGCCGAAGAGCCGGATCTCCTTGGCTGCGGCAGCGGTCAGCACGAGGTCGCGTAAGTAGTCGGAGCGGCGCAGGAAGGCGGTTTGCTTGAGGAGGGCCTTCGTCTGGCGCAGGTAGGCGAGCCTGCTTTCGCGGCCCCACCAGAGGTTGATCGCGAGGAGCAGCGGAGCGAGCCACCAGTGGAAGAAGCCGAGCACGACTACTGCCGCCAGGGTTTGCACGGCTTGGCCTGCCCTGGTCACCAGTCCGGCGATGGCGCCGCCGGGCGTGTAGCCACCGGCGCCGATCCCCCGCACTCGCGACAAGGCGTCACGCAGGGCGGGATCGTCGAGGTGGGCGATGCCGGTGGGGCCGTTGACGGCGCGGATCGCGCGGCGTTGCAGCGTGGCGTCGATCCTGGAGCCGACCGTGGTGGCGAGGCCGGTGGCCAGGCGGGTCGCGGTCTGCGCAGTGACGAACAGGCCGGCCAGGGCTACTGCGGCCAGCACCGCGCGGTGGCCTGCTGGTGAACCGAAGCCTGCCGGTACGGCGGCCAGAAGTTCCTCGATCAGCCAGCCGGAGGCGAGCAGGGCGACAGCAGGGGCGAGGCCGGCGAGCAGGGCGACGGCGGTGAGTGCGACGGTAATGCCTCGGCCTGCGCTGGGGATGAGTTTGAGGGCGGCCAGATAGCGGGTCATCCGCACACCTGCGCCGGGGTGGCTTCGACGGGATCGCGATCGCTGGCTGGGAGGGCGCGGTATTGGTCGCGGACCAGGGTGATGGCGCGGTTCTGCACGACGTCTTCGGGGCCGGAAACGTTGATGCAGCACAGGAACGGGCCTCGGCGCAGCCAGATCACGCACGACGAGCTGCGTTGGTAGGCGCGGACGGGCAACACGCCCGGAACGTACACAGTGGACTCGGCAAGGGCGGACATGATCCGCTCCGGCGCGTCCGCTTCGGCGAATTCGAGCAGCATCAGGTGGATCCACTCTTGTTTGGTCACCGTGGTCCAGCGACGGAGGTGGCCGCCGAGCAGGCCTTGGCTGAGGAACGTCGCCTGTTGGGCGGGGTGGCTTGGCCAGGCGGGAAGTCCGTCGGGCAGGGCGAAATCCGGGCCGAGCGGCCATTGTTTGTCGAGGTAGAACGGGGCGAAGGTCTCGCCGAGGATGTGGTCGGCCGCGCGGGTGCCGGCCCGGATGCGGCGGGTGCCGAGGGGGAAGGCGAAGGGGTCGGGGAGGGCGTTGATCAACTCGGCCAGGGCGCCGCGTTCGGTTTCCAGGGCGGCGCGGCCAGCTTCGGTGAGGGTGACGTCGGTGCGGGGGCGGTTGTCCTGGAAGGACTTGGTCAGCTCGACGTAGCCGGCGTCGGCAAGCACCTTGAGGTGGCGACCGAGGCCGCCGTCGGACTGGGCGAGTTCCTCGCGCAGCTCGGTGAAGCTGCGGGGGCCGTGGCTGAGCAGGGCCAGCCCGGCCAGGCGGACTCGCTGGTGAACCACGTCGTCAATGGGCATGACCTGCACGCTCTCTATCCGAGATAACTCTCGATTAGAGAGTACGCCTGTCAGTAGACACGGCAACGCGCCGGGTACCTGTCCACGGGGTACCCGACGCGCTGCCTTCCCTGTAGTACCTCGCCATCGCAGTGCGCGGAGGTACTCGCCCGCCGGTCCAGGCCGCACGGAGCGCGGGGTGATCGCCTCCGGCGCCGGGAAGTCCGGCTTGTGGTCCTTAGGTGCCCAACGATTCCTGCCACGCGCCCGCGACGATGGCCGCGCCGGTCATGTCCAGCGCCGGTTCACTGGTCTGCCAGGACCGCACGTCGTCGACGTACTCGCTGCCGTGACCGGTGAACGTGGTGTAGGAGTCGTTCTCGCACTTCTTCATGCCGCTCTGCAGACCGCCGAGGCCACCGGTGAAGTTGCCGGAGCCGTTGGGGCCGTTGACGACCGCGCCGGTGTCGACCGGTGCCTTTCCGGTGGTGGACCCGGACAGGTTCGGGATCTGCGAACTCATGCAGTCCGGGAATGTGGTGCCTTCGCCGATCATGAAGCTGGAGCCCCACGCGTTGTCGCCGAGCAGCCAGTCACGCTGTTCGTTGGCGAAGGCCGCGTATTCGTTGTCGCCGCTGACTTTCTGGTACATGGCCTCGGTGGCGATCAGGCCGAAGGTGTGCGAGTCGACGTCGAAGTTGGCGTAGTCGCCGCCCTCGTGGAAGATGTCGCTGCTCGCCTTGGTCGCCGCGGCGGAGAGCTGTGCCTTGAGGTTGGCGATCAGGTCGGCGCTGGTGACCGCGAGCCCGCTCGGGTTGTTCGCGGCCCGGATGGCGGCGATCAGGTCGGTGTGCGCGAGCGCGCTGGTGTCGTAGAGGTTGAAGGTGTCGTTGCCTGAGTCGCTCTTGAGGTAGTCCGACGCGTAGGTGGCCGCGTCGGTCACGTAGGGCAGGTAGGTGGCGCTGGAGTTACCCAGGTCCTGCTCGGCCCTGGCGATCTCGGCGGCGGCCAGTTCCATGTCGTCGTGCCAGATGGATTCCGGGTAGTACGCGGTGGGCAGCGCCGATGCGAGCTTGCTGCCCGGACTGGTGTTGGCCATGGCGTAGAGCGACGTGGCGTCGTTCAGTTCGGTCGTGGCGCCGCCCGGGTCGCTCGTTGCCTCGGCCTGGGCGGCGAAGGCGAACGCGGCGGCGACTCGGCCGACCAGGTCCGGGTCGATCTTGGCGCCCGGCGCGGCGGCCTCGAACACCGGCCGGTTCTTGGCCGCGTAGACATCCATCTTGTTGCTGTCCGAGTCGTCCACCTGCGGCAGTCGCCAGAGGTCGTGGTCGCCGTAGAAGGTGGTCCCGTTACCGCTGCCGATGCCGACCTGGAGGTAGAGCGTCTTGGTCGACGGGTTCCACATCTTGTTCAGCCAACTCGTGCCGTAGGCGGCCTCGGCGGTCAGCGACGCGGGCGCGTTCGCGCCGAGGGCGAGTTCCGAGGAGTAGAGCAGGTCGTCGGCGTAGGACGCGGTGAAGGTGAACTTGAGGTAGTCGCCAGCGTCGGACCAGCCGCCGGAAACGTCGACGGGGCCGGCGATCTTGGTGAGCGTCTTGTTGGTGATGATGTCGCCGTTGCCGCCGGATTTGAAGGTCGGGTCCTGGTAGACGGATGCGCTGGCGTCGTTGAGGTGCGCGGGTTGGCGGTTGAGCGGGCCGGCGATCACGTCCGAACCGTCGCGCTGGTTCTGGTAGAACTGCACGCCGTCGGTGACCAGCGAACCGTAGAGGTCGGCGCCGCTCTCGACGCTGAAAGTGTCCGAGGTCGCGCTGATCCCGCCGCTGACCGCGACGTGATAGGTGCCGGTCGCGGTGACACCAGAGAAGTCGATCGGGTAGACGTCCGGGAATTTCGAGTTCCACGAGCCGCGACTGGTGGTGCCGACGGTGCCGCTGGCGACCGAGGTACCCGAGGAGTTCAGCACCTGGTACTTCTCGCCGGACACGGCGCCGGAGGTCATCAGGTAGGCGATCTTCGTGTCCGTCGGCAGGTAGCCGACCTGGTCGACCCGGAGCTGGCCGGTGGTCGCGGCGAACGCGCAGGCGGGGAGGACCGCGATGGCGACACCGGCCGAAAGAGCGGCGGCGAGCCGAGTTCTACGCGGGCTGCGACGCGCCAAGGCGGATTCCCTGCCAGCCGACGATCCCATCGGAACTCCCGGAGGTAAGTTAGTTAGCTAGTCTTCCTTACTCGCGTGAACAAAAGGTACCTAGCGGCTCACGCAGGGTCAAGAGTACGACGAGCAATCGTTAGCAGACGCCGCTGCCCCGGAACCAACGGATGGCCCCGGGACAGCGAGAAAACCGGATCAGCGCAGGCCGACGGGCTGCTTCCCGGCGACCTTGGTCAGCGCACGGGAGGTCAGCACCCGAGCGAGATGGCGGCGGTAGTCGGCCGACGCGTGCGGCTCGTTGGCCGGACTGGTGTCCTCGGCGGCCAGCGCGCCTGCCTCGGCCGGGCTCGCGCCGTCGGCCAACGCCTGCTCGGCGGCTCGCGCCCGGATCGGCGCGCCGCCCATGTTGATCAATGCAATCGATGAGCCGACCACGGTGACGCCGACGATCGCCCAGTCGATGGCCCGTCGGCTGAACTTCTCAAAGCCCCAGCCGACCCCGGTCAGCTTCGGCACCCGGATCTCGACCAGGAGTTCGTCCGGTTCCAACGGGGTGGTGAACGGACCGAGGAAGAAGTCCTCGGCCGCGATCTCCCGCTCGCCCTCCGGGCCGCGCACCACGAACACCGCGTCACTGGCCAGCGCGGCGGCCGGCAGGTCGGCGGCGGGATCGGCGTGCGCCAGCGAACCGCCGATGGTGCCTCGGTTGCGCACCTGCGGGTCGCCGATGGCGCCGGCCACCTCGGCCAGCAACGGCGCGTGCGCGCGCAGGATCTCGTCGGTGTGCAGGTCGCGGTAGCGGGTGAGCGCGCCGATGGCGATCTCGTCGCCGGACTCGCGCACGTACCGCAATTCGTCCAGCGGCGCGATGTCCACCAGCACCTCGGGCGCGGCGAAGCGGAACTTCATCAACGGCAGCAGGGAATGCCCGCCGGCGAGCAGCTTGGCGTCCTCGCCGTGTTCGGCCAGCAGGTCAAGGGCATTGTCGACGGAATCGGCGCGCACGTAGCGGAGTTCGGCCGGGATCATGCCCGCACCTCCTGACCAGAAGCGTCCATCACCGCGTTGACGATGTTGTGGTAGCCGGTGCAGCGGCAGAGGTTGCCCTCCAGCGCCTGGCGCACCTCGTCCCGGTTGGGTTTCGGGTTGTCCCGCAACAGCGACACCGACGCCATGATCATGCCGGGCGTGCAGAACCCGCACTGCAGACCGTGTTGCTCGCGGAACGCGCGCTGCATCGGATGCAGGTCGCCGCCCGCCGGATCGGTCAGACCCTCCAATGTGGTCACCGCATGTCCGTCCGCCTGCGCGGCGAGCACCGTGCACGACTTGACCGCCTCCCCGTCCAGCAGCACGGTGCACGCGCCACAGGAGGTGGTGTCGCAGCCGACGTTGGTCGCGGTCAGGCCGAGCACGTCGCGCAGGTGGTGCACGAGCAGCGTGCGGTCCTCGACGTCCTCTTCGGTCTGCTTGCCGTTCACTTCGATGCTGACCCGCATCACTGCTCCCCCTTGACCTTGTTGATGGCCTCCCAGACCCGCAGCGGGGTGGTTGGCATGTCCAGGTGCCGCACGCCGAGATGGGCGAGGGCGTCCACCACCGCGCTCTGCACGGCCGGGGTCGAGCCGATGGTCGCGGCCTCGCCGATTCCCTTGACTCCCAACGGGTTGCGGTCGGTCGGCGTCGCCATGTCGAGCAGTTCGAAGTCCGGCAGCTCGGTCGCGGTGATGATGGAGTAGTCGGCGAAGGTCGCGGTGGTCGGGTTGCCGTCCTGGTCGTAGTCCATCACCTCCAGCATGGCCTGGGCGCTGCCCTGGGCCAGGCCGCCGTGCCGCTGGCCTGCGAAGGTCAGCGGGTTCATGACCGGACCGGCGTCGTCAAGCGCGATGATCCTGCGCAGCACCACTTTTCCGGTCTCGGTGTCGACCTCGACAAGGGCCAGCTGCGCGCCGAACGGGAAGGTCTCGCCGCCTTCGGAGAACCAGAGATCGGCCGAAAGTTCACCGTTCTCGGCCCTTTGCGCCACCTGGGCCCAGGTGGCGCGCACCGCGGACGGTGCGCCGCGCACCTGCCACTGGCCGGTGTCCACGTCGAGTTCGAGGTCGTCCGGGTTGGCCTCCAACAGATCCGCGGCGATCTCGCGGGCCTGGTCGATGACCTTGTCGGCGGCCTGTTTGATCGCGGAACCGCCCTGTTGCAGGGAACGCGAGCCGAAGGTGCCGACCGCCAACGGGATTTCGTCGGTGTCCCCGTGGCGGACGGTGATCCGGTCCATGGCCACGCCGAGCTGGTCGGACAACATCATGGCCAGGGTGCTGGCAAGGCCTTGGCCGTGCGGGGAACTGCCGGTGTAGGCGGTGACCGAACCGTCGGAGTGGATCACCACCCTGCCGCTCTCGCCGCCTCCGCCGCCCGCGGTGATCTCGACGTAGGAGGAGACTCCGATGCCCAGCGCGACCACGTCGCCCTCGGCGCGACGGCGGGCCTGTTCCGCGCGCAGCGCCGGATAGTCGGCGGCGGCCAGGACGCGGTCGAGGGCTTCCGCGTACTCGCCGCTGTCGTAGGTGGCGCCGCCAGGGGTCTGGTACGGGAACTCGGTCGGCTTGATGAAGTTGATCCGCCGCACGTCGGCCGGGTCCATACCGATGCGCAACGCGAACAGGTCCATGGCCCGCTCGATCGCCGCGGTCGCCTCGGGTCGGCCCGCACCACGGTAGGCGGCGATCGGGGTGGTGTTGGTGAAGACGCTGCGACTGGCGAACTCGACGGTCGGGATCGCGTACACGCCGGTGGCCATCAGGCCGGTGAAGCCGGGCAGCATGGCCGCGGCCAGCCTCGGGTAGGCCCCGCAGTCCTGCACCAGATCCAGCCGGTACGCGCCGACCCTGCCGTCCTTGCTGCCGCCGATGGTGACGGTCTGCCGCTGGCCTCGGCCGTGCGTCATCGAGGTCAGGTTCTCGCTGCGGCTCTCGATCCAGCGCACCGGCCGGTCGACCTGGCGCGCGGCCCAGGCCAGGACGACGGCCTCCGGGTCGGCGCCGATCTTCGCGCCGAAACCGCCGCCGACGTCGGGCGCGATCACCCTGATCTGGTCATCCGCGACGCCGAGGCCCGTGGCCAGGGTGCCCCGGGCGATCTGGGCGTTCTGGGTGGACAGCCACATGGTCAGCCGACCGTCCGGGCCCCACGCGCAGGATGCGCCGCGCACCTCCAACGGAGCCGGGGCGACGCGCTGGTTGACGATGGTCTCGGTGACCACGACCTCGCATTCGTCGAACGCGCCCGTGGTCGCCTCGGCGTCGCCCTTGGCGCCCGCGATGTTGTTCTCGGTGCCCGCGAACAGCAGCGTCTCGCCGGACAGCGCCGACTCGTAGCCGATCACCGCGGGCAGCGGGTCGTAGTCGATGTCGATCAGTTCGGCCGCGTCCGCGAGTTGGTAGCGGTGTTCGGTCAGCACCAGCGCGACCGGTTCGCCGACGTAGCGCACGGTGTCGCCGGCCAGCCACGGCTCGACGGTCGGCCCGTCGCCGCCTGGGTTGGCGGGCAGGTCAGCGCCGGTGAAGACACCGAGGACGCCGGGTAATTCGCGGGCCGCGCCGGCGTCGATCGCGGTGACCCTGGCGTGCGCGAGCGGGCTGCGCACGAACATCGCGTGCACGGCGCCGGTCAGCAGCGGATCGCGCAGGTCGTCGACGTAGTCACCGCCGGCCGTGATCAGTTTGTGGTCCTCGATCCGGACCACCCTGGTTCCGACAACACTCATGCGACCTCCACGTCGACATCCGCTGCCACCATTGTTAACCCTATTCGTCGATCGTCGAACTCCACCAGGCAGCCGCCTCCTCGTAGTCGAGGCGTTCGAGTTCGCGGCGGGTCACGTCCTCGTCGAGTTCGCCCTTGTCCCTGGCCTCGGTGAGGGCCTGGCGCTGCGCGGCCAGCATGGTCCTGCGCATCGTCCTCGTCGCCTCCCGGAATGGGCTGCCAGCCTGCTCGGCCACGGTTTCCTGGTCGGTGTCGTCGCTCTCTCGACGGGCCGCGAGCATCGTGCTGATCCGGGTCTTGTACTTGACCAGCAGTTGCGGGTCGACGCCTTCGGGCGGCTTGGTGAAGATGTCCCGCATGGTCCGTTCGGTCGCGGATCGGATGATCAGCCGGGCGTTGTGCACCGATTCGGCCTCGTACTCGCGTTCCTCGGGCGCGGAGATGTTCAGCGCGCGGATCAGCGGCGGCAGGGTCGGGCCCTGGATGAGCAGGGTGCCGACCGCGACCACGAACGCGAGCGCCTGGATGACGTCGCGGTGCGGAAAGGACGACGGAATACCGGCGGCGGCGGCCAGGGTGACCACGCCGCGCATGCCGGTCCAGGAGATCACCGTGAGGTAGCGCCAGGTCAGGTACTCGGCTTGCGGCGGGCCGCCGAGGTTGTGCCGTTCGCGGCGTTGCTCCCGTCTCCGCGCCTTCGCGACGAGGTGTTCGGCGCCGAGGATGCGACGCAGCAGCCCGTTGACGGCCAGGGCGCGACCGTAGGTCAGGAATATCCACAGCGGACGGATCAGCAGCACTGCCAACAGAACCAGTACCGCACCGACCACAAAGGACGGCCAGGACAGGCCGCTCGGGGTCAGCGCTGTGAAGATGAACTTGCACTGCAGGCCCATGTAGGCGAAGACGAACGTCTCCAGCAGCGTGTC
>DASYBO010000079.1:0-10981 GCA_036500685.1 Pseudonocardiaceae bacterium | reverse complement strand
CGGGTACAGGTCGTTGGGCGGGGTGTTGATCAGGTCGCGCGCGGTGCACACCGCCTCGGCGATCGCGGTGGCCGCCTTCAGGGTGGTCTTGCGCTCCTTGGCGGTCGCGTCGTCGACGGCGAGGTCGACCCGGCCGATCGGGGCGCGACCCGCGTCCGACTTGTACTCGGTGAACACGTACGCACCGAGCACCGCGCCCTCGGCCGCGGCCTGTAGGTCCAGGGTGGAGAGCAGGGAGTACGCGCGCTTGGTGCCGGCCAGGGCGCGGGCGGCGGCACCGGCGGCGCGCCGCACCTGCTCGGGCTTGAGCTCGCCGTCCCGCTTGCCGAGGCCGGCCGCGAGCACGACTCCCGAGGAGAGCTTGCCGAAGGTGGGCAGCTTGATGACCTCGTCGGCTTTGCCGGTGGCGCCGAGGCTGGTCAGCAGGGCGGCCAGCTTGCCCTCCAGCGCGTCGTCAACAGGCTCCGCACCGGGCGCCAGTTCGACACCGTCCGATCCCTGGATGGTGCCGACGATGACCGTTTCGGCTGGTGAGCCAAGGACATCGGCGGAGGTGTTACCGCTGAGCGCGAGTTTCGGCGTTGGCAAGGGTCTCTCCGTAGGACGCTGACGTGGGGTTTTCATCAACCCTGTTGGTTTGTGATGCATGCTAACGAGTTTCATCCGGTGGGTTGATATCGGATGGATGGCGGGTGTGGCACCGTTATCCACCGTGACCCGGCCACTACGGGAACGTTCCAGCACTACCAATGCGGTTGCTGGCGGCCTTGGCGCCATGCTCGGTGCGGGTGTTCTCGTCGGGCTCGCCCCCGCCGCCGGGCTCGCCGGGCGCTGGATGCTGGTCGGCCTTGCCATCGCCGCGCTGGTCGCGGTGTGCACCGCGTGTTCGACCACCGACCTTGCCCGCGCCTATCCCCGTAACGGCGGTGGCTACCGCTATGCCCGCGAACTGCTCGGCCGCTGGCCGGGTCGGCTGGCGGGCGGGGTGGCCCTGCTCGGCAGGGTCGCCGGCATGGCCGCGGTGGCCGGCTGCTTCGGCGCTTACGTCACGCCGGAGCGGCCACTGGTCGGGGCATTCGCCGCGCTCGTGCTCGCCGTCGTCGCCCAGATGGCCGCGGCGCGCCTGCCGATCCCGTTGGGCCGGGTGCTGGTGGCCGTGGTGTTGGTCACGCTGGCCGTCGTGGTGGTCGCGTGTTTCGCGGTGCCGGCTCCGCATCAGGTGAGCGGCCCGCTGCCGGCCGGCCTGCCCGGTGCGGACAACCCGGTCGAGCTGCTGCCCGCGGCCGGTGTGCTGTTCTTCGGGTTCCTCGGTGGCGACCAGCGCGAAACCGGCTCCCGGCCAAGGGCCAAGCTGGTGGTGCCGGTGCTGGTCCTGATCGCGTTGGGCACCTACCTCGCGGTCGGCACCGCGCTGCTGCGCGAACTCGGCCCGACTCGGATGGCGCTCTCGCCCGACCCGCTGCGCGACGCGCTCGCCGCCGCCAACGCGTCCGCGCTGGACCCGATCCTCACCGCCGGTGTTGCCGCGGCCACCATCGGCGTGCTGTTAGCCCTGGTCGGCGGCACTCGGCAGACCGTGCGGGCCATGGCCGACGCGGGCGACCTGCCCACCAGCCTCGATCGGACCGCGATCGGGGCGATCGCGGTCGGTCTTGGTGGGATCGTCGCCGTGCTGTTACTCACCCCGGTCGCCGCGATCGAGCTCGCCGCGACCTGCGCGCTGTTTGCGGCCGCGTTCACCAACGCAGCGGGACGGCTGCTGGAACGGCACGAACGCGTCTGGCCCGCGCGCACCGCCTGCCTCGGCCTCGGCCTGTCCGTGCTGCTGGTCGTGGCCATGCCGCCGGTCGCGCTCGCGGTGTCCCTGCTTGCCATGGGTGTCGGTGCTGCTGTGGGGCCGCTGGTCTCGTTGACCAGGCACAAGCCCGTGCCCGAGCGGCCGAAACACGACCAGGTGTTGAAGATCTGAACACTGTCGAGCCGGGTAACGTCCTGGCCGTGACCACATCGAAGCTGCGCAGTCCGCTGCACGCCGCCCACGAGGCACTCGACGCGAAGTTCGGTCCGTTCGGCGACTGGGAGATGCCGCTGGAGTACGCGGGCGGCGGCGTCGTCGCCGAACACGCGGCGGTACGCGAGTCGGTCGGCGTCTTCGATGTGTCACACCTCGGCAAGGCGCTGATCGCCGGTCCTGGCGCCGCCGAGTTCGCGAACAGCCGGTTCACCAACGACCTGCGGCGCATCGGCCCCGGCAAGGCCCAGTACACGATGCTGTGCACCGAGGACGGCGGCGTCGTTGACGACCTGATCTGCTACCTGGTCGGCGACGACGAGGTGTTCATCGTGCCCAACGCCGCCAACAACGCCGAGATCGTCGCCCGGTTGAGTGCGGCGGCGCCGGCCGGCATCGGCATCACCAACCAGCACAGGCACTTCGGCGTGCTCGCCGTGCAGGGCCCGCGCTCCTCGGACGTGCTTGCCGAACTGGGTCTGCCGACCGAACTGGACTACATGGCGTTCGTGGACGCGCAGTGGCAGGGGAAGTCGGTCCGGGTCTGCCGCACCGGTTACACCGGCGAACACGGTTTCGAACTGCTGCCGCGCAGCGCCGACGCCACCCCGTTGTGGGACGCGCTGCTTGCCTCGGCGGGTTCGTTCGGCGGGCGCGCGGCCGGCCTCGGGGCGCGGGACACGCTGCGCACCGAGATGGGCTATCCCTTGCACGGCCACGAACTGTCGCTGTCGATCAGCCCGGTGCAGGCCGGCGCGGGCTGGGCGGTCGGCTGGAAGAAGGACGCGTTCAGCGGGCACGACGCGCTGGTCGCCGAGCGCGCGGAGGGCCCGAAGCGGCGGCTGCGCGGACTGCGCGCCATCGATCGCGGCATTCCCCGCCCCGGCATGCCGGTGCTCGACGCGGACGGCAAGCAGATCGGCGAGACCACCTCGGGCACGTTCTCCCCGACGCTGAAGGCCGGCATCGCGCTGGCGCTGATCGACTCGGCCGCCGGTGTGGAACCGGGCGGCGAACTCGTCGTCGACGTGCGCGGCAGGCCGCTGCGCTGCGCCGTGGTCAAGCCGCCGTTCGTCGAGCTGCACACCAGGTGAGCCGGATCTGGCAGCCGGGCGAGACGTTCGTCCAACGCTTCCTGCGCACCGACGACACCATCGGCCAGCACCATCCGCTGCGCGTGCTGCGCGATGACGGCAACACCGTGGTCGGCTGGCTGCCCAAGGACACGCCGATCGTCAACACGCGGCTGCCCGACGGCCGCGATCCGCGCCAGGCGCCGCTGAACGAGATGTTTCGGCTGCCGCGCGTTCGGGTGCCGGGCACCTGGCACGGCACGTCGACATTGCGGGTGATCACCGAGGGCGAATGGTCGTCGGTGTGGTGGTTCTTCACGCCAGCCATGGAGTTCATCGGCTGGTACGTGAACCTGGAGATTCCGTTGGGCCGCAACGACATCGGCACCGACCGGATCGACGGCGCGCTGGACGTCGCCGTGGATCCGCAGCGGCGCTGGCGGTGGAAGGACGAGGACGAGGCGGACGCCGCGGTCGAGGCGGGCCGGCTCAGCGCGGACCAGCTGGCGCGGCTGCGCGCCGAAGGGGAGCGGATGATCGCGTTGACGCAAGCGGGCGCGTTCCCGTTCGACGGAACCTGGTGCGACTTCCGCCCCGACCCGGACTGGCCGGCTCCCGCGCTACCGCCGGGCGCGTTCGGCTAGGCGGCCGTGGCCACCTGCCACCGCTGTCACCGACTTTCATGGCCGACACCACCAGAGCCGCGCAACGGCTCATCACCTCCGGCACGATGCACCGGCATCCCGGGCTGCGGGTCATCCTGCCGCACGGTGGCGGCTACCTGCCCTACATCGGCACCCGACTCGCTCGGTTCTACTACGACACCGCCCAGCCGACCTCGCCTTCGGCCACGCCGAGCCTGCTCGGCTACGCCGGACCGGACCGGATCCTCTACGGCACCGACTATGCCCTGGCGCCAGCGTGGATCTTCGGCGTCGTCAACGAGCTGATCGACGCCGACCCGGTGCTGACCGATCCGCTTCGTGCGGCGATGTACCGGGAGAACGCGCTGCGGCTGCTGCCCAGCGTCGCCGCCCGGCTTGGCTAAGCCCCCCTCGACACACGTACGGCCGCGTTGCGGTCGATGGTCGCGATCGTGGTGTTGATCGCGACCAGCGCCGCGAACACGATCGCGAGCACGTGCAGGCCGGAAAACCACAAGCCGAACGCGGCACCGCCGAACACCACGACCTTCACGCTCAGCACGCCGACCATGGGGGTGCGAACGACGGACCGAGGCGCGGCGAACAGTCCCCACAAGACGATCGCGAGCAGCGGCATGCCGACGCCGAGCAGCACGTTATCGACGGAGTTGCCGCCAAGGTGAGAACCCCACCAGGCGAGTGCGGGTGGCGCGATGATCTCGAACAGAGACGCCAAACCCTCGTTGAGCACGTGCAGTCCCTTGGGCACGAGGTCATCATGCACCGCCCAGCGCGCATCCGGCGAACACGATCAGCACGGTCAGCTCGCAGGACGCGCGGACCCCGCGCCGGCAGCACCACGGGCCGAGGGGAGCGGGTGATCGCGTTGGCGGAGGCGGGCACCTCCCCGTTCGACGGAACCTGGTGTGATGTCCGTCCGGCCCCGGGCCGGCCCGCCCCCGCGTTGCGCGAGAATGTCTGGCTGTGATGGCGAAATGGGTTCGCGGCCACCGGCTGCGCGAACCGATCGACGGCACCTTCCGCGTTGTCTCGGTCAACCCGGTCACCCTCGACGACGGCTATGTCCGGCTGGACATCGCCGGCGTCCTCACCGGCCCAGGGCTGCCCGCGACGAGCGCGCACGACCGGCTGGTGCGCACCCAGAACGACGTCCGGCCGGAGGTCAAACACGAGTACCCGGCGCGCATCGACTGCACCAAGCCGTCGAAGTTCGTTGTCGAGTGGCCGGCCAGGAGCAGCCAGTTCGCCCAGGAACAGGGCGCCAGGCAGTATGCGGACCAGGTCGCGCGGGCCATCCGGCTCGGCGTCGACCCGGACATTGTGCCGCAGGCCGGGGCCGTGCCGACGCGGTTACGGGACATGGTCGAGGAGCGGTACATGATCGAGTGCGGCAACCAGCCGCTCGTCGACGGCACCGAACCCGTCAACGTCGGTGAGGCAGAGATCCTTTACCTGCAGGGCGAAAGCGCGACCGCGACCATCACCGGCATCGACTTTCTCCCGGTGGCCGCGCGCCTGTTGCCGCCGGGCGGGCGCATCGCCCACGTCGCGCTCGACGTGCACCGCGCCGATGGCAGCCGCTACTCCGCGCTGGCTCGGTTCGGCTTCAAGCATGCCGGCCGCGTCGCCCGCTACGGCCATGTCGGGGCCACGGTGCCGATCCGCATCGACCCGGCCGACCAGCGCCGCATCGTCCTCGACGGTCCCGCGCTCACCGACTGATCAGCCCAGCGCGCAGCCGGCGAGCACGATCAACACGGTCAGCTCGCAGGACGCGCCGAGCACGTCGCCGACGAGGCCACCGAACCGGCGTCGCGTGTGGACGGAGAGCCCGGCGACGGCCAGCGCGGCAACGACAACCGTGGCTGGCCCCTGCCACCATCGCCCCGGCACCGCGAACCCGGCCGCGCCCGCCACCACCACCCACCAGGCCAACGCGACGAGGATCGGCTGAGTACCGGCGACGAGGGCGCCGAACCCCTCCGGCCGAGCCGCGCGAACCCCGCGGCGGCAGCACCACACGAACGCGACCCGGCCCGCCGCGATCGCCAGTCCGGCCGCCCACCAGCGACCGGTTTGCGCCAGCGTGGCCAGGCTGATCGCCTGCGCGCCGAGCACCACGAGCAACGCGACAACGCCGAACGGCCCGGCTCCGCCGTCCTTCATGACCGCGAGCGCACGCTCGGGCGGGCCGTAGCAGCCGAGGCCGTCGGCGGTGTCGGCGAGCCCGTCGACGTGCATGCCTCGGGTGGCCAGCGCGAGCGCGCCCACCACCAGCAACCCGGCCAGCAGCGCTGGCGCCCCGATCAGCACCAACCCGGCGAGCAGACCGGCGCCGAACGCGCCGAGCACCGCGCCGACCAGCGGCGCGGACCCGATCGCCCAGCCGGCAAGGACGCGGTCGACGGTGACGTCCGCGCCCAGCCGGACCGGCAGCACGGTCAGCAGGGACGCGGCGAACCGCAGCCCCGCCACCGGCCGATGGCTAGCCAGCGGTGGCCTCTTCGTTCTTCGCCTCTTCCGAAACCCCAGCGTCGGTGAAGGTCGCCATCTCGGCCAGCACCCTGGTCGCGCCGATGACCAGCGGCAGCGCGGCCACCGCGCCGGACCCCTCGCCAAGGCGCATGTCCAGCTCCAGCAACGGGGTCAGGCCGAGGTGGCCGAGGATCAGGGTGTGCGCGGGCTCGACCGAACGGTGCCCGGCCCACCACCAGTCCCGCGCGCCCGGCGCGAGCCGGTCGGCGATCGCCGCCGCCGCGCTCACCACGACACCGTCCAGGATCACCGGGGTCTTGCGCACCGCGGCCTGGGCCAGGAACCCGGCCATGGCCGCGAGGTCCGCGCCACCGGCGATGCGCAGCAGGCCACGCGGGTCGCTGTGCGCGGCGCGGGAACGACGCAGACCGTCCCGGATCGCCGCGGCCTTGCGCATCCACGCGTGGTCGTCGATGCCGGTGCCGCGACCGACCACCGACACCGGCTCCGCCCCGACCAGCGCGGCGATCAGCACCGAGGCCGGGGTGGTGTTGCCGATGCCCATGTCGCCGGCGACAAGCAGGTCGGCGCCGCCATCGACCTCCTCGTCGGCGATGGCCTTGCCGGCCGCGATCGCCGCCTCGGTCTCGGCCTCGGTCAGCGCGTCCTCCCGGTCGATCGACCCGCTGCTCCGACGGATCTTGAACTTGCGCACCGACTCCGGGGTGTCCGCGTCGACCGCGATGTCCTCGACCCGCACGCTCGCGCCCGCGGTCGCCGCGAGCACGTTGATCGCGGCGCCACCGGCCAGGAAGTTCGCCACCATCTGCCCGGTGACCTCGCTCGGGTACGCGGAAACGCCGCTGGCGGCGACCCCGTGGTCACCGGCGAACACCACGACCCGTGGCCGCTGGAACGGGCGCGGTGGGCAGATGCCCTGGCACGCGGTGACCCAGTTGCCGAGTTCCTCCAGCACACCGAGGGCACCTGCCGGCTTGGTCAGCTGGGCCTGACGGGCCACCGCGGCTTGCCGCGCCGTCTCGTCCGGTGGTTGGACGGCGAACACACCGACGCTGTCCGGGACCGTCATGGGGCTACCTCCGGTGAATGCCTTCAGTTGCTGGGTATTTCAGCTGCAGCGGGATGCCGGCCACGAGGAGCAGCACCTCGTCGCACACCTGCGCGAGGCGCGCGTTGAGCGTGCCGAGCAGGTCCCGAAACAGCCTGCCAGAAGGGGTCGCCGGCACCACGCCGAGGCCGACCTCGGCCGAGACCAGCACCAGCCTGGCCCGAGTGGTGGCCACCGCGTCGACCAGCTTGTCCAGGTAGCTCTCGGCAAGGCGCAGCGCCGAGGGGCGGCCGTCCCAGCCGCGTACCTCGTCCAGCATGCCGGTCAGCCAGGTCGCCAGGTCGTCGACAAGCAGGGTCGGGTCGGCGTCGAACGCGTCGGAGATCAGGTCGGCCAGCAGCGCCGCGTCGGCGATCTCGACCGTCTCCCAGTGCGCGGGCCTGCGCGCGACGTGCGCGGCGATCCGTGCGCTCCACTCCGGATCGGTCGGATCGCGGCGCCCGGTGGCCAGGTAGCTGACCGGACCGGTCGGCGATACCAGTCCCTCGGCGTGCGCGGACTTGCCGGAGCGCGCGCCGCCCAGCACCAACGTGCGCAGCGTCACAAGCGACTCCCGGGTGTGATGAGGTGAACGGGAACGTTACCGGGACGCCGAACACGAGGAGCACACAGTGGACTATCGCTGGCGGTACGCCGACGCCAAGGGGGACGAGCTGACCGGCCCGGTCGAGAAGTTCACCGGCCAGGTCGAGGCCGAGGACTGGCTCAGCGCGAACTGGCAGGACCTGTTCGACGCGGGCGTGCAGCAGGTGACGCTACTGGAGGACGAGGAGGAGCTGTACGGGCCGATGAGCCTGCTCCCAGCCGATGAATCGTGACCGACGACTCCTGACCGGGAGCAGGCTCGCTCGGATTCAGACGCTGAGCGTGTGGCTCGGGTCGCGGTCGACGACGCTGCCGAGCACATCGTCGATCGCCTCGACGACCTCGTCGGTCAGTTCGACGCCGGCCGCCTTCGCGGTCTCGGTGACCTGTTCCGGCCGGGACGCGCCGACGATCGCCGATGCCACGTTCGGGTTGTGCAGCACCCATGCCACCGCGAGCTGCGGCATGGTCAGCCCGGCCTGATCGGCGATCGGCCGCAGCCGCTGCACCCGCTCCAGCACGTCATCGCGCAGCCAGTGCCGGATGTTGTCCGCGCCGCCCTTGTCGTCGGTCGCCCGCGAACCGGCCGGCAGTTGCTCACCCGGCTTGTACTTGCCGGTCAACACGCCCTGGGCGATCGGCGACCAGACGATCTGGCTCAGTCCCTCCCGCTCGGACGCCGGCACCACCTGCCGCTCGATCACCCGCCACAGCATCGAATACTGCGGCTGGTTGGAGACGAAGGGCACGTGCAGTTCGCGCGCGAGCGCCGCGCCTCGGGTGATCTCGTCGGCGGTCCACTCGGACACGCCGATGTAGAGCACCTTGCCCTGGCGGACCAGATCGGCGAAGGCGAGGAAGGTTTCCTCGAGCGGGGTACTCCGGTCGAACCGGTGCGCCTGGTAGAGGTCGATGTGGTCGGTCTGCAGCCGCCTGAGCGAGTTGGTCGCCGACTCCAGGATGTGTTTGCGGCCAAGGCCCCTGTCGTTGCGGCCGGGACCGGTCGGCCAGAACACCTTGGTGAAGATCTCAAGACCTTCTCTGCGCTGCCCGGCCAGCGCCCGCCCCAGCACGGACTCGGCCCGCGTCTGGGCGTACACGTCCGCGGTGTCGAAGGTCGTGATGCCCGCGTCGAGGGCGGCGTGCACGCACGCCGTCGCCTGCTCCTCCTCGACCTGCGAGCCGTGCGTGAGCCAGTTGCCGTACGAGATTTCACTGACCGAAAGGCCGCTGCGGCCAAGACGACGGAACTCCATACGCCTGAGCCTAGTCAGTTGTTGTTCGCTGAACTAACTAGTTGGAGCGCGCTCCAGGACGATTCAGTCGCGGTAGGCCACGGGCTCTTCGCCTGGCTTCAGCCGCGTCTTGGGCAGCCGGAGCTTGCGGATGGTCATCGCCCGCTGCACCGCGTACCAGCCGATGCTGAAGGAGCGGTCCGGCGCCTCGGGATACTCCACCCGCACCTTCCTGACCACCCTGCGGCTGATCCACAGCCCCTCGCCGACCATCACGATCAGCAGCGCGAGCAGGATCGGCGTGCTGTAGACCTGCAGGGTCGGGCGGGAGGACAACAGGACGGTGATCACCAGCACCACCGCGACCAGCGGCATGAACAGGCCGACCATGTGGCGGTGGGTGTCGACCTCGTCGCGGATGTAGGCCTTCACCGGGCCACGGTCCTTGGTCATCATGTAACGAGGGTCACCCGAAGCCTGGCCGCGGCGACGTTCCTCGCGCTGCTCCCTGCGCTCCTCCTTGGTCGCCGCGTTGCGCTTGGACGCCTCGCGCTGCGTCATCGGCGGCGGCGGGACGGGACCCCGGCGCTGGCCCTGCGCGTCGCGGCGCTTCGGCGTCGGCCTGCCCTTCTTCGGGGTCGTGGCCCCACGGCCGGCACTGGTCAGGGTTTCTTCCTCGACAGCGTCCACCTCGTCGGTGGCCACTTCGTCCGATTCGGTGGCACCGGCGGAACGGAGACGCGGAAACTTCACCTCACCAGGGTATGACAGGGCGGGGTGGCCGGAGTCACCTCGGGTCGGTTTCGGTTGTGGGACCATGGGCGTACGGGAACAAACTTCGGTCCTGTCCTGGTTGGCATGTGTTGACCGGCTATGTGCGGGGCTGAAGCCGCGAGAGCGGCCCCACGAGATCTCTGAGGAGAGCGATGACTACCGAGAGCACTACCGCCACCGAGACGACCGGTGTCACGCTGAGCGAGACGGCCGCCACGAAGGCGAAGGCGCTGCTCGACCAGGAGGGTCGGGACGACATGCACCTGCGTATCGCCGTCCAGCCCGGCGGCTGCTCCGGTCTGCGCTACCAGCTCTTCTTCGACGAGCGCACCCTCGACGGCGACCTGTTCCAGGACTTCGGCGGCCTGAAGGTGGCCGTCGACCGGATGAGCGCGCCGTACCTGCAGGGCGCGGTGATCGACTTCGTCGACACCATCGAGAAGCAGGGCTTCACCATCGACAACCCGAACGCGTCGGGCTCCTGCGCCTGCGGCGACTCCTTCCACTGAGCCGCCACCCCACGCCGTAGCGGGGCCGGGTTCCGACCAATGGGTCGGAACCCGGCCCCGCTCGTGTACGTCGGGCTACGTACGCGGCGAGGGCGCCTCTCACCGGATGCCGCGCCTGCCCTCGCGCGGCAGGTCGAGGACGTCGGCTTCAACACGTTGCTGATGCCCGACACGGTCAACGTGGCCGCCCCGTTCTCCGCGCTCGCCGCTGCCGCCGCAGTCACCACCGAGCTGCGGCTGGGCACGTTCGTGCTGGCTGCGCCGCTGCGCCCGGCCGCGGCCATCGCCTGGGAGACCGCCAGCCTCGACCGGCTCTCCGACGGTCGCTTCGAACTCGGCCTCGGTGCGGGGCGGCCCGACGCGGCACGCGAAGCCGAGCTGTTCGGGCTGCCGTTCGGCACGCCGGGGGAGCGGGTCGACCGGGTCGCGGACGCGGTGCGGGCGCTCGGCGACGACCGGCCCAGGATCATGATCGCGGCGGCAGGCAAACGTATGCTCGGGTTGGCCGGTCGCGAAGCCGACATC
>DASYBO010000078.1:0-17012 GCA_036500685.1 Pseudonocardiaceae bacterium | reverse complement strand
CGGTTCACGGAGGCTGTGAACCGGCCGCACACCGCCGGGCGGGCGCGGAGTTTGGGGGTGGGGATCAGGCTGGGCGGATCAGGCGAGGGTGGCCAGGGCGGTGTGGACCAGGACGCGAACGGCGACGGGGAGGGCGCGCTCGTCGGCTACGAAGGTGGGGCGGTGGATGTCGTCGGTCGGGCCGGCGCCCGGCCAGACGCCGAGGCGGGCGAACGAGCCGGGCACGTGTTCGAGGTACCAGCCGAAGTCGTCGCCGCCGGAGGACTGCGGCGCGGTGACCACCGCGTCGTCGCCGAGCGCGGCGCGGGCGCCGAGTTGCAGCAGCTCGGTGGTCTCCTCGTCGTTGACGACCGGCGGGACGCCGCGCCGGTGTTGCAGGTCGAAGCCGACGCCGGTGGGCAGCAGCAACGAGCCGACCAGGCCGGCGACCAGCGGTTCCAGTTCGGCCCAGGTCTCCCGGTCGCTGGTGCGCAGGGTGCCGCGCAGCACGCCGTCCTGCGGGACCGCGTTGGCCGCCTCGCCCGCATGCACCGCGCCCCACACCAGGACGGTGCCGGAGCGCGGGTCGACGCGGCGGGACAGCAGGGTGGGCAGGCCGGTGATGACGGTGCCGAGCGCGTGCACCAGGTCGGCGGTCAGGTGCGGGCGGGAGGTGTGGCCGCCGGGTGAGGTCAGCCGCAGTTCGAGCATGTCGGCGGCGGCGGTGATGGGGCCGACCCTGGTGCCGATCTTGCCGACCTCGATCTGCGGGTTGCAGTGCAGGGCGAAGATGCGTTCAACGCCGTCGAGGCCGCCCGCGGCGATCACGTCGAGCGCGCCGCCGGGCATGACCTCCTCGGCGGGCTGGAAGATGAGTCGGACGCGGCCGGGCAGTTTCGGGGCGGCGGCAAGGGCGAGACCGGCGCCGAGCAGGGCGGCGGTGTGCATGTCGTGGCCGCAGGCGTGGCAGACACCATCCACGGTGGACTTGAAGTCCAGGTCGGTCGCCTCGGCCAGCGGGAGGGCGTCCAGGTCGGCGCGTAGCGCGATGCAGGCGGGGCCGCTGCCGATGTCGCAGATCAGGCCGGTGCCACCGGGCATGATGCGGGGTTCGAGGCCGGCCGATGAGAGAATTTTTGCCACGAGTTCGGTCGTGGCGAATTCGTGCCGGGACAATTCCGGGTTCGCGTGGATGTGCCTACGCCAGGCGAGCAGGTCGACCAGGTTGTCAGCCAGCCAGCCATCCAACCAGGACGGTCCTTGACCGGCACCGAAATCCGCCACGGGAGCCATGCTGACCCCGGTTTCGGTGAGCAGCATGTCATGCTCCCGTAGGTCCTTGGCTCCTTCGGAGCAATCACGGGAGTCCACCACGGTCACGCTGTTCCTCCTCGCCGACGCCATGGGCAGCAACCTGCGACAGAACAAGCCGGCCCACGCCAACTGAATCGAATGGGCCGCGGCTCGGCTTGGTCACCGGTTCCGGGTGCCCATTTCGAATTCATCTTGCACGATGCATGAAACGCAACCGCGGGGATGGGCGGTCTGCGAGACCGCCGGTCGGGTCGCTGCGCTGAGCGGTGGGTCAGGATTCTGCCGAACCGAAGGGCCCGCGTAGGAGAACTTGCGTCGATCCGGCCGTCCTGGTGGGAATCAGCCGCTGCCCTTCGCGGCGTTCTTCAGCTTCTTGTTGTGCCGGTTACGGATTCGCCGACCGAAGTAGACGATGATGAGCAGCACCACACAGGCGATGCCAAGTGCGAGTTTGTGCCGGGTGTCTTGCGAAGTGGCGTTCTGCACCTGTTGGTTGAAGTTGGGCGCGGGAGTCGTGGTGACAGCGCCTGCCTCGTGACGCGGGGCTATTGCTGAACCCTGATGTATCGAACTTGAGGTCAGTGCGGCAGACGGTAGTTCCAGCGCGGCGACCGGACCGGACGAATCCAGACCGGCCTGCGTCGCGGCGGCGGGACCGGCGAACAGGGCCAGTGTGACGAGCGCGAACCCCACCGCGAACGCGGGCCGAAACACCCTGCGCAGGTTCAGCACCGCGCGCCTCCCTCACCGCCGTCGGCGACCGAACTCGGCGCGCCCTATCACTCAGTGTGCACCCGATAACTCGATGGCAGTAACACCAAATGGTTGACACCAGAATAATGATCAAGACGCTGTGCAAGCAAGACCACCCGAATGTCGCGAAAGGTCGGGCAGTCGCGGACACCATCGGGTCACGCGGGCTAGTGACGCGGCGAGACAACTACCCGCGCGAGGCGAACGCGGCCAGGATTCGACTGGCGGCCAGCGTCGCGGTCAGCTCACCGGCCCGGAGCTGGGCCTCGATCTCCGGCACGATCGCGCGGACGGCTGGCGCGGCGTGCAGGTCGCCGAGCAGGGTGTCGCGGACCATGGACCAGGTCCAGTCGACCTGTTGACGGGCACGTTTCGCCTCGAACTCGCCCGCGTCGACAAGGGCCGCGCGGTGCGCCTTGATCTTGTCCCAGACCTGGTCGAGACCGGCGCCGGTCAGCCCGCTGCAGGTCAGCACTGGGGTGCGCCAGGCGGAGGAGTCGCCTGCGGGCAGCAGGCGTAGGGCACCGGCGAGTTCGCGGGCGGCCTTGGCGGCGTCGCGTTCGTGGTCACCGTCGGCCTTGTTGACCGCGATGACGTCGGCGATTTCGAGGACGCCCTTCTTGATGCCCTGCAGGCTGTCGCCGGTTCGAGCGAGGGTCAGGAACAGGAAGGTGTCGACCATGTTGGCCACCGCGACCTCGGACTGGCCGACGCCGACGGTCTCCACCAGCACGGTGTCGTAGCCTGCGGCCTCCATCAGCACGATGGTTTCCCTGGTCGCGCGGGCCACCCCGCCGAGCGTGCCGGCAGTTGGCGAGGGGCGAACGAACGCGGCCGGGTCGGTGGCCAGGCGGTTCATCCTGGTCTTGTCGCCGAGGATGCTGCCGCCGGTCCTGGTCGAGGACGGATCGACGGCGAGCACGGCGACGCGGTGCCCGGACCCGGTGAGGCTGGTGCCGAGCGCGTCGATGAAGGTCGACTTGCCGACCCCTGGCACACCGGTGATGCCGACCCGATCCGCGCCGCCCGCGTCGGGCAGCAGTTCGACCAGGAGCTCTTGGGCGCGGTCTCGGTGTTCGGCCAGGTTGGACTCGACCAGGGTGATGGCCCTGGCCAGGATCGCCCGGTCCCCGGCGCGCACGCCTGCCGCGTACGCGGCGACGTCGATCTTTCGTGGCATCGGGGTTACTTGAGCTCCAGCCCGTGCCGCCCGGCCAGCTCGCGGATGAGGTCGATGGCGGCCTCCGCGATGACCGTGCCAGGGCCGAAGATCGCGGACGCGCCCGCCGCGCGCAGCGTGTCGTAGTCCTGGGGTGGGATGACGCCGCCGACCACGATCATGATGTCGGCCCGGTCGAGTTCGGCCAGGGCGGCGCGCAGCGCCGGGACCAGGGTGAGGTGGCCTGCGGCGAGCGAGTTGACGCCGACGACGTGTACGTCGGCCTCGACGGCCTGGCGGGCGACCTCGGCCGGGGTGGCGAACAGCGGGCCCACGTCGACGTCGAAGCCGAGGTCGGCGAAGGCGGTCGCGATCACCTTCTGACCTCGGTCGTGTCCGTCCTGTCCCATTTTCGCGACCAGGATGCGGGGCTGGCGACCTTCCTCGCGGGCGAACTCGGCGACCAGTTCCCTGGCCCGATCCACGTTCGGCGACTCGCCGACCTCCTGCCGGTACACGCCGGAGATGGTACGGATCTGCCCGGAATGCCGGCCCCACGCGGTCTCCAGAGCGGCGGAGATCTCGCCGACGGTGGCCTTGGCGCGGGCCGCGTTGATGGCCAGCGCCAGTAGATTTGTCGACATATCGCTATTGCTTGTGGCATGTGCCGCGCTGGTCAGGGCGTTGAGGGCGGTTTCGACGGCTTTCGGGTCGCGTTCGGCGCGGAGCCGTTCGAGTTTGGCGATCTGCTGCGCGCGTACCTCGGCGTTGTCGACGCTGCGCACCTCGACCTGCTCGTCGTCGGCCGGGTCGAGCACGCGGTACTTGTTCACGCCGATGACCGGCTGGCGCCCAGAGTCGATCCGGGCCTGGGTGCGCGCGGCGGCCTCCTCGATGCGCAGCTTGGGGATGCCGGCGTCGATGGCCTTGGCCATGCCGCCCGCCTCCTCGACCTCGGTGATGTGCCCCCAGGCCTTGGCCGCGAGTTCGTAGGTGAGTCGTTCGATGAAGTCGCTGCCGCCCCACGGGTCGATCACCTTGGTCGTGCCGGATTCTTGTTGTAGCAACAACTGCGTGTTGCGGGCGATCCGCGCGGAGAAGTCGGTGGGCAGCGCGAGGGCCTCGTCCAACGCGTTGGTGTGCAGCGACTGGGTGTGGCCCTGGGTCGCGGCCATCGCCTCGACGCAGGTGCGGACGACGTTGTTGTAGACGTCCTGCGCGGTCAGCGACCATCCCGAGGTCTGGCAGTGCGTGCGCAGCGAGAGCGACTTGGTGTTCTTCGGGCCGAACTGGTTGACCAGCTTGGCCCACAACAGCCGCGCGGCACGGAGTTTCGCGACCTCCATGAAGAAGTTCATGCCGATCGCCCAGAAGAACGAGAGCCGCGGCGCGAAAGTGTCCACGTCCAACCCGCCGTCGACACCCGCGCGCAGATACTCGACGCCGTCGGCAAGGGTGTAGGCGAGTTCCAGATCGGCGGTGGCGCCGGCTTCCTGCATGTGGTAGCCGGAAATGGAGATCGAGTTGAACTTCGGCATCCTGGTGGAGGTGTAGGCGAAGATGTCCGAGATGATGCGCATGGAGGGCTGTGGCGGGTAGATGTAGGTGTTGCGGACCATGAACTCTTTGAGGATGTCGTTCTGGATGGTCCCGGCCAGCTGTTCCGGTGCGACGCCCTGTTCTTCGGCGGCCACCACGTACAACGCCATCACCGGCAGGACCGCGCCGTTCATGGTCATGGAGACGCTCATCTTGTCCAACGGAATGCCGTCGAACAGTTGGCGCATGTCGTAGATGGAGTCGATGGCGACGCCCGCCATGCCGACGTCGCCTGCGACGCGCGGGTGGTCGGAGTCGTAGCCGCGGTGGGTTGCCAGGTCGAAGGCGACCGAGAGGCCCTTCTGGCCTGCGGCCAGGTTGCGGCGGTAGAACGCGTTGGACTCCTCGGCGGTGGAGAAACCCGCGTACTGGCGGATGGTCCACGGCTGGTTCACGTACATGGTCGGGTAGGGGCCGCGCAGGAACGGGACGATTCCGGGGTAGGTGGCCAGGAAGTCGAGGCCCTCGGTGTCGGCAGCGGTGTAGACCCCTTTGATGCCAATGCCTTCCGGGGTTTCCCAGACCAGCGCGTCCGCGCCTTTGCCGGTGCTCTCGTGCAGCGCCTGCTGCCACCGGGCGGTCGCGTCGGAGTCCGGTGTCGGTTCGCCGAGTTCGATGTCACCGAAGTTGGGGATGGTCATGAGTTTGCCTCCAACACAGCCCAGACATCGTGCAGGACGGCCAGTGCGTCACAGCCACGGTAGAGGAATTCGTCGACACTGGGGTAGGCGTCGTTTCGCGGACCGGCCAGCAACACCTTGGTCGCGCCGGCCGATTTCAGTGCGGCGGCAAGGGTTTCGGCCTGCTCGACGTAGGCGCGGTCGGTGCCGCAGATGCAGGCGATCTTCGCGCCGCTTGCTTGGTATTCGGCGATGGTCGCGCCCGCGCGTGATGTGTCGATTCCGCCTGCCTGCAACAGGTTCCCGGCGAAACCGGCGCGCGCGGTGTGCGCGGCGATGGATCCGATGGTGGCCAGGAAGACCGTTGGCCGGGCGCCGGTTTCGGCGAGGATCGCGTCGGATCGGTCGCGCAGCACCTCGTAGTCGGCGGCGTAGCGGTGTACTGGCAGGCCACCGTCGGGCGGGGCAGGGCGGGGCAGACGGTCCAGCGGTTTCTCGGTCAGGTTGGGGAATTCGCTGACCCCGGTGATCGGATCGGTTCGGGTGGCGATGTTCGCGACGCGCCGCTGCCAGGTCTCGGCCAGACGCCCCGCGAAGGCTCCGGAGGCCAGTTCGGCCTCGATACCGCCGGCCCGTTCCAGCTCGGTGAACACGTCCCAGGCGCGCCGGGCGAGTTCGTCGGTGCGCGACTCGATGTACCAGGAGCCGCCTGCCGGGTCAATCACACCGGCCACATGCGACTCGTCGAGCAGGATCGCCTGGGTGTTGCGGGCGACGCGCCGGGAGAACCCGGTGTCCGCACCGACCGCCGCGTCGAACGGGGCAACGGTGACCGCGTCCGCGCCGCCGACTCCGGCCGCGAAACAGGCGATGGTGCCGCGCAGCATGTTCACCCACGGGTCGCGGCGGGTCAGCATGACCGAGGAGGTCACCGCGTGCTGACGTTGCGGGGTCGCGACGCCGAGCACGTCGCCGACCCTGGCCCACAAGCGCCGCGCGGCGCGGAGTTTGGCGATGCCGGCGAACTGGTCGGCGGTGATCGCGTAGCGGAATTCGAGTTGGCGCGCGGCCACCTCAAGGCTGAGTCCGGCATCGGTGAAGGCCCGCAGGTAGGTGACGGCGGTGGCGATCGACGCGCCCAGTTCCTGCGCGTCCGAGCCGCCGGCCTCGTGATACGGCAACGCGTCCACGACCATCGTGCGCAGCCGGGGAAAGCGCGACGCGTGTCGCTCGGCCAGCGCCGCTGCGGCGGGGAGATCGGCGGGGGTGCCGGTGCGGGCGGCGCGACCCAGCGGGTCGATGCCCAGGTTGCCGATGACCGCGCTGTCCGGAATGCCGCGCTTTGCGTGCAGCGCCAGCAGAGCCTCGGCCGCCGCCTCGACGTCCGCGCCCGCGTCCAGCACGATCGGAGCGAGGTCCAGCAGCACCTCGTCGAGTGCGGCGGCAAGGTCCACGGCGGGCACCGCGAGCCAGATCGAGGAGACGCCGTTCTCCAGGTCGGTCAGGATGGCCTTGTTGACCTGGGCCGCATCGCCGCCTTCGTGCCGGGTGCGGACGTCCCAGCCGGTGCTGATGTTGCCCTCGGGCCGGGCGCCGCGCACGAACGGCGCCACCCCCGGCAGGCCGGTGAACCCGACCCGGTCATCGGCGGTGTACAGCGGCGCGATGGTGATGCCGTCGTAGCTGGTGGTCGCGAGTAGACGTTCGGGTGCGTCGGCGAGTTGATCAGCGGAGTAGCCGGATTTGGCCAGCACCCCGCGCACCAGCTCCTGCCATCGCGCGGCGCCGGCGGGTGGAAACTCGGCGGCCAGCTCAAGGCTCCCCAGCGGCATGGTCATGCCTTTTGATGTTACGGACACGTAGCCCGATCGCAGTGTGAGGCTTGTCGCGGGAACGATCCAGCCAACTACCAGACCTCCTGATGGCCTCCTTGTCGGACCTCCGTCACAATGGGCCCCGTGCCGCCGCCCACGACCAGTGACCAACCGGGAAACGATCGGCTGATCGCTGACCGATACCGACTCGGCCATGTCATCGGCCGGGGCTCGATGGGCATCGTGTGGCTCGCCTACGACGAGGTGCTGCACCGGTCGGTCGCGGTCAAGGAGGTGCGGCTGCCTCCTGGCATGCCGGCGGCCGAGGCCGCATCGGTGCGGGAGCGGACGCTGCGGGAGGCTCGCGCCATCGCCGCGTTGACCCACCCGAACGTGATCTCCGTTTTCGACGTGGCCCGGCACAACGGCGAGCCCTACGTGGTCATGGAACTGGTCGCGTCGCGCAGCCTGGCCGAGCTGATCCGCCGGCACGGTCCGTGCAGCATCGAGCAGACCGCGCAGGTCGCGGACTCGGTCGCGGCGGCGCTGGAGGCCGCGCACCGCAGGGGCATCACGCACCGCGACGTCAAACCGGGCAACGTGCTGATCGGCGACGACGGGCAGGTCAAGCTCACCGACTTCGGCATCGCGCGGAACATGTCCGAGGTCACCATGACCAACAGCGGGCTGATCCTGGGCACGCCCGCGTTCATCGCGCCGGAGGCCGCCGCGGGCGACCCGGTCACACCCGCCGCCGACCTGTGGGGCCTCGGCGCGACGCTGTACGCGGCCGTCACCGGCGACCCGCCCTACGACGCGGGCGACGACCCGGTCGAGACCGTCACCGAGGTGGTGCACGGCGAGATCCCCCGGCTTCCCGCGGAATCGCCCATGGCCGAGGTGGTCGGCGCGCTGATGGTCAAGGACCCGACCGCGCGGATCAGCCTGGTGGAGGTGCGGCGCCGGATCCGGCCGCTGTTGCCCGATCCCGGCGCCAGCGTCTTCCCCCCGAACGAGCCGGAGGACTCGCAGGGCCCCGCCGACAACACCCCGACGAAGGGCTTGGTCAGCCCGGTTGCCCAGCCCGGACAGCCTGCGGCGGCGCCGTCCTCGCGGCCTGCGGCGCTGGCCGCCGATCCGGGCCCGCTGCCGTTCATGACCGGCCGGACCCGGCGGCGCAGGGGGCGGCCGGTCACGGTCGCGCTGCTGGTGATCGCGGTGTTGCTGTTCGCGGGCGCGGCCGGCGGCGGTTTCGTCGCGGCGCGCACGCTCGCCGGGCAGAGCCTGCGGCCACCGCCCAAACCGAGCCCGACCACCTCGACCACGGCGCCGACCAAGACCGCGCCGGTGAACCTGGTACCCACCGACGGAACGGCTGCGCTGGCCAACGGCCAGGGCGGCGGAAAGTACACCGTCGACGTGCCCCAGGGCTGGCAGACCTTCACCGAGCAACGCACCACCACGTTCCCCGGCGGCGGCGCGGTGCACTACGTGAAACCGGACGGCACCGAGGAACTGACCGTCGAGTGGTATCCCAAGTTCTATCCGAGCTTCGGTATCGCCGCTTATCTGCAGAGCCTGCGCGGAATCTGGCCGTCAGGGGGCGATCTCGGGTTCACGGCGGAGGCGCCGACGCACATCACCGGCCTGCCGGGCGGTGGCGGTGAACCGGCCCAGGAGGTCGGCTACCGCACCACCGACGGAGGCTCGACGCAGCAGCCCTCGGCGAACGCGCATCGCACCACCTACGCCGACCTGCTCCCCGACGGGGACGACCTGTGGGTCGTGTCGCTGACCGTGGTCACCGACGGCGAGGGCGCCGGCAGCACCCTGTTCGGCTCGATCAAGTCCACCTTCGCACCGCCGAACTGAGGCGGACACTAGGCTGCGCCAGTGACCAACGCTTCCGATTCACCCGCCGACCTGGCCAAAGCCGCGGCCGCCGGGCTGGCCGAACGCACCGGTGTCGCAACGCACGACGTCGCGATCGTGCTCGGCTCGGGATGGCGCCCTGCCGCCGACGTGATCGGTGCCGGCGAGTCCGAGGTGCCCATGGCCGACCTGCCCGGCTTCCTGGCCCCGACCGTCGCTGGTCACGGCGGCACCGCGCGTTCGGTGCGGGTCGGCGACCGGCGGGTGCTGGTGCTGCTCGGCCGCACCCACCACTACGAGGGCCACGGCGTCGCCAGGGTCGTGCACGGGGTGCGCACCGCGATCGCGGCGGGCTGCCGCGCGATCGTGCTGACCAACGCCGCGGGCGGCCTGCGCCAGGGTATGTCGGTCGGCCAGCCGGTACTGATCTCCGACCACCTGAACCTGACCGCGACCTCGCCCCTGGTCGGCGCCCAGTTCGTCGACCTGACCGACCTGTACTCGCCGCGACTGCGCGAGGTAGCCCGGTCGATCGACCCCAGCCTGGAAGAGGGCGTGTACGCGGGACTGCCCGGCCCGCACTTCGAGACGCCGGCCGAGATCCGGATGCTGCGCACCATGGGTGCCGACCTGGTCGGCATGTCCACGGTGCTGGAGGCGATCGCGGCCCGCGCGCTCGGCGCGGAGGTCTTCGGGCTGTCGCTGGTGACCAACCTGGCAGCCGGGATCACCGGGAAACCGCTCGACCACAAGGAAGTGCTGGCAGCCGGGCTCGCCGCGGCGAGCCGGATGGGCGGGTTGCTGCGCGAACTCGCCGGCAAGGCCTGATCCCCCGAGCTTCGAGGAGACCTGATGCCGCTGTCCACCGCGTTGCGGGATGCCACCTACCGTTGGCTCGCCGACGACATCGATCCCGAGTCACAGGGCGAACTGCAGACCGTGTTGGCCAGGGCCATGACCGGTGACCAGGCCGCGATCGAGGACCTGACCGACCGGATGGCGGGCCCACTGGTCTTCGGCACCGCGGGGCTGCGCGGACCGGTGCGGTCCGGGCCGAACGGGATGAACCGCGCGGTCGTGACCAGGACCAGCGCGGGTGTTGCGCAGTGGCTGCTCGCGCACGGCCATGGCGGCGGCATCGTGGTGATCGGCCGCGACGCGCGACACGGTTCCGAAGCGTTCCACGCGGACGCGGCGGGCGTGTTCGCCGCGCACGGTTTCGACGTGCGGGTGCTGCCCGAGCCGCTGCCGACGCCGGTGCTCGCGTTCGCGGTGCGCGCACTGCGCGCGGTGGCCGGGGTACAGATCACCGCGTCGCACAACCCGCCTGCGGACAACGGCTACAAGCTCTACGACGCCACCGGCGGCCAGATCGTGCCGCCGACCGACGGCGAGATCGAGGCCGCGATTCGCGGCATTCCGGGCGCGGTCCAGGTGGAACGGGCGACGTCCTGGCGCGGCATCGACGGAAGCCTGCTCGAGAGCTACCTTGATCGGATCACCACGATCCCGCGCGGCCCCAACCGAACGCTGCGCATCGCGCTCACGCCGATGCACGGCGTCGGTGGCGCGGTCGCGGTGGAAGCGTTGCGGCGGGCCGGTTTCACCGACGTGCGGGTGGTCCGCGAACAGGCCGCGCCGGATGCCGACTTCCCCAGCGTGCCGTTCCCGAACCCGGAGGAGCCCGGCGCGACCGACCTGCTGCTGGCCCTGGCCGAGGAAAGCGGCGCGGACCTGGCCATCGCGCTCGACCCCGACGCGGACCGCTGCGCGCTCGGCGTGCGCGACGCCTCCGGTTGGCGGATGCTGCGCGGCGACGAGACCGGCGCCCTGCTCGGCAGCCACGTACTGTCCACTTTGGATCGTGCTGCGCACCCTGACCCGCTGGTCGCCACCACCATCGTGTCGTCATCGCTGCTCGGCTCGATCGCCGCCGCCCATGGCGCCCGCTACGCGGAGACGCTCACCGGGTTCAAATGGCTGGTGCGCGCGGGCGACGGTCGTGCGACCGGCCTGGTGTTCGCCTACGAGGAGGCGCTTGGCCTGTGCGTCGACCCGGACTCGGTGCGCGACAAGGACGGCATCTCCGCCGCCGTGCTCGCCGCCGACCTTGCCGCGACCACCAAGGCTGGCGGCAGGACACTGCTGGACCTGCTCGACGACCTCGCGGTCACCCACGGCCTCCACCTGACCGAGCAGATCTCGCTGCGCGTGGAGGAACTGTCCCGGATCGGCGCGGTCATGGCCGCGCTGCGCGCGAACCCGCCGACCGACCTGGCGGGCCAGACCGTCTCAGGTGAGGATCTGCTGCCCGCCGCCGACGTGTTCCGGCTGCGCGGCGACGGACTACGGGTGATCATCCGTCCGTCCGGGACGGAGCCGAAGATCAAGGCGTACCTGGAGATCGTCAGCCCGGTGGGTAACCCGGGGGAGCTGCCGGCGATCCGGGAGAAGGCGACCGCCCGCCTTGCCGGCCTGCACACCGAGATCGAGGCACTGCTCGCCGACTGAGCGCTACCTACTTGTTGACGTTGCGCGCCATGGCTTCCGGGTACCGGTCGCCCGCGACACCGCCCGCGGTGGACTCGATCGCCGCGATGTCCTCTTCGGACAGTTCGATGGTCGCCGCCGCGACGTTCTCCTCAAGGTAGGTGCGTCGCCGGGTGCCGGGGATCGGCACCACGTCCGGCCCCTTGGCCTGCACCCACGCCAAGGCCAGCTGACCGGGGGTGACGCCCTTGTGCTCCGCCAACTTCCGCAGGGCGCGGACCAGCGCGAGGTTGTGCTCGAAGTTGCCCTCGGCGAAACGCGGGAACCCGGTGCGCATGTCGCCCTCGCCCAACTGCGCCGCCGAGGTGACCGCACCGGTGAGGAAACCGCGACCCAGCGGCGAGAACGGCACGATGCCGATGCCCAGCTCGCGACAGGTCGGCAGCACCTCGTCCTCGATGCCGCGTGTCCACAACGACCATTCGCTCTGCAGCGCCGAGATCGGGTGCACCGCGTGCGCCCTACGGATCGTCGCGGCGCTCGCCTCTGAAATGCCGAGGTAGCGGATCTTGCCCTGGCCCACCAGGTCGGCGAGTGCCCCGAAGGTCTCCTCGACCGGCACGTTCGGGTCGACGCGGTGTTGGTAGTACAGGTCGATGTGGTCGACGCCGAGCCGGGCAAGCGACTCGTCGCAGCACTGCTTGACGTAGGCCGGATCGCCGCGCACCGTCTGCGCACCGAGCGAGTTCTCGATGCCGAACTTGGTAGCCAGCACCACCTCGTCGCGCCTGCTCTTGATCGCGGGACCGACGAGTTGCTCGTTGGCGCCGTTGCCGTAGGCGTTCGCGGTGTCCAGCAGCGTGACGCCCAGATCGAGCGCGCGGTTGATGGTGGCGATCGACTCGGCCTCGTCGCGATCCGACGTGTTGTAGCCGTGACTCATCCCCATACAGCCAAGGCCCTGCGCGCTGACCTCCAGCTGACCGAGCCGACGGGTGGGCAGGGTCATGATGCCTCCTCGACGAGCGTCTTCTGGGCGATGCGCGGCTCCGCGATCTGCGGGGCGCAGCGCTCGATCTGCTCGTAGTTCTGGATCTTGTAGTCGAGGACCTCGACGCATGACAGCAGTTCGGTGATGCGCTCGCGCACCTCGGCGCGGTGTTCGACCAGAATCTGCCGCCTGCGCGCGCTCGTCCCGTCGCCGAGATGACGCAGTTGCGCGTACTCGCGCATCATCCTGATCGGCATGCCGGTGGTGCGGAGCCTGGTCAGGAAGTAGAGCCAGCCCAGATCCGCGTCGGTGTAGGTTCGCCGGCCACCGGCATCGCGGGCCGGCGGCTCGACCAGTCCAATGCGCTCGTAGTAGCGGAGCGTGTCGATCGACAACCCGCTGCGGGTCGCCGCCTGCGCGATCGAGTAAGTCACTCCTTGACCGTAAGAGCTGGAGTGCACTCCAGGTCAAATGGAAAACCGGGCTTCGTCGCGAGAACCGCGAGTGTTCGCGGAGCGCTGAAACCGGATCCTTCCACAGGCTGAGGGCAGCTGAGCGAGTTGTCCACAGAGTTGTCCACAGGTTTGGGCATAAATCATTTGACATCGTCTGAACGGACAAAATCGGCACGCCACAACGCTGTGAGCTGGGCGCAAGCTGAAAGGGACGTGACACGCGGATCGACGGAACCCGTCGGGGGTTAGTCCGATCGGGTTATTTCGGGTGGGCCCAGGATTCGAGTCGGACCGCGACGGCGGGGACGTCGATCTGGCCTCGGCCGACCTCGCGGACGACGCGGAGGGCGTCCTCTTCCTCGGCGTCGATCCACCAGCCGTTGATATCGCACAGGGTCACCGCGGCGACCCAGCCGAGCCGCCAGTTGCCCTCGGCGAGCGGGCGGGTGCGGACGACCGAGTCCATCAGCGCGGCGGCCTTGGTCCACAGCGAGTCGTAGGCCTCGACGCCCAGCACGGTGGCGCGCGGGCGGTGGGCGGCAACGTCGAGCAGGCCGAGATCACGGACGACAAGGTCACCGCCGGTCACCGCGGTGGCGAGCACCAACAGGTCACCGGCATCGAGGTAGGCGATCACCTGGGTTCGAGTCAGACCGAACCGAGTCGATCGAGCATGCCGCGATAGCGCGGCAGGACCCGGCCGAGCACCTCGCCGAGCTGCTCCTCCTTGTGCAGGCGAGCCCAGCGATCGGCGAGCGCCAGTCGGACGATCTCCTGTTTGGATCGACCTTCCGCCGTGGCCAGTTCGGCCAGCCGCTTGTTCTCCTCGTCGGTGAGCCGCAGAGTCATGGCCATGGGACCAACGGTACCAGCGCGGTACCACCGTCGGCCAGAGCAGCGGGCGTCAGACGGCGCCGTACTGGCGGTCGCCCGCGTCGCCGAGGCCGGGGACGATGTAGCCGGAGTCGTTGAGTCGCTGGTCGATGCTGGCGGTGACCAATCGCACCGGGAGGCCGGAGTCTTCGAGGCGCTTGATGCCCTCGGGCGCGGCGAGCGTGCAGATCGACGTCACATCGGTGGCGCCTCGGGCGGTGAGCAGACGGATCGTGTACTCCATCGAGCCGCCGGTGGCGAGCATCGGGTCGAGCACGAACACCGGGCGGCCCGCGAGATCGTCGGGCAGCGACTCCATGTACGGGGTCGGCTTCAGCGTCTCCTCGTCGCGCGCGAGGCCGACGAACCCCATCTGCGCGTCCGGGATCAGCTTGTGCGCCTGCTCGGCCATGCCGAGGCCGGCGCGGAGCACCGGCACCAGCAGCGGCGGGTCGGCCAGCACGTAACCGGTGGTCTGCGCGACCGGGGTGTGGATGCGCTCGGTGCGCACCGGGGCGTGCCGGGTCGCTTCGTACACCAGCATCACGGTCAGTTCCTGCAACGCGGCGCGGAACGCGGACGGGTCGGTGCGGGCATCGCGCATGGTGGTGAGCCTGGCCTTGGCCAGCGGGTGGTCAATGACCAGAACGTCCATGGTCGACACCGTAGCGGCACCCGGCCCGGCCCCACCACCTCCGGCCGACGCGTCGTCGCAGGTCGTGCCAGGATGACGCCATGAGCGACGCGGTGCGGATCGGCATCCTCGGGGCTGCGCGGATCTCCGCGCACGCGATCGTCGGGCCTGCCTCGCGAAGTCACGACGCGGTGATCGCCGCGGTCGCGGCGCGCGATCCGTTGCGGGCCAAGGAGTACGCGACCAAACAGCGGATTCCGAAGGTCGCGGCCGACTATGCCGAACTGCTCGCCGACCCGGAGATCGACGCGATCTACAACCCACTGCCCAACGGGCTGCACGGCCGCTGGACGATCGCGGCGCTGGAAGCGGGCAAGCACGTCCTGTGCGAGAAACCCTTCACCGCGAACGCCGACGAGGCGCGGGAGGTCGCCGCTGTCGCAGAGCGGACCGGTCGAGTGGTGATGGAGGCGTTCCACTATCGCTATCACCCGGTGGCCCTGCGCATGCTGGAGATCGTCCAGTCCGGTGAGTTGGGCCGGTTGCAGGTGGTCGAGGCGAACTTCTCCTTCCCGCTGCCCCGCTTCAGCGACATCCGCTACCAGTTCGATCTGGCCGGCGGCGCCTTGATGGACCCGGGTTGTTATGCCGTGCACATGGTGCGCACGCTCGGCGGCGCCGGGACCGGCGGCGAGCCGAGCGTTGTGCACGCGGAAGCCAAGCTGCACAAGCCGAACGTGGACAGGGCGATGCGGGCAGATCTGCGCTTCCCCGGCGGCCACACCGGACGGGTGCGGTGCTCGATGTGGTCCTCGGACGTGCTGAAGATCAGCGCGCGGGCCATCGGCGAGCACGGTGAGTTGTCGGTGATCAACCCGCTGGCGCCCTCGATCTGGCACCGGCTTTCGGTGCGCACCAAGCAGGGCAAGCGGATCGAGCACCTGAGCAGGCGCGCGTCCTACGACTACCAGTTGGACGCGTTCACCGGCGCGGTGCTGCGCGGCGAACCGATCTTGACCCCGCCGTCGGACTCGATCGCCAACATGGCAGTCATCGACGAGATCTACACGGCGGCGGGCCTGTCCCCAAGAGTCCCCAGTTGACCCTGGCGCGACGGTCGGCGGCGCTAGACTGCTGACCGTGAGCCAGCAGCCGGAACAGCCCAATCCCCTGGACCTGCGCGCATCCGACGCGGACCGGGAGCGGGTCGCGAAGATTCTGCACGACGCGATGGCCGAGGGTCGGCTGAGCGTGACCGAGCTGGACGAACGGCTGCAGACCGTCTACAAGTCCAGAACGCTGGGCGACCTGGTGCCGGTCACCTCGGACCTGCCGGTCATCGCCACGACCGGGACCAGTCTGCAAGCGGCACCGCAGCAGCTGCCGAGCGAGAAGATCGGTGGCACGCCCGGCGCGACGGCGTCGATCGCGTTGATGTCCGGGTTCGAGCGGACCGGCAACTGGGTGGTGCCGCGCTATCACACCGCCCTCGCGATCATGGGTGGCGGCACGCTCGACCTGACCGAGGCGCGTTTCGCCGAGCCGCAGGTGACCATCCAGGCGTTCACGATCATGGGTGGGATCGAGATCCTGGTGCCGGACGACATCACCGTGCGGGTGCAGGGTTTCGGCTTCATGGGTGGGTTCGACCACCGCTCCTCCGGCGACGGGCCGCCCGGCGCGCCGGTGGTGACCATCAATGGTTTCGCGCTGATGGGCGGGGTCGAGGTCAAACGGCCCAGGCGCCGCAAGCGCGAGCGGGACGAGCTGGAGAACTGAGAAAGGCCGGTCCGGGCTCTAGACTCGCCCGTATGGCTGTGGCACACCACGCTCCTCCGGCCGAACTGGCCGACGTGATACGCGACGAGTCGACCCTGCGTCGCTTCCTCTTCGGCTTGCCCGGCGTCGACCAGGTCGGGGTCGAGGCGCGCGCGGCAACGCTGGCCACGCGCAGCATCAAGAAGGCCAGCAAGCTGTGGGCGATCGACACCGCGATCTCGATGGTCGACCTGACCACGCTGGAAGGCGCGGACACTCCTGGCAAGGTGCGCACGCTGGCGGCGAAGGCGCGCAGGCCCGACCCGGAGCGGCCGGAGGTGCCATCGGTCGCCGCTGTGTGCGTGTACCCGGACCTGGTGGAAACGGCGGTCGCCGGGCTGGCCGGGTCGGCGGTGGGCGTGGCAAGCGTGGCGACGGCCTTCCCGTCCGGGCGGGCGGCGCTGCCGGTGAAGCTGGCCGACGTGGCGGACGCGGTCGCGGCGGGTGCCACCGAGGTGGACATGGTGATCGACCGGGGAGCGTTCCTGTCCGGCCGTTACGGTCTTGTCTACGACGAGATCGTGGCGGTGAAGGCGGCCTGCGGCGTCGCGCACCTGAAGGTGATCCTGGAGACCGGCGAGCTCGCCACGTACGACAACGTGCGGCGGGCCTCGTGGCTGGCGCTGCTGGCCGGGGGCGAT
>DASYBO010000077.1:0-2537 GCA_036500685.1 Pseudonocardiaceae bacterium | reverse complement strand
CCCCCCCCCCCGCGGCCGGCGTTCGACCGGCCCGTCCCGCCGCCCCCGTCGCGGGAAAATGACCCCCTACCTGCTGATGAGCCCGGCGCTGCTGGCGATCACCGCGCTGATCGGCTTCCCCGCGGTCCTGGTGCTGGTCATCAGTTTCCAGAAACTGGATCTCGGTGAACTGGTCACCGGTAGAACCGTCTGGGTCGGCCTCGACAACTTCAGGACCGTGTTGTCCGACCCGTCATTCTGGGGCGACGCGGTGCGGACCGTCCTGTTCACCGCGGGCTGCGTCGCCTCGACGATGATCCTCGGCCTGCTGATCGCCCTGCTGCTGACCAAGCTGGGCAAGGCGGTGCGGATCGTCCTCCAGATCGCGCTGGTGCTGGCCTGGGCCATGCCGATCCTGGCCGCTACCACGGTGTTCCAGTGGATGTTCGATACGCACTACGGCATCCTGAACAAGACCCTGATCGAGCTGGGCTTCACCGGTTTCAAGGAGCACGACTGGTTCGCGACGGGCCCGTCGACCCTGATCATCATCGGGATTCTGATCGTCTGGCAGGCAACGCCGTTCGTGGCGTTCACCGTCTACGCCGGACTGGTCAGCATTCCCGGTGAGCTCTACGAGGCGAGCGCACTGGACGGCGCGAGCGCGTTGCAGACGTTCCGCGCGGTCAGCTGGCCGGGGATCGCGCCGATCCTGGCGCTGACCATGTTCCTGCAACTGTTGTGGGACTTCAAGGTGTTCAGCCAGGTATGGGCGATCAAGCAGGGCGGCCCGAACGGCGGCAGCACGACGCTGCCGGTGTTGCAGTACCTGGACGGCATCGCGAACAACCACTTCGGCACGGCGGCGGCGGTGAGCGTCCTGATGATCGTCATCATCGTGGTGATCACCGTGACCTACGTGCGAATGCTGCTGCGCTCCAAGGATGTGGACCTGTGAGAACACCCAAGGGCAAGCGGATCGGGTACTCGATCGTCGCGATCGTCGTCGCGCTCATCTTCCTGTTCCCGGTGTACTGGATGGCTTCCAGCGCCTTCAAACCGAACCTGGACATCATCTCCACCAACTACGACCTGATTCCGAGCAGCGTCACGTTCACGCACTTCGTGGCCGCGGTGACCCGGCCGGACTTCCTGGTCTTCCTGGGCAACAGCCTGCTCGTCTCGTTGACCGCGGTGGCCGCGTCGCTGGTGGTCGGCGTGCTGATGGCGGTGGCGCTGGCTCGGTTCCGGTTCCGTGGCAGGCGCGGCTTCATGTTGTTGCTGCTGATCGCGCAGCTCGCGCCGTTCGAGGCGATGCTGATCCCGTTCTACCTGATCATGCGGGACCTGAACCTGCTCAACCAGTTGCCATCGCTGATCCTGGTCTACTTCGGCGCGACCCTGCCGTTCACCGCGTGGACCCTGCGCGGCTTCGTCCACGGCATCCCGGTCGACCTCGAGGAATCCGCGATGGTCGACGGATGCGGCCGGTGGCAGGCGTTCCGCCGGGTCACCCTGCCGTTGCTCGGCCCCGGCTTGGTGGCGACCTCGGTGTTCGGGTTCATCACCGCGTGGAACGAGTTCCTCTACGCGTTGGTGTTCATGCAGGACACCAACAAGTTCACCCTGCCGGTCTGGTTGTCCACGTTCCAGACCGTGTTCAGTACCGACTGGGGCGGGACCATGGCGGCGTCCACGCTGTTCACCGTGCCGGTCGTGGTGTTCTTCCTTATCGTGCAACGGAATCTGGTTGCCGGCGTGACCGCCGGTGCCGTGAAGGGGTGAGTTGGATGGGCAGCGGTACGGGCCGGGTCGACGCGGAACTGCGGTCGTTGGCCGCGGGCGTACTGCTGCCAGGGTTCGCCGGGACGAGCGCGCCGGACTGGGTCCGTCGGTGGGTGGCCGACGGGCTCGGCGGCGTGTTGTTGTTCGGGCGCAATGTCGTTGACGACCAACAGGTGACCGCGTTGTCGGCGAGTATCGCCGAGGAGCGCGACGACGCGGTGGTGGCGATCGACGAGGAAGGCGGCGACGTCACCCGGCTCGACGCCGGTCGAGGGTCAGAGGTGCCCGGCAACTACGCGCTCGGCGTCGCCGCCGACCCGCAGTTGACCGATCAGGTCGCGACCGCCCTCGGCCGGCGTCTTGTCGCGGCGGGCATCACCGCGAACTTCGCGCCCTGCGCCGATCTGACACTGACCGAACTGGACCCGATCATCGGCGTGCGCGCGTTCGGCTCCGACCCGCGCGCGGCCGCACAGCAGATCGAACCGTGGGTCCGCGGGTTGCAACGCTGCGGCGTTGCGGCCTGCGCCAAGCACTTCCCCGGCCACGGCGCGGCGACCGAGGACTCGCACGCGACGCTGCCGGTGCTGGCCCGCACCGAGCGGATGCTGCGCGAGGTGGAGCTGGTGCCCTTCGCCGCGGCCATCGCGGCAGGCGTGCGTTCGGTCATGCTCGGGCACCTGGTCATCCCGGCCTGGGGCGAGGAACCGGCCAGCCTGAGCCCGAAGGCGGTCCGCGTGCTGCGCGAGGAGCTGGGCTTCACCGGCACCATC
>DASYBO010000076.1:0-16045 GCA_036500685.1 Pseudonocardiaceae bacterium | reverse complement strand
CCAGCAGAACGAGGACATGAACAACATCATCGACTACACCCGCAACTACGGGCAGTCGGTGGTGAAGTGGAGCCTCGCGGTCGACCAGAACATGGGCCCGCACAACGGCGGCTGCGGCACCTGCACCGGCCTGATCACCGTCCACGACGACGGCAGCGGCCGGGTCGACTACACCGTCGAGTACTACGACATGGGCCAGCTGACCAAGTTCGTGAAGCCGGGCGCGTACCGGATCGACTCCAACGAGACCGGCAACGTGCGGGACGTCGCCTGGATCAACCCGGACGGCTCCAAGGCGGTCGTTGCCTACAACGGCACCGGCAGCACCCAGCCGACCACGATCAACTGGGGCAACGAGTCCTTCACCTACAACCTGCCCGCCGCGACCTCGGCCACGTTCACCTGGAACGGCACGCAGGGAAGCGGCGGGGGCGGCGGTACCGGCGGAGCCGGCCCGATCACCTCGCACGAGGGCAGCAACCTGTGTCTCGACGACCGCTCGGGCAGCACCGCCAACGGCAACCCGGTCCAGATCTACACCTGCAACGGCACGACCGCGCAGAGCTGGACGGTCAACTCCAACGGCACCCTGACCGTGCTCGGCAAGTGCCTCGACGTGACGGGCGCGGGCACCGCCAACGGCACCCTCGTCGATCTCTATGACTGCAACGGCACGGGCGCGCAGCAATGGAAGGCGCAGTCCAACGGCGAGTTGGTGAACACCAGCTCGGGCAAGTGTCTCGACGACACGAACTTCTCGACAACCCCGGGTACACAGGTGCAGATCTGGGCCTGCGCGGGCGGCGCCAACCAACAGTGGACCATCCCGACGGGCTGATCTCGCCCACTGGTTCCGTGGCCGTCCGCCACCCGATCGATCCGCCTCCACGGCGGCGGCCACGGAACCGTCCACATGAGCCTCTTGCATCCCGTAACGAAGAACGAAGGAGCGACACCCCTGTGAAAAGACGAACCCGGTTACTCGGCCTTGCCGCGGGCGCGGCACTGGTTATCCCGATGGCGGCCGCGCTGGGCACCGGCACGGCGTCGGCGGCCCCGGCCGCGGTCCCCTCGATCTTCCCGTCGGCGCCCTACGCCTACACCGACACCGGTACCAACCTGGCCAACTACTCGACGTCCTCCGGTGAGAAGGACTTCACCATCGCCTTCGTGCTGGCCGGCAACGGCTGTCAGGCCAGCTGGAACGGTGACAACACGGTCAGCCCCAACCCGGGCTCGCCGGACTCGGTCGAGCAGGAGATCAACGCTCTGCGCGGGGTCGGCGGCAACGTGTCCATCTCCTTCGGCGGCGCGGCCGGCACCTACCTTGACCAGAACTGCGGCGACGCATCCAGTCTGGCCCAGCAGTACGAGAACGTGATCGCCGGAACCGGCACCAGCCAGATCGACTTCGACATCGAGCAGGGCTTCGGCGACCAGGCCAGGGAACAGCGCCTCGCGCAGGCCGTAGCCATGACGCAGCAGCATCAGGCCTCGATCGGGCACCCGGTCGCGGTGACCTACACGCTGGGCGTCAGCCAGAGCGGCCTGCCGACCGGGTCGGGCAGCCAGTACGAGGTCGCCCAGTACGCGGTGAACGCGGGTGTCACCATCTCGGCGGTCAACATCATGGTGATGGACTACGGCCAGTCCGGTGTCGAGATGGGCAACGCGGCCGAGTCCGCGGCGACCGGCACCGAGAAGCAGTTGGAGACCCTGTTCGGCGTCAGCAACGCGTGGAGCCGGATCGGCCTCACCCCGGACATCGGCCCGAACGACACCCCTGGTGAGACCTACACCGTGGCCGACGCCAACAACGTGGAGAGCTTCGCCTCCTCGCACGGCGTCGGGTACATGTCGTTCTGGGAGATGGGCCGCGACAACCCGGCGAACACAGGCCAGGCCAACTGGACCTACACCCACGTCATCGAGAACTACGGTGGCGGTGGCGGCAACCCGCCTCCCCCCAACGGCGCTGCGATCACCTCGCACGAGGGCAGCAACCTCTGCCTCGACGTGCGCGGCGCCAGCAGCGCGGACGGCACCCCGGTGCAGATCTACACCTGCAACGGGACGGGCGCGCAGCAGTGGACGGTCGCCAACGGCACGGTGTCCTCGCTCGGCAAGTGCCTTGACGTGACCGGCGCCGGCACCGCCAACGGCACGCTGGTGCAGCTCTACACCTGCAACGGCACCGCGGCACAGCAGTGGTCGGCCCAGTCCAACGGTGAACTGGTGAATGCCAATTCGGGCAAGTGTCTCGACGACACGAACTTCTCGACAACCCCGGGTACACAGGTGCAGATCTGGGCCTGCGCGGGCGGGGCGAACCAGCAGTGGACGATGCCCAGCTGACGCTGAGCACGTAGCAACAGGGCCGGCCTCGAGTACACGGAGGCCGGCCCGGTTGGTGCTATTTGACCGCGCCGCTGACCAGGTCGACCTTCCAGTACTTCTGCAGGCTCAGGAACAGCGCGATCACCGGCAGCACGGCGAGCAGCGTGCCCACGATGACCAGCGAGTACAGCGACGCCTCGTCCGCGCCGTGTTGCAACAGGCTGTACAGGCCCACGGTGAGTGGGAACTTGGAGTCGCTGGAGAGCATCACGAACGGCAGCAGGAAGTTGTTCCAGATCGCGATGAACTGCAACAGGAAGATGGTGACCAACCCAGGCCCCATCAGCCGAAGGCCGACCGAGAGAAACAGCTTGCCCTCGCTCGCGCCGTCGAGCCTGCCGGCCTCCAGTAGTTCGTCGGGCACGGACGCGTTGGCGTAGATGCGGGCCAGGTAGATGCCGTAGGGGTTGAACAGCTGCGGGAGGATGACGGCCGCGTAGCTGTCGGCAAGGCCCACTTTGGACAGCAGCAGGTACTGCGGGATGGCCAGCACGATCGGCGGCAACAGCACACCGGCCAGGATGATGCTGAACAGCGCGGACGCGCCCCGGAAGCGGTACTTGGCCAGTGCGTAACCGCAGCAGGCGGACACGGTGGAGGCCAGCACGCCGCCGATCACGGCGTAGACGACGCTGTTGAGCATCCACTGCCAGAACACGCCACCCGAGTAGCTGGACAGGTCGCCGATGTTGCGCACGATCCCGAGACCGAGGTCGGGCACGTAGGTGCTGGTGGCGAACAGTTCGCTGCGCGACTTGGTGGACGCGATGACGATCCAGAGCACCGGGAACAGGCAGTAGACGGCGCCCAGCACCAGGATTCCCGTTGGCAGCCAGGCGAAGCCTCTTCGGCGGTCTCGCGACGTGAACGCCTTGCCGATCGCGATCGTGCTCACCGCGACCACCCCGACGCGCGCCGGGCGACGAGGCGGGAGGCGACCACCGAGATGACCAGCACCGCGACCGCGTAGAGCACCGAGGTCGCGGCGGCGAGGTTGATGTCGGAGTTGACGAACGCATCGGTGTAGATCTTCATCAGCGGCACCCAGGTGGTGGAGATGGCGTTGGCCAGCGGTCGCAACGTGTTCGGCTCGTTGTAGAGCTGGAGCGCGGCGAGCGCGGTGAACAGGCTGCACATCAGCAGTGCCGGCCGCAGCAGCGGGATCTTCACGTGCACCGCGATCTGCCATTCGGTGCAGCCGTCGATCTTGGCGGCGTCGTAGATGTCGCGGGGCAGCGCGCGCAGCGCGGTGAACATGACCACCATGTTGAAGCCGACCGCACCCCACACAGCCACGTTGCCGACCGAGAAGAACACCGCGACCTGGCCGAAGAAGTTGACGTGGTTGCCGCCGATCGGGCTGGTCGCCGGCAGGTACAGGAAGCCCCACAGCAGCGTGGCGATCACGCCGGGTACGGCGTAGGGCAGGAAGATGGACAGTCGGGTGAACCGGGTGAGTTTGGCTCTTGCCGAGTCCAGGCACAACGCGAACAGCAGCGCGACGCCGATGGTGAGCGGGATGGTGATGGCCGCCATCAGCAGCATGTGCGCAAGGCCCGACCACAGTGTGTTGTCGCGCAGCGCGTTGCGGTAGTTGGCAACCCCGGCGAACACGGTTTCGCTGGTGGTGCCGAGCAGCCCACCGCTGACATGCCGGGTCTGGAAACTCAGGATCAGCGCGTAGATGCCGGGCGCGACCACGAACAGCACCAGCAGCGCCACGGCCGGCAGTACGAGCAGATAAGGGAAACCGCGATGCCCACTCGGCCTGCGTCGGCCGGTGCGGGCGCGGGCCCGGCCGGCCCCTGGTGGGTCGGCCGGCCGGGTCAGCGTTTCGGTATCGGTGCTCATCGATGTCCTCACGAGGAGACGGTGAAACCGATCTTCTTCATATCGGCGACCGTCGCGTTCTGCATGCTGGCCAACGCGTTGTCGAACGACGAGCCCGATTGCAGGGCCGCGTCGAACGAGTCGGTGTAGCTGGAGAAGGTGACCGTCACGTCCGGACCCCAGATCTGGAAGGTGCGGGCGTGCGGGGCGGACTGCTTGACCAGATCGTAGAAGTTCTGCTGGTTGGGGAAGAACGGCGGGGCCGTCGCCAACACCGGCAGGCTGCGGCCTGCCGTGGCGGCCGGGTAGATGTTGATGTTGTTGACCTGCGAGGTGATGGCGTCGGAGTTGGTGTTGAGCCAGGACGCGAACTCGGCGGCCTGCTGCGGATGCTTCGAATCGGTGGTCACCGTGGTCGCGGAACCGCCCCAGATGCCGGTGCTCTGGTCACCGGCGGTCCAGCTGGGCAGCGGGGCGACGGCCCACTTGCCCTTGGTGGCGGGGGCGATGCCGCCGATCTGGGCCGGGGCCCAGGCACCGGAGATCCAGGTGGCGAGGGCGCCGGTGTTCATCTGCTTGTTCCACTGCGGGGAGAACGAGGGACCGGTGGCCACACTGCCCGCCTGCACCAGGTTCTGCCAGTATTCGGCGACCTGCTTGGAGGGTGCGTCGTTGATGGCCACCTTCCAGGTGTTGCCCGATGACGTCCACCAGTTCGCGCCGGCCTGCTGGGCCAGGCCGGAGAACCAGCCGGGGTCGGCGGCGTCGAAGTTGGTCAGGTAGACGCTGGGCGCCTTCTGATGCAGGGTGGCCGCTTCGCTGGCGAACTGCGCCCAGGTGGTCGGTACGGCCAGACCGTACTGGGTGAAGATGTCGGTGCGGTAGTACAGCATCAGCGGCGCGAAGTCCTGTGGCACACCGTAGACCTTGCCCTGGAACTTCACCTGGGACAGCGTTGTCGCGTCGTAGTCCTTGACGGTGTCAGCCGTGTACTGGGTGATGTCGGCGACGACGCCGCCGGAGATCAGCGCGGGCAGCGACTGGTACTCGACCTTGGTGATGTCGGGGTCGTTGTGCGCGGCGTGGTCGGTGATGAGCTTGCTGACCAGCTGGTCGCCGCCGGCCGGGTTGTTCATGCTGACCTGGATGTCCGGGTGGCCGCTGTTCCACAGCGCCACCACCTTGTTCATGTTGGGATCCCAGTCCCAGAAGGTGAGATGCACCGGGCCGGCGGAGGACCCGCTGCCGGATCCGCCGGATCCGCCGCATCCGGTGACGAGCAGCGCGCTCACCAGCGCGATACCCAGTCCCGCGGCAATTCTGGAGCGCACGTGCTCCCCTTTCTCTGGAAAGCGGTTTCCCAAGTTGGAGTCGAATGTTACGTGTAACACAAGACGGAAACAAGACCGGTGGAAGAATTACGTGATATGTGCACAATGGTGCGCGAAAATGCGCGCAGCGTTAATCGCGGCGCATCAATGTGCGCCGAAACCGGCTCTATTAGGCGAGCGCGGCCAGAGCGGCAGCCCGTACCTGGTGCCGTAGGGGTTGACCAGCGGCGATCCGCAACACTTCGGCAACGGCCGAGCCGCCCATCCGCCGCAGTTCGGTGCCGACCGAGCCGGCAAGATGTGGGGTGATCACGAGATTGGGCAGGTCCCACAAAGCGGACCCACTGGGTAATACCTCCGGTTCGGTGACATCGAGAACGGCCGAAATTCGACCGGTGCGCAATTCATTCTCCAGCGCGTCCTGATCGACGAGGGTGCCCCGCGCGGTATTGATCAGTGTCGCACCGTCCGGCAACAATGCGAGCCGCCCGGAATCGACCATCCCGTGCGTCTCCGGCAAGGCAGGTGCGTGAATGCTGAGCACGTGCGACCGTCGGCACAACTCGTCCAGCCCGACGAGTTCCGCGCCGAGTTCCTCGGCGTCCGCAGTGGACAGATACGGGTCGTACACGAGCAGTTCGAGGTCGAACGGGGCGAGCAGGCGTAGCACGGCACGACCGACGAGCGAGGCACCGATGACGCCGACGGTGCGGCCGTAGTTGCCGATGTTCGGGTAGTCGGTGACCAGGTCGATGCGGGCGCGGGTTTCGCGGTACCGGCGCGCGATGGCGAAGGTGTCCTTGCCGGCCAACAGGATCATCGCCACCGTGTACTCGGCGACCGGCAGCGCGTTCGCCCACGCGGCCGAGGACACCAGGATGCCGCGCTCGAACACCTCCGGCCCGATGTGCGCCTTGACCGAGCCGGCGGCGTGCACGATCGCCCGCAGTTTCGGCACATCGGCCACGCTGATCGGCGGGCATTCCCAGCCGGTGATCAGCACCTCCGCTTCGGCCAGCGCGGCTTTCGCCCGTGCCGAGCCGAATTCCGTGAGCACGGCATCGAAGTCGACGTTCAGCGCGTCGCGTTCGGCCGGGCCGAACAGCAGTGGCGGCAGGTGCTTGGCCATGGCGAGGACCGTGATCATCGGCGGGCCGCCCAGGTCAACCCGCGCAAGGTCAGGCTGGCAACCTCGGGTTGTCGCAGATCGAGCGGGCGATGGCCGATCGCGGAGACGAACACCCGGCCCGCGCCCCACTGCCGGGTCCACACCACCGGCATGACCACGTCCTCGGTGAACTCCTCGCCAGGTGCGGGATGCACGACGGTCGTGGCCAGCACGTCGTTGTGGGTGTCGGTGATCAGCCAGTACTGCTCGGTGTGCACGGCGAAGTCGTCGATACCGGCCACGATCGGATGGTCGGCGCGGATGTTGACCTCGTAGTCGACGAAATCCGGTTGGTGGTAGAGGAATTGGCCCCCGATCATTCGCAGGTAGTCCCGGCTGGTGACGAACGTGCCGAGCACGCCGCCATGCCAACCGGCGAAGCCGACCCCGGATCGCACCGCGTTGACGAGACCGGCGCACTGCCCCTCGGTGAGTTCGCCGATCGACCAGCACTGCACGATCACGTCGAAGTCGTTGAGCTTGGCCGCGTCCTCGTAGATCGCGAGGTCGTCGCTGATGGTGAGGTCGAAACCGGCGGCGCGCAGGCCGGGCAGGAACAGTTCGGTCGTCTCGACCGGACGGTGCCCCTCCCAGCCGCCGCGCACCACCAGTGCCGAACTCATGCCTGATGCCTCCGCGTCCACTCGGGAAGGTCCAACGGTCCACGTTGGACACCGATCCACTGGCGCCGGGTGAACCCTGGCATCTGGTTCTCGGCGCCGTGTCGGGCGTGCGCGTCGTTCACGTGCACCTCGCCGGCTTGGAGCTGTTCGGCAACCGACATGCCACGGATCAGATCAGCTGTGAACACGGAGTTCATCAGCATCGGGTAGCCGTTGATCAGCTCGATCGCTTCCTCTTCGCTGTCCACCACGGTGATCGGCAGGACCGGGCCGAAGATCTCGTCGGTGAACGCGGGCATGTCCGGCCGGACACCGATGAGCACGGTCGGGCGGTAGAACAGGCCGTCGTAGGCGCCGCCGATGGCCACCTCGGCGCCCTTGGCGATGGAGGGTTCGACAATCGTCTTGTGCAGCCGGTCGCGTTGGATCTCGCTGATCAGCGGCCCCTGCTCGACCGCGTCGGTCATCGGGTCGCCGACGCGCAGTGCCGCGATTCGTTGGACCAATGCGGCGACGTACTGATCGGCGACCGCGCGGTGCACGATGTGTCGGCTGGCGCTGATGCAGGTCTGGCCCTGGAATTCCAGTGCGGCGATCATCGCGCAGGACGCGGCCAATTCGATGTCGGCGTCCTCCAGGACCAGGAACGCGTTGTTGCCACCGAGTTCGACGGCGACCGGTTGGAGGGTCATGGCGGCGTGCGCGGCGATGGCCAGGCCGACCTCGCGGGAACCGGTGAAGTGCACCAGGTCCAGACCAGGGTGTTCGGACAGTGCCTTGCCGGCAGGCACGCCGTCGCCGGTGACCACGTTGAACACACCCGGCGGGAAACCGGCCTCGTGCGCGGCCTCGGCGAGCACCTGGCCGCCGATGATCGGGGTCAGCTCGGCCGGTTTCAGGACGATCGTGTTGCCGAAGGCGAGACCGGGCGCGACCGCGCGCATGGCCAGGTTCATCGGGTAGTTCCACGGGGTGATCACGCCGATCACGCCCAGCGGCACCGCGCGGGACAGCGAAAGCTTGTCGGCCTTGTACGGCGGCAGGATGTCGCCCGCGTTCTCGCCGACCTGCACGGCCGAGATGTGCAGTTGGCGAATGCTGGTGCCGACCTCGTCCTCGGCCTTCGCCCGCACGCCGCCGGTTTCCCGCATGCTCAGCTCGACGAGTTCGTCGAAACGGCGTTGGAGGATCTCGGCGAAGCGGCGCAACCGGGCGGAGCGGGCCGGCGCGGACAGCGCGGCCCAGCCGGGTTGGGCGCGACGGGCAGCGGCGACGGCGCGGTCCACGTCGGCGGCGCCCGCGCGGGCGTAGGAGCCGATCACCGTGCCGGTGGCCTTCTCGGTGACTTCGCCACTCGCGCCGTCGGCCGCAGGCCCGAACTGTCCGTCGATGTAGAGCTGACCCACTCGACGCCCCTTCGTTTTCGACTTAAAGTAAGTCAAAGGCTAGGTGGCGCGCCGAAAGGCGTCAATGGTCAGTTATTAACTTCAGCCGGCCTGCACGGACGCGTCGGCCGGCAGTGAACCGCTGCGGAGCAGGGCGAGCATGGGCAGGCTGGCCGCGCCGCGCGCAACCGCGTCCGCGCCGGACTCGCCAAGCCCGATGGTGACCGCGGCCCAGGCGTGCGGCAGCGCGTGTCGCCGGGCCACCTCGCGCACCTTGGGCAGGATGCTCGGGCCGAGCACAAGACCCGCCCATCCTGCGATGACCACGCGGTCCGGGGCCAGCAGGTTGATCAGGTTGCCGACGCCGACCCCGAGTACTTTGGCCGTCTCGTCGAGGACGGTGCGGGCCACGTCGTCGGTGTCCGCGCAGGCGATCAGCGCCCGCAACGCCTCCTGCGGGTCGGGTGCAGGATGACCGCCGGATTCGCGATACCTGGCCAGCACCGCCTCGGCGCCGACATAGGCCTCAAGGCAGCCCTGCGATCCGCAGCGGCACGTCCTGCCGTCCAGCTGAACGACGGTGTGGCCCCATTCGCTGGTCAGGCCGGACCCGCCGCGCGGAGAGGAATCGCTGGTCATCAGGGCGGCACCGATGCCGATACCGAGCAGGGTGACCACCGCGCGGTGAGCACCGCGGCCGGCGCCGAACCACATCTCCGCCTGGCCCAGCGCGGTCGCGCAGTTCTCAAGGTGGACCGGGGCGCGCGCACCGGCCGCGACCATGCTGCCGAAGGGCACCGCGTCCCAGCCGAGCGTCGGCGCGTAGACGAGGCCGTCGTCGGTTTCGGTGCCGGGCCGCTCGTCCACCGCGCCGGGCACCCCGACCCCGACCCCGAGCAGCGGCACCCCGTCGCCAGCCGCGGTGACCTCGGCGATCGCGTCGGTCACCAGCGCGACGATGTGACCGGGCGCGAGGTCCGCGCCGGGGCTGCGGCTGGTCATCTCCAGCGGGTTGAGCGCGCCGTCGAAAAGGCCGACCCTGATCTCGGTCTCGCCGACGTCGACCCCGGCGAAGCGCAGGTTCTCGGTGGCCACACGCAGGATGCCGCGCGGCCGGCCGCCCGCCGAACTGACCGAACCGGCCTCGACGACAAGGCCGTCCGCGAGCAGTTCGGTGACCACATTGGTGACCGTGGCCGAGCTGAGCCCGGTGAGTTCGGCCAGTTCCTGCCGGCTTGCCGAGCCCTGTTCGTACAGCCGGGACAGCGCTGCGGCCCGGTTGTACTTGCGCAGCGCGCGGGTGGTCCATCTCGACTCCGGCATCACAACAATCAAGTGTGCCAGGTAGGAGATCCATCGTGGTGAATCTGGCCTGACTTTGGTGATTCGTGTTCAGTTCGGGACATCAGGGTTTACCCGGATGCGGGAGCCCGCCGGTTTTGTCACCCTATGCGCATGAATGCCGACGCTGCCCTGTTCGCCCGCGAGACCGAGGCCGAGACCCTCGCCGAGCTGGGCGCGGTGTTCCGCGCTGTCGACCTGCCCGGCATCGAGATGCGAGTGCCACGCGCCCTCGCCGATCGCGCGGTGCTGGCGTGGGAGCGCGACGACGTCGACGAACTGGGTCCGGAGACCGCCGAGGAGCGGGAGATCCGCCATCGCGCGGGCATGTTGGCGTTGATCGGTTTGACCATCACCGAACGCGGCCGGGTCGACGGCGACGATGTGGTGGTGACGCTGCCGGTGGAGTTCATCGGCGGCGCGATAGTCGTGGCTTAGCTGAACGGATGCTGCTGCGGAGGCACGGCGGACTGGTTGGCTCCGACCGACTGCAGCCAGGCGGTGACGTTGGAGTTGAACAGCAGGACGATGACCCAGATCGCGAGCGTGATGCCGATGACACCGGCGAACACACCATCGACGACATTGATGACGCCGTTCAGGATCGCGACGGCCTCGACGACGGTGGCCAGCGGCCTGACCCAGGTTCGGGGCGTCGCGATGAAGATCGCCGCGATCAACGCGAGGATGCTGACGGCCGGGTCTTCGATCAACGCGAAGACGGCGAACCCTGGCACCTGCTGACCGTGCTGCCACAGACCGCTGACCTGCACGAACTGCGCCAACGAGAACAGCGCGGTCGCGGCGAACTGGATCCAGAGGATGACGCGGGCGGTGCGCAGCTGTCGTGGCCGCTCACCGGGACGGAATGACTGATATTGAAGATGCGCCGGCGGCATCGGCGGAATGGGCGGTGGTGACATCGGCGGTTCGGACATCGTGCGCTCCCCCCGGGGATGGATCAAAGGCCGGTAGAAGAGAAGTTAGCCCTTGACTATGGGGAGGGGTCCCGCCCGGCGGCTACCCCTGTAACCCGCTCAGCCCAACCAACCCGCGGAGCGCCAGCGTCATGAAGGTGCTGTTGGGATCGGGGAGGTAGGAGCCGAACGGGCCGCACTCGGTGAACCCGTGCTTGCGGTAGAGCGCGCGGGCGGGTTCGAAGAACGCCATGCTGCCGGTCTCCAGCGACACCCTGGACACGCCACGCGCTCGCGCGTCGGCGAGCGCGTGGCCGAGCAGGGCCGATGCGACACCCCGGCCGCGCACGGCCGGGTCGGTGCGCATGCTCTTCAGTTCCTCGTGATCGTCGGTCAACCTGCTCAGCGCGACCGTGCCGACCAGCGCGTCGTCCAACCGGGCGACCCACAGCCGGATGCCGGGCCCGCGCAGACCGCTCAGGCCGAGCGCGTGCTGGCTCTGCGGAGGCGCGGTCGGCGCGAGGTCGTCCAGGTGCGCCTGGAGGAAATCCCGCAGGTCGGCGTCGGTGCCGTGTCCGTCTTCTGGCCAAGCGGTATCGATCAGCACCGTCATGGGCGCCAGTCAACCAGATCGGTTCAGTTGACCGCTTTGACCAGGGCGGGCACGAACACGGACACGTCGCCGACGGTGCCCCAGCCGGACGCGATGTCGTAGCCGGGTCCAGCCGCGAAACCGGGGACGATGCCGTCGGGCAGCGCGTTGTTGCCGGCGGTGACGTCCTGCACGCCGTCGTTGAGGCCGGCCGGGCCGAGCTTCTTGTACAGCACCGAGTCGATGTTGCCGAGGTTGTGGCCGTGGTTGAGTTCAACCGCCAAAGCCAGCACACCCAGGAACAGCGGCGCCGCCTCGGAGGTGCCGGAGGTGCCGTGCATGGTGATGTCCGGGTAGGCGCGCATGGTGCTGCCGGTGATCTGCTTGACCCCGTTCTGCCAGCTGGGCCGCTGGTAGATGGTGGACAGGCCGGCGCTGGAGGAGTAGCCATCGTTGGAGTTCCACAGGCTGTCCGGGTTCACCAGACGCGCGGCGGGCGATGCCGGGTACGGCTGGCCCTGCGGTTCACCGTAGAACTGGGTGCCACCGAGGCTGATCCCGTACGGATCGCTGCCCGGCCAGGACGGCATGCGGTACGGGTAGTTGTTGTTGTTCAGGTCCGGCACGGTCGGACCCTTGTCGCCGGAGGCGAACACCACCGAGATGCCGGCCTTCTCGGCGCGGATGAACGTCGGGTCGAGGTCCTGGGTGATCTCCTGCGGCGAGGAGAAGTCCCCCTCGGCCGTATAGGTGGCCAGGTAGATGCCGTTGACCAGCTTGTGTACGCGCAGGTAGTCGATCGCGGTCATCATTTCCGGGAACCCGGTCATGCCTTCGGTCTCGTCGACCGGGGTGGCCGTCACGATGATGTGCGCGGAGGGCGCGATCTCGTGCATGGACTCGACGTCGAGGTCGGCCTCGCCGCGCCAGCCGAGGCAGTCGGTGTAGGCCGTCGGGTTGGTGGTCTTGAGCGAGTCGCAGGTGGGGACCGGGCCGGACGGCTCGAGTTGGGTGACGTCGACCGGAGGTAAGCCGTTGTCCTTGTCGAACTGGTCCATCACCGTGTTGATGTTCGGGTCGCCGAAGGAGACCACGGTCGCGATGGACGTGCCCTGCCCGGTGTCGCCCTCGTTCCACAGGGTCGGCGCGCCGTAGGCGTTGGCGCGCGGGAAGTTGGTGGCGGCCAAGGCTTCCATGGCCTTGGCGCGGCCCGCCGGGTCGGCGTGCGCGCCGACCGCGGTCGCGTCCGCCGAGAACACGTGGTGGGTGGCGGGCCCGGGTAACTTCGGTGCGGCCGAGGCCGGGCCTAACCCGGTGACCAGCAGAGACGCGGCGCAGGCGCCCACGAGGGCGGTGATGATCAGGGTACGTCGAGGCATGGTTGGGAACGCTAGTACCGCTCGGCGTCCGGCAAAGCCTGCTTAAGTAGGAAATCAGCGCGGCTGGATCAGCGCGTGCATCTCCCAGACCAGGATCTCGGCCGGTTCGACGGCCGTCACCCGCTGCCCATCGGACGCGGTGATCCGCGCGGCGTCGCCCGCGCCGAGTAGGCCGCCGCCCTCCAGCGTGACCGTGCCACGGGCGACGAACAGGTGCACGTACGGTGCGACCGGCAGCGCCACGTTCCCGCCTGCGACCAGGCGCGCGGCGAACAGCGCGGCGTCGCGCTGCTTGATCCGGATGGCGCTGCGGCCCGCGTCGCGCGGCATGCCGGAGGCGACCGGGACAAGGCCGCCACGCAGCAGTTCGTCGTCGATCTCGAGTTGTTCGTAGCCGGGCCGGATACCCGGTTCGTCCGGCACCACCCACATTTGCACGAAATGCACCGGATCGGTGTGTTCGGCCTGGCCCGTGAGTCGCCAGGCGTCGTTCTTCTCGGAATGCAGAATTCCGGTTCCGGCGCTCATCCGCTGCGCGAGCCCTGGATAGATCACGTCGGCGTTGCCCTCGGAATCCTGGTGCACCAACTGTCCCCGCAACACCCAGGTGACGATTTCCATGTCCTCGTGCGGATGTGTCTCGAACCCGGCACCGGGGTCGACGACATCGTCGTTGGACACCAGCAGCAAACCGAAGTGCGTGTTCAACGGGTCGAAATGCCGGCCGAACGAGAAACTGTGGTGCGAGTCGAGCCAGGACCACTTGGTGTGCATCCGGCCCTCGGCCCTGCGCAGATCAGTGTCGGCCGACAATCCGGTCGGCGCCGGGGTTATCGAGAATGACATCACACCGCTCCTCAACTCGCGTTGAGAACAGGATAGTTGATGACGCAAGTAGGATTTTTCGGCCCTATTTACCCGTCAGTGCCAGCACGCTGGCCAGCGCGGATCGCAGTTTCTCCTGTGCACCGGCCGAATCAAGGCCGGTCGGGTAGCGGAAAGCGATGTAGCCGTCCGGCCGGATGAGCAGTGCGCCTTCCTCGTCGAGTTCACGAACTCGACGCCATTCGCCGTACGCGTCCCGCGCGTCATCCGCGCCGAAGCGCACCACCGGTAGCGCGATACCGAACTCGGCCGCGCATTTCTCCGCCGCTTCAACCCAGGTCAGCCCGGCGATTCCGGTGACGAGGGTGAACGAGCCATGACCAACGAGATCCAATGTGGACACTCGTTGACCGGCATCGTCGACGAGCCAGGCATGGGGCAGTTTCGCGCCGGGCCGGGTGCTCGGCTGGTGGAACAGCTCGGGGTCGCGCGGCCATTGTTCTGCCGGGCCACCGTCGTCGAGGACCGCGCCGGAGACGTAACGCTGGTTCAGTTCCACGCCGTGCGCGTTGAATTCATAATTTTTCAATTGGATCGCGGCTTCCAGCGCGTCGCGCCGTTTCTTGCCGGCGGCGTCCGGGGCTCGGCAGGCGGCAAGACCGGCCAGGATGCCCTCGTCGTCGCCACCGCCCGCGATGCCAAGGGCCTCGAAGATCGGGCCGAACTGGTCGCGGCTGAGGTTGGCCCGGTCCACCACCTGTTTGCCGATCGGCGCGCGTTCCGCCGAGTAGCTGTCCAGCAGCGGCGTACCCGCCTCGCCGCGCAGCACCATGGCGAGCTTCCAGGACAGGTTGTAGGCATCCTGGATCGAGGTGTTCGAGCCGAGCCCGTTGGTCGGCGGGTGCCGGTGCACGGCGTCGCCTGCGCAGAACACCCGGCCGGCCGAGTATTCGGTGGCATAGCTGTGGTTCACCGTCCACAGCGAGGTCGAGGTGATCTCTATCGGCACGTCGGCAAGGCCGAGCAGGTCGCGGACGATCTGGGTGGCGGCCTCGTCGTCGATCTCCGGCGGGGGTTGATCGATGTCGTAGCCCCAGGTGAGCAACCATTCGTGCCACGGCCGGACCATCCGGACCAGGCCCATGCCGATCCCGCCGACGTCCGCGCCGGGCCGCATCACCCAGTACAGGACGCTGGGCCGGTGCGCGACGTAGCGCGAGAGGTCGGCCTCGAAGACGATGTTCATGCTGCCGGCCTTGCCGCTGCGCCCGCCGATGGGCAGGCCGATCTGCTCGGCGACCAGACTGCGGCCACCGTCCGCGCCGATCAGGTACCGCGCGCGGATCGAGTACTCCTCGCCGCGCACTCGGTCTCGGACGCGCACGGTGACGCCCTCCGCGTCCTGATCGAGGGACAGGAATTCGGTGTCCAGCCGGACTTTGGCGCCGCGCTTGGCCGCGTTGCTGAGCAGGATCGGTTCCAGGTAGGTCTGCGGGAGGTCGATCATGCCGCACGGGCTGGCCGTCGCGTACTCGGACAGCGACGCCGGGCCGGTCCCCCACGTCCTGATCCGGCCGATCTCCTCGCCGACAAGGCCGGTGCACAGGACGGTGTCGCCCATCAGGTGCTGCGGCGTGCCGACGGCCAACGCCTGGTCCTCGACACCGAGATCGCGGAGCACCTCAAGGGTGCGCTGGTTGGTGATGTGCGAACGGGGCGTGTTCGCCACCCAGCCGTACTTGGTGACCAGCGTGGTCGCGACGCCGTAGGTGGCCAGGGTCAGCGCGGCCGCGCCGCCGGCCGGACCGCTGCCGACAACGAGAACGTCGGTGTCGAATTCGCTGCTCATGGCTTCTCCGCGGCGATGTGGAAGGTGAAATCGAGGGAGCGCCATTCGCCGTCGACCGCGCGCCCGTCCGGGGTCGGGCCGGTGTGCGGGACGAAGTCGACGATGAGGCCCTCCTTGACGCCGAACACCGTGTCGGAGTCGAGATAGTCGCCGCCGGCCACGAACAGTTGGGTGACGAGTCTTTCACAGCCGGGCGCCATGATCATGAAGTGCACATGCGGGGCGCGATACGGGTGGCGGCCGACCGCATCGAGCATCTGGCCGACAGGGCCGTCGGCCGGGATCGGATAGGCCGAGGGCAGGATCGACCAGAACCGCAGCCCGCCCGCCTCGTCGGCGGTGAACCGGGCGCGCAGCACCGGGCCGTCCAGATCGGGCAGCTGCACGTCGTAGAAGCCGTCCTCATTG
>DASYBO010000075.1:0-2024 GCA_036500685.1 Pseudonocardiaceae bacterium | reverse complement strand
CCCATGGATTTTCGGCTGGGGTTCGGCAAGGTGTTCGGGCCGCAAACCCAGCTCGTGGTGGCCGATCGTGCCGAACCGGCTCGCGAACATGCGCGACCCGTCGCGGCCGGTCTCTACGGCGACCTCACGTCGATCCTCTCGACGCTGGCCGGACCGGAGGAGCATCAGGCCTGGATCGACGAGCTGCGGACGGCCGAAACCGCGGCACGTCGCGGCGAAATTGCCGAGCTCGGTGATGACCGGATCCCGCTGCACCCGATGCGGGTCTACGCCGAGCTGGCGCCGCTACTGGACCGCGACGCCATCGTGGTGATCGACGCCGGCGATTTCGGGTCCTATGCCGGCCGCGTGATCGACAGCTATCTACCGGGCTGCTGGCTGGACAGCGGCCCGTTCGGCTGCCTTGGCTCCGGCCCCGGCTATGCCCTGGCCGCCAAACTGGCCCGCCCCGACCGGCAGGTCGTCCTGCTGCAGGGCGACGGCGCTTTCGGCTTCAGCGGCATGGAGTGGGACACCCTGGTGCGGCACAACGTGCCGGTCGTATCGGTGATCGGCAACAACGGGATCTGGGCGCTCGAAAAGCACCCCATGGAGGCGATTTACGGCTATTCGGTGGTGGCGGAATTGCGTCCGGGCACGCGCTACGACGAGGTGGTGTGCGCGCTGGGTGGCCATGGTGAGCTGGTGTCCGCGCCCGCCGAGCTGCGGCCCGCGTTGGAACGTGCCTTCGCCAGCGGCCTGCCCGCCGTCGTCAACGTGCTCACCGACCCGAGCATCGCGTACCCACGCCGGTCCAACCTCGCCTGACGGCGCGTCGCCGGCCGCGCACCGCGTACCGTTGACCTGTGCCAAAGACCACCCGTGCTGAACCTGGCCGCCTGAGCAGCCGATTTTGGCGACTGCTGGGCGCCAGTACCGAAAAGGACCGAAGCCGTTCGCTGGCTCAGGTAACCGACTCCTCGGAGTACGACGAAGAAGCCGCCGGCCTGACCGACGAGCAGCTGCGCAAGGCGGCAGGACTGCTCAACCTCGACGATCTCGCCGAATCCGACGACATCGCGCAGTTCCTGGCGATCGCCCGGGAAGCCGGCGAGCGGTCAACGGGCTTGCGGCCGTTCGACGTTCAGTTGTTGGGGGCATTGCGGATGCTGGCCGGCGACGTGATCGAGATGGCCACCGGTGAGGGCAAAACACTGGCTGGGGCCATCGCGGCTGCTGGATACGCCATAGCCGGCCGGCACTTGCACGTGGTCACCATCAACGACTACCTGGCCCGCCGCGACGCCGAGTGGATGGGCCCGCTGCTGGAGGCGATGGGCTTGACGGTCGGCTGGATCACCGCGGAGTCGACGAGTGAGGAGCGCAGGGCCGCCTACGACTGCGATGTCACCTACGCCTCGGTCAATGAGATCGGCTTCGACGTCCTGCGGGATCAGCTGGTGACCGATGTCGCCGACCTGGTGTCGCCCAATCCTGATGTGGCCCTTATCGATGAGGCCGATTCCGTGCTGGTCGACGAGGCGCTCGTGCCGCTGGTATTGGCCGGCACGACGCACCGGGAGACACCGCGGCTGGAGATCATCAAGCTGGTGGGTGAACTGGCCGCCGAAACCGACTACGACACCGACGCCGACAGCCGCAACGTCCACCTGACCGAGGTCGGTGCGCGCAAAGTCGAGGAGGCGCTCGGTGACATCGACCTGTACTCAGAGGAACACGTCGGCACCACGCTGACCGAGGTCAACGTGGCACTACACGCCCATGTGCTGCTGCAGCGCGACGTGCACTACATCGTCCGAGATGACGCCGTGCATCTGATCAACGCCTCACGCGGCCGCATCGCGCAACTGCAGCGCTGGCCGGACGGTCTGCAAGCCGCCGTCGAGGCGAAGGAGGGCATCGAGACCACCGAGACGGGCGAGGTGCTCGATACCATCACGGTGCAGGCGCTGATCAACCGTTACACGACCGTGTGCGGCATGACCGGCACCGCGCTGGCCGCCGGTGAGCAGTTGCGCCAGTTC
>DASYBO010000074.1:0-5177 GCA_036500685.1 Pseudonocardiaceae bacterium | reverse complement strand
CCTGCCCGGCATGCTGCACCTGGCGATCTTGCGCTCGCCCTATGCGCACGCCCGCATCGCGGCCATCGATGTGACCGCGGCCCTTGCGCATCCGAAGGTCAAGGCGGTTGTGACGGGTGCGGACCTGGCCGAGAAGGGCCTGGCCTGGATGCCGACGCTGTCAAACGACGTGCAGGCCGTACTGGCCACCGACAAGGTGCGCTTCCAGGGTCAGGAGGTGGCGTTCGTCGTTGCCGAGGACCGGTATTCGGCCCGCGACGCGCTGGAGTTGATCGATGTCGACTACGACCCGCTGGACCCGGTTGTGGATGTGCGCACGGCGCTCGATCCTTCCGCGCCGGTGATCCGCACCGACCTCGACGGCAAGACCGACAACCACATCTTCGACTGGGAGACCGGTGACGCGGCCGCCACGGAGACAGCGTTCGCACGGGCCGACGTCGTCGTCAAGCAGGAGATCGTCTACCCGCGGGTGCACCCCGCGCCGATGGAAACCTGCGGCGCGGTAGCCGATTTGGACCCGGTCACCGGCAAGCTGACGCTGTGGACCACTTCGCAGGCGCCACACGCCCACCGCACCCTGTACGCGCTGGTCGCCGGCCTGCCCGAACACAAGATCCGGGTGATCTCGCCCGACATCGGCGGCGGCTTCGGCAACAAGGTGCCGATCTATCCCGGTTATGTCTGCGCGATCGTGGGCTCGCTGGTGCTCGGCAAGCCGGTCAAATGGATGGAGGACCGCAGCGAGAACCTGACGTCCACCAGCTTCGCCCGCGACTACATCATGGTCGGCGAGATCGCCGCGACCAACGACGGCAAGATCCTGGCGATCCGGTCCAACGTGTTGGCGGATCACGGCGCGTTCAACGGCCAGGCGGCGCCGACGAAATACCCGGCCGGCTTCTTCGGGGTCTTCACCGGCAGCTACGACCTCGAGGCCGCGTACTGCCACATGACCGGGGTGTACACGAACAAGGCGCCCGGCGGGGTGGCCTACGCGTGCTCGTTCCGGATCACCGAGGCGGTGTACTTCGTCGAACGATTGGTGGACTGCCTGGCCTTCGACCTCAAGATGGATCCGGCCGAGCTGCGGCTGCGAAACCTGTTGCGGCCCGAGCAGTTCCCCTACCAGAGCAAGACCGGCTGGGTGTACGACTCGGGTGATTACGAGGCCACCATGCGCAAGGCCATGGACATGATCGGCTACGACGCCCTGCGCGCCGAACAGACGGAGCGACGCGCGCGCGGCGAGCTGATGGGCATCGGCATGTCCTTCTTCACCGAGGCCGTCGGCGCCGGCCCGCGCAAGGACATGGACATCCTCGGCCTCGGCATGGCCGACGGGTGTGAGTTGCGCGTGCACCCGACGGGGAAAGCCGTTGTCCGACTTTCGGTTCAGACCCAGGGCCAGGGCCACGAGACGACGTTCGCGCAGATCGTCGCCGAGGAACTGGGCATCCCGCCCGACGACATCGAGGTCGTGCACGGCGACACCGACCAGACACCGTTTGGGCTGGGCACCTACGGCAGCCGGTCGACCCCGGTGTCGGGCGGGGCCGCGGCGCTGGTCGCTCGCAAGGTCCGCGACAAGGCAAAGATCATCGCGTCGGGCATGCTCGAGGTTTCGGTCGCCGACTTGGAATGGGAGAAGGGCTCCTTCCACGTCAAGGGTGACCCGTCGGCGTCGGTGACGATCCAAGACATCGCGATGCGCGCGCACGGAGCCGGCGATCTCCCGGAGGGGATCGAGGGTGGCCTGGACGCCGAGGTCTGCTACAACCCGGAAAACCTGACCTACCCGTACGGCGCGTATTTCTGTGTGGTGGACGTCGATCCGGGCACCGCTGTGGTCAAGGTGCGGCGCTTTTTGGCCGTGGACGACTGCGGCACCCGCATCAACCCGATGATCATCGAGGGCCAGGTACACGGCGGCATCGTCGACGGCATCGGGATGGCGCTGATGGAGATGATCGCGTTCGACTCCGAGGGCAACTGCCTGGGCGGCTCGCTGATGGATTACCTGATTCCGACCGCGGTCGAGGTGCCGCATCTGGAGACCGGCCACACGGTGACCCCGTCGCCGCATCACCCAATCGGCGCAAAGGGCATCGGCGAATCGGCCACCGTGGGATCACCCCCGGCGGTGGTCAACGCGGTGGTGGATGCGTTGGCGCCGTTCGGGGTTCGACACGCCGATATGCCGTTGACACCGTCCCGGGTCTGGGAGGCCATGCAGGGCCGCGCCAGACCACCGATCTAGAGGACAAGAATGACGATCAGCGAGCGGGTCCGGGAGTTGTTGGCGGCGCGGACGCCGTTCGTGCACGCGACCGTGGTTCGGGCCCAACCGCCCACCTCGTCCTATCCAGGTGACGAGGCAATCCTATTGGCGGACGGCACAATCGAGGGTTTCGTGGGCGGCCAGTGCGCGCAGAACTCCGTCCGCAAGGCGGCCCTTGGCGCGCTGCAGGCGGGCGAAAGCGTCTTGCTGCGGGTGCTTCCCGACGGCGACGTGCACTTCCCGGAGGCACCCGGCGCTTGCGTGGTCGTCAACCCGTGCCTGTCCGGTGGGTCGCTGGAGATCTTCCTGACGCCGCAATTGCCGGCACCGTTAATCCAGATCTACGGCGCCACCCCGATCGCCGAAGCGCTGGCCCAACTGTGTGGGGTGCTGGGTTACGACGCCAGGCGCGACAACCATCTGGCCGACGCCACCGCCGTGGTGATCGCCAGCCATGGCGGGCCGGAGGCCGAAATCATTCGCGCGGCACTGGACAACGGCGTTGGATATATCGGCTTGGTGGCCAGCAAGGTTCGCGGCGCGGCGATCCTGAACGAACTCGAACTCTCCGACGCCGAGCGAGCCCGCATACACACCCCGGTCGGATTGTCCATCGGCGCCAAGACCCCGGCCGAGATCGCCGTCTCGATCGCGGCCGAACTCATCGCCGGTATCCGCGGCCGCCTGAGCCGCGCCGTTGTCATAGAGGGCGGCGCGGCCGAGGCCGTCGACCCGGTCTGCGGCATGACGCTAACGATCGGGCCCGCTACCGAGCACCTACGGCTGGCCAGCGACGACTACTGGTTCTGCGGCCCGGGATGCCGCACGGCGTTCACAAACCGGCAAGTCGGCGCATGAATGCGGCGCGGGTCACCGGGGTCGTGCTGGCGGCCGGCGGCTCCCGCAGGCTGGGCACGCCCAAACAGCTGCTGCCATATCGGGATAGGACCCTGCTCGGAGCGACCCTGGAGATCGCGCGTGGCGCCGGGTTCGATCAGCTCATCGTGACCCTCGGCGCCGCCGCCCCAGCCGTGCGTGATGCGGTGCGCCTGGACGGGGCCGACGTCGTCGCGGTCGCCGATTCCGGCACGGGGTGCTCGGCATCGCTGCGCGCGGCACTCGGCCGGGTGGACCCGCGGGCTGCCGGTATCGTGCTGATGCTCGGCGATCAGCCGTGCGTGGATCCCGCGACCGTGCGCAGGCTGGCGACCGAAGGGCCCGGCGCCGACATCATGGTGTGCCGCTACGACGACGGCGTCGGTCATCCGTTCTGGTTGGGCCGCAGCGTGTTCGGCGATCTGTCCCAACTGCACGGCGACAAGGGGGTCTGGAAGCTCGTGGAATCGGGCCGGCGCGCGGTGCGCGAGCTCGCGGTCGACGGTCCAATACCGCTCGATGTCGACACCTGGGACGACTACCGCCGGCTGGTGAACTCGTCGTGACCTTCAGCGATGTCGAGGACGTGATCAGCCGGTTCGACGCCCGGAACTACCTGCTGGACACCGGGACCGCGTCGGCGATCTACCTGGCGATCACGCTCGGCCGACCGCTGTTGCTGGAGGGTGAGCCCGGAGTCGGCAAGACGACGGCGGCTAAAACCCTTGCGGCAGTGCTGGATACAACGCTGGTCCGGTTGCAGTGCTACGAGGGGTTGACCGCGAGCGAGGCGCTGTACGACTGGAACTACCAACGGCAGCTGCTGTCCATCAGGCTGGCCGAGGCGCGCGGTGCCAACCTCGAAGAAGCGGATCTCTACACCGAGGCCTACCTGGTGGATCGGCCCATCCTGCGCTGCGTGCGGCATCGCGGCCCGGCGCCGCCCTTGCTGCTGATCGACGAAATCGACCGGGCCGATGACGAATTCGAGGCGTTGCTGCTGGAGTTCCTCGGGGAATCCGCGGTCACGGTTCCCGAGCTGGGGACCTTCGTCGCCGATCGCCCACCGATCGCGGTGCTCACCTCCAACCGCAGCCGCGACCTGCACGATGCGCTGCGCCGCCGTTGTCTGTACCACTGGATCGACTATCCGGAGCCGGCCCGTGCCGCCGCGATCGTCCGTCGGACGGTGTCCGGGGCGTCCGCGCCGTTGATCGAGCACGCCACCCAATTCGTCGGCAGCGCGCGCGATCTCGACCTGGACAAGCCGCCCGGTGTAGCCGAGACCATCGACTGGGTCGCCGCCCTCGTGTCGCTCGGCGTCGCAGACCTCCAGGACGATTCGGTCGCGGCTGCGCTGACGAGCCTGGGAGCGCTGGCCAAGACGCCCGATGACCGTATGCTGATTCGCGACGCGTTCAAAACTTTTACGGAGTGCAGCCTTACATGAGAGGACCCGCAGCGTGAAGATCGCCAACCAGTTCACCGTCAGCGCCCCCATCGAGCAGGCCTGGGACGTGCTGTGCGATCTGGAACAGGTGATCCCGCTGATGCCGGGGGCGCAGCTGACCGGCCACGAGGGCGACGACTACCTCGGCAAGGTGAAGGTCAAGGTAGGGCCGGTCACCAGCGAGTTCAGCGGCAAGGTGCGTTTCGTCGAACAGGACCGCGACCAGCACCGGGCCGTCATCGACGCCAAGGGCAAGGAAGCGCGGGGCGCCGGCAACGCGGCCGCCACGGTCACCGCCCAGCTGCACGAGGACGGGGGGCGCACCAGCGTCACCGTAGATACCGATGTGAAGATCGTCGGCAAGCTGGCGCAGTTCGGCAGCGGAATGCTGCAGCAGGTGTCGGAGAAGTTGCTGGGCCAGTTCGTGGAATCGCTGGAAGCCAAACTGGCCACAAAGAACGCACCAACACCGGCAAGCCCCGCGAGCCCGACACCGGCGGAATTCGCGCCCGTGCCACGCGATGCGTCCTCCGCGGCCGAGCCCGAGCCCATCGACCTACTCGAGCTCGC
>DASYBO010000073.1:0-17282 GCA_036500685.1 Pseudonocardiaceae bacterium | reverse complement strand
CATCTCCGGGGTCACCACCGCCGACCTCAACGGGCTGACCCCCCGCTACGACCTGACCATCGTCGCGGCCGGCAAGGGCGAACTGGTCGGCCTTTTCGACCGCGACCCGTCTCGCTCGCCCTACACCAGTCCGCAGCGCGCGCTGTCCCTCGCCTACGTGCACGGCATGACGCCCCGGCCCGAACACCCGGACTACGAGGCGGTCCGGCTCGACCTCGTACCCGGCATGGGCGAACTGATCGTGATCCCCGCGTACACCCTCAGCGGAAACTGCGACATCCTGTTCTGGGAAGCCATTCCGGGCGGCCCCGGCGACATCTTCAAGGAAAGGATGACCCCGCAGGAGCACCTCAAACGCATCCTGGAACTGATGAAGACCTACACGCCGTGGGAGTACGCGCGAGCCGAAAACGTCCACCTGACCGACGACCGGGCCACCCTCGCAGGCGGCTATACCCCGGTGGTACGCCAACCCATCGGCGACATGGAGTCCGGCGGCATCGTGCTCGGCATGGCCGACGTCGTCGTCGCCAACGACCCGATCACCGGGCAGGGCAGCAACAACGCGAGCAAGTGCGCGCAGTCCTACCTCGACGACATCCTCGCGCACGGCGACCAGCCGTTCGACCGCGCCTGGATGCAGACGACCTTCGACCACTACTGGGACTACGCGCAGCACGTCACCCAGTGGACCAACGCGCTGCTCGCCCCGCCGCCCCCGCATGTGCTGGAGATCCTCGGCACGGCGGGCGCCAGCCCGGCCGTCGCCAACCGTTTCGCCAACGGGTTCAACGATCCGGCCGATTTCCAGGACTGGTTCCTCGATCCGACCAAGGCCCAGGAGTACCTGGCAAGGGAACTCGCCGAGCTCTAGACCCATGGGTGGAGGACAAGCTCGATCCCGAGACTGACGAATTCGGTTACCGGCCCCGGTTGAATCACCCGCGTGACTACTGGGGTACTCGAACGCACCGCCGCGCAGCCCGCGGATCCGCCGACGCGTCGTTGGGAAGGCGTCGCGCTGCTCGGCATTCTCGGGCTGGCCGCGGTGCTCTACTGCTGGGGCATCGGCGATCGCGCGTTGCAGCCCTACTACGCGGCCGCGATCCGCTCGATGACCGAGAACGGCAAGGCTTTCCTGCTCGGCGGGTTCGATCCGGCCGGCGTGGTCAGCATCGACAAGACGCCCTTCGCCTTCTGGATACAGGGCATCGGCGTGTGGATCTTCGGCTACCACTGGTGGGCGATCGCGCTGGTGCAGGCGATCGAGGGCGTCGCGGCGGTGTTCGTGCTGCACCGCGTCGTGCGGCGCTGGGCGGGGGAGCGGCCTGCCCTGGTCGCCGCGCTGATCCTGGCCGTGTCGCCGATCAGCACCGCGATCGACCGCGTGAACCAGGCCGACGGGCTGATGGTGTTGTTGCTGCTGCTCGCCGCCTACTGCGTGACCCGCGCCGTCGAGCGCGCCTCGGTCGGCAAGGGGACCGGCTGGCTCGTATCGGCGGGCGTGTTCGTCGGTCTGGCGTTCTTCGCGAAGATGCTGGCCGGCTGGATCCTGTTGCCGGCACTGGCCATCACCTACCTCGCCGCGCCGATCTCCTGGCCGAAACGGCTGCTGCGGCTGCTGCTCGCCGGCGTCGTGACGGCTGTCGTGTCGCTGGCCTGGCCGATCATGATCGGCCTGTGGCCCGCTGGCGACCGGCCCTACATCGGCAGCACCTCGGACAACTCGATCTGGCAGCTGATCTTCGGCTACAACGGGTTCGGCAGGGTCGCGGGCGGCAGTATCGGGTCGCTGGGCAGCCTCGGCAGTACGTACGGATCACAGTTCTCCGCCGCGGCAGGCCCGCTGCGGCTGTTCGGGTCGTCGCTGGCCGGTCAGATCGGCTGGCTGCTGCCGCTGGCGCTGGCCACCGTGCTCGGCGCGATCATCGTCTTGGCGCGCAAGCGCGGCGGCACGCCGCAGCAGCGAGCCGGCTGGCTGCTGTGGGGCGGTTGGCTGATCGTCGCCGGGTTGGTGTTCTCCTTCGCGGGCGGCATCTTCCACCGCTACTACACCGTCGAGCTCGCGCCGGCCATCGCCGCTCTCGCCGCGGTCGGCCTGAGCGCGTGCTGGGGTTGGTATCGCGCAGGACGCGCGGCCGGACTGCTGCTGCCGCTGGCGATTCTCGGTTCCGGGGCGTTCGCCTTCGTGACGCTGGCCGGCACCCCGGATTGGTTGCCGTGGCTGCGTTTCGCCGTCGCGATCGCGACCGTGCTCGCGGTGCTGTTGTTGCTCGGCGCGTTCCCTGGTCGCCGGCTGCTGTCCGTGCCGGCGCGGCCGGTCGTCGCGCTCGGCGTCATCGCGCTGCTGGCCGGTCCGTTGGCGTTCTCGGTCGACACCATGCTGACCCCGCAGACGGTGATCACCGCCGCCGACCCGGCGGCGGGCCCGACATCGAACAGCGACATGGTGACCGCGACCGCGCAGGGCGCGCTCAGGTCGAGCAAGGCCGCGCAGGCCTACCTCGGCTTCATGGATCAGGCGGCCACGCTCACCCCCGGCCAGCGCGAGGTGCTCACCTACGTGACCGCGCACGCGCCGAACGCCCGGATCCAGCTCGCGGTCGAACTGGGCAGTTGGGGCGCGGACCCGTTCCTGGTCAACTCCTCCGCGCGGGTCGCCGCGTTCGGCGGCTACATCGGCGTCGACCCGAGCCCGACCACGACGCAGGTCGCGCAGTGGGCCAAGGACCATCAGCTCGGCTACGTGCTGCTGCCCGCGCCACTGCTGGAAATCGGCAAACAAGTCGGCGCGCCCAGCCCGAAGCAGGCCACGTCGAGCGTGGACACCAACACACTCGACGCCCGGATCACGTGGGTCACGCACCACTGCGCGCCGGTGCGCCCGGCCCTGATCGGTCCGGACGCCACCCAGGCGGGCCTGCTGTTCAGCTGCGGCTGACCAGTTCGACCGGCGCACTCTCGGTCCGGGTGCGCCGGGTCGCGACCAGGACGGCGATGACCGCGAACAGCACCGCCGCGACCAGCCCAACGACGTTGAGACCAACGGTGGACGCGGCCACCGGGCCACCGGCCAGGTTCAGCCGGTAGACCGCGGCGCCGACGGCACCGAGCACCGCGATGCCGAGCGAGCCGCCGAGATAGTTGCTGGTCTCCGACATGGACGCCGCCGAACCGGCCCGTTCCGGGGGGACCGAGCCGACGACAAGACCGGTGCCGAGCGCGAACAGCGGCCCAGCGCCAAGGGCGAGCACGGTGATTCCCACGATGACCAGCGGCAATGCCGCGCCACCGTGCGCGGCGGTGAGCGCGAGACAACCCAGTACCGACACGCACAAGCCGGAGGTGATCGCGGTGGACACGGCCATCCGGCGAGCCAGCATCGGCGCGGTCATGGTGCCGATGGCGACACCGATGCCCATCGGGCAGAACAGCAGCGCGGCGGCCAGCGGGCCGAACCCGAGCGCGTTCTGCAGGTACTGGGTGACGAGCAGCCCGCAACCGGCCATCGCGATTCCGGCCAGCACCAGGCCGATCAGCACCGCGGTGAACGCCGGATTGCGCAGTAGCCGCAGGTCGAGCAGGGGAGTGGTCAACCGTAGTTGGCGACGGACGAACACGACGCCGACCGCGACACCGAAGGCGATCGCACCCAGTGGCACGGTCAGGTTCTGTGCGCCGTCCACGGTCAGCTGCTTGAGTCCGTAGACCACCGGCAGCACCGCGACCAGGGACAGCGCCACGCTACGCGGATCGATGCGACCGGCGTCCGGGTTGCGGAACTCGGGCAGCAGGGCCGGGCCGAGGATCAGCAGCAGACCAAGCATGGGCACGGACATCAGGAACACCGAACCCCACCAGAAGTGCTGCAACAGCAGGCCCGCGACGACCGGACCGAGCGCGCCGCCTGCGAACTGGCAGGTCGCCCAGGCGGCGATCGCCTTGCCGCGCTGCCGCTCGTCGCGGAACATGTTGCTGATCAGCGCCAACGTGGACGGCATCAGGGTCGCGCCCGCGACGCCCTGCAGGGCCCGCGCCGCGATCAGCAACTCGGGACTGGTCGCATACGCGCCGACCAGCGACATGACCAGGAACCCGGCGGCGCCGACGAGCAGCAGCCGCCTGCGGCCGATGCGGTCGCCGAGGGTGCCCATCGTGATCACGAAGCCGGCGACCAGGAAACCGTAGCTGTCGCTGATCCACAGCTGCTGTATCCGGCTCGCACCGAGGTCCGCGCTGAGCCGGGGCAGCGCCAGGAACAGCGCGGTCATGTCCAGCGCGACCAGCAGCGTCGGCAGCACCAACACCAGCAGGCCAAGCCATTCCCGGCGCCCGGCCAGTTGTGTGGTTCCCATGTCGTCGTCCTTCCATCGGGGCGGTTTTCTCCCTTCGGTCGGAGTGCTGGGCCGGGTTTTGACATCCGTGCCACAGTTCCTCCGGAAGATGTGTCAAAGCGACAGCGTCGGCTCCGACTACCGGTCGACAGCGCCCGCGACGGGCGACGCAAGGCACGACGAGGAGTAAGCCATGAAGTTCCTGCTCTTGATGCACATGAACCCGACCGTGTGGGAGGCGCTCACCGAGGACGAGCGCAACGAGGTGATGGTCGGGCACGGCGCGTTCATGGACACCGTCACCAAATCCGGCGAGATGATCCTGACCCAGGCGCTGGCCGACCCGTCGCAGAGCGCGGTGGTCCGGGTCCGCGACGGCGCGCGGCTGGTCACCGACGGCCCCTACATCGAGGCCAAGGAGTACCTGGGCGGCTACTACCTCGTCGACGTGGACAGCAGGGAGCGGGCGCTCGAACTCGCCGCGATGATCCCCGACGCCAAGATCGCCGGCCTGGGCATCGAGGTCCGACCGATCATGTTCGACAGCGGAGAACTGCAGGTGTGAGCGTCGAGCCGACCGTCGAGGACCTGCTGCGTGAACTCACGCCGCAGGTCCTCGGCGCGCTCGTGCGCCGGCACGGTCAGTTCGAGGAGTGCGAGGACGCGGTCCAGGAGGCGATCCTGGCCGCGTCCGTACAGTGGCCGGGCGAGGGGATACCGGCCAACCCGCGCGGCTGGCTGATCACGGTCGCCTCGCGCAAACTGATCGATCACGTGCGCAGCGAACACGCCCGGCGCGAACGCGAGACCACCTCGGCGACCCAGGCCGAGGCCACGGCCGACGACGTGCGCGACCAGGACGACACCCTGGTGCTGCTGTTCCTGTGCTGTCACCCCGAGCTCACCGCCGCCTCGCAGACCGCGTTGACCCTGCGCGCGGTGGGCGGCCTGACCACCGGCGAGATCGCCGCCGCGTTCTTGGTGCCGGAGCCGACCATGGGCGCGCGGATCAGCCGCGCCAAGCAGAAGATCAAGGTGGCCGGCAGCCGGTTCGCCCTGCCCGCCAAGGAGGAATGGCCGCGGCGGCTCGGCGTCGTGCTGCACGTGCTCTACCTGATCTTCAACGAGGGCTACACCGCGTCCTCCGGCGCCAACCTGGACCGGGTCGAACTCGCCGGTGAGGCGATCCGGCTGACCAGGATGGTGCACCGGCAGCTGCCCGGCGACGGCGAGGTCGCCGGACTGCTCGCGTTGATGCTGCTCACCGACGCCCGCCGCGCCGCGCGTACCAGCGTCGACGGCGACCTGATCCCGCTCGCCGAACAGGACCGCGGCAGCTGGGACACCGCCCTGGTCGCCGAGGGCACCGAGCTGATCAGCGGCGCGATGACCAAGGCGCCGTTGGGTCCGTACCAGTTGCAGGCCGCGATCGCGGCAACCCACGCGGAGGCGGCGCGCGCCGAGGACACCAACTGGCGCCAGGTGCACATCCTGTACAAGATCCTGGAACGCATCGCGCCCAACCCGATGGTCACCTTGAATCGAGCGGTCGCCCTCGCGGAAGTGGACGGCCCCAAGGCAGGCCTCGAATTGTTGTCCACTTTGGACGACGACGAGCGGATGGCAGGGCACCACCGATTGGCCGCGGTCCGCGCGCACCTGCTCGAGGACGCGGGCGACCTGCCCGCCGCCCGCGACAACTACCTGCGGGCCGCGCGGGAGACCGCCAGTCTGGCCGAACGCCGCTACCTGCAATCCCGCGCGGCCAGGCTCAAACGACAAAGTTGACGAAATCCTCAATTTAGACGTCCTCGGACCCTTGCCATCTTCGGTGCCGGTCCCGTGCCGGGCGGCGGCAACACCGGGGACGGGATCGTGTCCGTTTTGGACGTCGACCCGTCGCGCTGGTGCGCGCTGTGTACGCCGAGCACTTCTGGGACCGATATGCCAAGCGGGACAAGCCAGAGGTGCTGGTCGGCAACTTCAACGGACACCAACGAGTGACAAATCAACGGTGATGGGGGCCACTAAGCCGTTCCGGTCGAATGAGTCGCGAACGAGATGGGTAGTCTCGTGGCGGATCGATGGCGATCGTGGCGTCGCGCACCAACGGTGGCAGGATGTCACCCGTCAGCGGTTGGGCGCGATGTAACTGTTATACCCATAGTCGTCGCCTGATGAGGAGGCCCGGTCATGTCGAACGGCTCGTCACTCGCAGCAGGCGCCATCCAACAGCCATCCCTGAGCATGTTCGGCACCGTCGGCGTGCCGATCACCATCGTGGCCGCGGTGGGAGTAGTCCTGATCGGGATACTCGCGGTGCGCAGCCGACAGAAGAAGAAGGCCCGTGCGGCCGCCGCCGCCCGGTTGGCCGCCGCACAGACCGTGCAGGTCTCCATGGCCGAGCTGCGCGACTCCGAGCGGCCAAGGACCAGCGTCGAGTCCTCGGTCCGCAGGACTCCGCCCGCCACCGAAACCCGCAAGGTCAGCCCCGCCCGCAGGTTCGCCGAGCCGCGCGCCGAGGCCCGGAGCGAGCCTGCCGCCTGGCCTTCCACAGGTGAATGGCGCGCAGTGACGGCCCAACCGCAGGTCAACGGCGCCAACGGCGCGGATTCCCAGCGCATCGCGGCCCGTCTCAACGGCGCCGCGCCGGCCCGCGACGGCTCGGCAACTCGCGTGAACGGCGCCCCCGCCGAGCGCAACGGCACGCCGACCAGGGTCAACGGCACCGCGACGACCCGCGCCAACGGCACGGGCTCCACCCGTGTCAACGGCACCTCCCTTCCGGTGAACGGCACCCCCCGACGCGACCCAGCCACCCCGCGCAATGGCGCGGCGCCGCCCAACGGAGCGCAACGCTCCGAGGTCGTTCCGCAGCGAAACGGCGCGCCCGCGCAGCCGACCGGCGAGCAGCGCACCGGCCAGCGGATCCCGCGTCCGGCCACCGTGCCCCAGCGCGGCCCGCGACCGACCAACGGACACGAGGTCGCCCAGGATCCGGGCTGGCCTGCCGAGCCGGACTGGCCCAGCTGAACGAAGCCGCTGACCGGGTCCGGTTGTTCGCGGTGTGAGAACGTCTTGCCATGGCTGATCCGCTCGACGCAGTGCCCGTTCGGGCCGGATATCGCCGATCGGTGGGCACACCGAGGGCCGAGGCCAAGCGGCGCGAACTGCTCGAACTGGTGACCGACGACCTGGCCGCCAACGGCCTTGTCGACTTCTCGCTGCGCCGCGCGGCGCGTGCGGCCGGCACCACGCACAAGGTGTTGCTCTACCACTTCGACGGCGTCGACGACCTGCTCACCCAGGCGATCGTCGCGCTGCGCGAACGGCGCATCGGCAATGCCATGGCGGTCGCGCTGGCCGGGCCGGGGGACCGGACGCTCGCGGATCGGATCAGGGCGATCTGGCCGGTGCTGCTCAGTGCCGAGTTCGGGTTGCGCGTGCTCGACCAGGCGATCGGCCTGGCCATGTACGACCCGGCGCGCTATGGGGAGCTCGGCAGGGAAGCGTCCGCGCAGTACCTGCCGCTGCTGTTGTCGCTGTGTCCCGCACACTGGTCCGACCAGCGGAAGTACGAGGTCGCCCAGTTGATCCTGGGCACCATGCGCGGTTTGCTGATCGACTGGCTGACCACGGGCGAGACCACGGGCTCCGACGCGGGGCTGGTCGCGTTGACCAGGGTGCTGGAACGCGAAGAGGCCATGGACAGCATGTGAACCACGTGGTTCACTTCTCTCGACATGAACGTTGAGGGGGCGCTGCCATGCACCGGATCGAACTCTCCGCAGGCACCATCGACTACGCCGACACCGGCCACGGCTCGGTGATCGTGCTGGTGCACGGCCTGCTGATGGATTCATCGCTCTGGGACGGCGTCATCGCCGACCTCTCGGCCGACCACCGTTGTGTCGCGCCAACCCTCCCGCTCGGCGCGCACCGCGACCCGATGCGTGCCGACGCCGACCTGTCCATGGCCGGCATCGCCCGGCTGCTCGCCGAATTCCTGGACCGGCTCGACCTGCACGACGTGACCCTGGTCGGCAACGACACCGGCGGCGCCCTGGTCCAACTCCTGATGGCCGCCGGCAACGACCGGATCGGCCGCGTCGTGCTCGCCTCCTGCGACGCGTTCGAGCACTTCCCGCCTCGCCTCACCGGCACGTTCCTGCTGCGGATCGGCGCGCTGCCGCCCGCCCTGTTCGGCCTGTTCATGCAACAGCTGCGGCTACGCCCCGTGCGCAGGCTGCCGATCGCGTTCGGCTGGCTCACCCGACACGGCGACACCACGGTCAAGGGTTGGCTACGCCCGATCATGACCAGCGCCGCGGTCCGCCGCGACACCGTGCGCATGCTGCGCGCCGCGGCCAGACACAAGACCTTCCTGGTCGAGGCCGCGGCCGCACTGCCCGACTTCGGTCACCCGGCCCTCGTGGTCTGGGCGAGCGAGGACCGGGTGATGCCGATCGAGGACGGCCGACGCCTGGCCGACCTCATCCCCGGGGCGAGGTTTGTCGAGGTCGCCGACTCGGCCACGCTGATCCCGCTGGACCGGCCCGCGATCCTCGCCCGTCACCTCAGGGAGTTCGCGCTCAGGCCGGCCGGTTCAGCTGAGCGTTGACCGGTTCCACCGGGACCAGCCGGTTCGTCGCCGCGACCGTGACGGCGCCGCTCCCGGCCCGCACGATCAGTGAACTCGCCGCGCTCGGACCGGCACCAGGGTGGCCATACACCCCCGTGGTCGGATTGCGCAGCCAGCCGAGCCCGACATCGGCCCCAGGCGTCCGCAGCGCCGCGTGCGACCGCACCGCGTCGGCCGCCAGTTCGGCCGGCAACAGCGTCGACCAGCCGTTGCCGAACCGGACCAGGTCGATCGCGGTCGTCCACAAACCCCCGGCCGCCGGCATCAGATACATCAAGGCCGGCGCGGGCTCGAACGTGCCGTCCTCGGCAAGATGGTGCCCGTGGATCACGCCGGACGTGGGCCAACTGGTCGGGAACGACGAGTCCCGCATGCCAAGCGGTGCGAGGACCAGCTCACTGGCAGCGTCCGGATAGGACGAACCGGTGACGTCCGCGATGAGCTGGCCGAGCGCGGCATACCCGCCGTTGCTCGCCACGAACGTGCCGCGTTTCTCGACCGCGAGGACACCGCCGAGCAGGGTGCCCTGATCGGGGACATGCTCGCCGAACTGCGTGTCCGGGCCGATGACCCCGCCGGTGTGGGTGAGGAGTTCGCGCACGGTCACAGCGTCATCGGCCAGCCGGATCGAGCGCAGATAGGTGTTGGCCGGTACGTCGAGGTCGACCCGACCCGCCGCGACCAGCCGCAGTACCACAGTTGAGGTGATCAACTTGGCGATGCCGTAGGCCGGGAACCGATGATCCACCCGCAACGGCTCGCGCCGTTCCAGATCGGCCCAACCATGAGCAAGCGCCCATAGTTGCGGTCCGCCGGCCAGAAGCAGCCCCGGCAGCCCCAACTCGGTCGACGACGTCTCCGCCAGCTCGACCGCCTGCGCCGGCACCTCGCCCGAGGTCACGATCGACGGATCCGCGACCCGAGGATCGGTAACCCGGTTACCAAGCGGGTAGACCCGCAGCGCGGCGAAGCGATGCGGTGGCTCGGTCTCCGTGGCCGCTTCGATCCGCAGATCACCGAGCTGCGCCCGGACGCTGGCGTCGCTCGCATACTTGACCGCCAGCTCGGCCGGTTCGAGCAGCGCGAGCGAGCGCAGGTCCGTGATCAACTTGTCAAGGGGCACCGCGGCCAGGAACCGTTCGCGGAAATGCGCGCGGATCTCGGGCTCGTCCGGTGCCGTCCATTCCGGACTACGTGCTGCGGCGAACCGGCTGACCAGCCAACGAACCTGGTCCAGGGCCGGGCTCGGCTCGCCCTCGACGGCGACCTTCAACGCGGTCCAACTGGAGAAGCCATGCTCGCGAGCGATGGCCAGCTGGGCGTCATGCAGGCTGGTGAACTCCTCGGCGGCGAGGCGGCGTTTCGCCTCCAGCTTGAGGAACCGGAGATTCGGGGTGTTCGGCAGGTGACGCGATTGATCGGACAAGGCAGTCCTTCCATCGGCGCCCGCGGGTCCGCGTCATCGGGCAGGAAAGACAGCCGTTGGTTGGCAATCGAAACCGGTGAGCTTGCAGCCCTGCCCGCGAACCCAGCGGCGGCCGGAAACCGCCAGCCGCGACTCTACTACCCGGAAGCCGCCGCGTGGCACGCCCCATAGCCGTCCGCCCGCGCGACGATCCGGCCGCCGCTGATCCGAACCGCGCTCTCGGTGGCATCGCTGATGCCGGAAACACCGGCCGCCGCCGCGACCGCGCCGGACTCGTCGTGCACGATCCGCAGCCGTGGCCACGCCGACCGTGCGACGGCGCGGCCAAGGCAACCACGCAATTCGGTGACGACCAACCGCGCGAGCGGCCCCAGTTCGTCGGGATCCCCGGTGACCAGCACCGCCGTCACCGCAATATCGCCCGGCGCCGCGCGCAGCGCCTCCTCGACCGCGGCAAGGCGATGCAGACCAAGCACCGCGACGACTCCGTCGCCGCCAAGGCGAGCCGGTTCGCCGCGCAGCGCGTCGGTCCTGGCCGGGGGAGCCCAGGGCTGGTCAACGGGACGCGCTGGCGAGATGTGCGGCAGATACGCGGGTTGCCAGGTGTCGTCCAGGTCAAGCGACGCGAGCTGCGCGCACGCGCCGACAACAGCAAACGGCTCCCCGAACCCAGGTGCGGCGGCAGCGAGCTGACCGGCGCCGTGCAGGGTCGTCAAGGCGACCTCGGCCACCCGCACCATCCGCGCCGACGACGGTCGCAACCATTCGAGGGACAGCCCGAGCACGATGGCGCTCAGGCTGGTCAGCTGGGCGAAGGGCTGACTGGTCCTCGGGTCGGCCATGATCTCGGGCAGGAGGTCCCGGCCCAGCCGGCTCGCGCTGCGCAGATCCTCGGTTGCCAACGGGAGGCGGGTGAGCCAGGCCCGGGCGAAGTCGGCGAGTACGTGGCCCGCGGTCGGCGCGGTCGGCGGGTGATCCGGGATGGCTGCCTGTTCTGCGGCCTCGGCCAGCACCGCGAAGTAGAGGGCCCGTTTGCTCGGAAAGTTGGAGTAGACCGCGCCTCGGGTCAGGTCGGCCCGATCGGCGATCTGGTCGATCTTGGCCTCCCGGAAGCCGCGCTCGGTGAACTCCGCCCGTGCCGCTGCCAACACCTTGGCCCGGTTGTGTTCCTGCAGCTCCGCCCGGCTGAGTCGAGCCATCGTTCCCCTTCGTCCCGGTGGTTGCCACATCTTCCGGCAGCACGATACTGTCACCACTCAGATGATAAGAACATCTGATGACGTCATGTGAAATGGAGACCTGATGGTTGAAGTCCCGGAAATCGACCTCTCCGACCCGACGGTGCTGGCTGACCCGTTCACCGCGTACGGCAGGGCCCGCGAGCGCGGACCCGTCGCCCGGCTGCTGATACCGGGTTTCGGTGTGATGTGGGCGGTCACCAGGTACGGGGACGCCAAGGCCGTGCTGGCCGACTCCCGGTTCGCGGCCAATGCGAACAGCTACCTGCGGCCCGACGTTCCCGAGCACTGCCTGAAGTACATGCGGACCATGCACGAGATGAACGGGCCCGAACACGCCCGGCTGCGCAGGCTCGTCGCGCCCTCCTTCACCGCCCGGCGCGCCGCGCGGTTCCGGCCGCGCATCGAGCGCATCGTCGACGCGCTGCTCGATCCCCTCGCCGGGCAGGACACGATCGACCTCGTCGCCGACTTCGCCCGACCGCTGCCCATCGACGTGATCGGCGAACTGATCGGCATCCCGCCCGAGGCACGCCCGGCCTGGCGTGGCTACGGTGCGGCCGTCGCCGCGGGCCATGGCGACGCGTTCGCCGAAGCGGTGCCGGCCATCATGCGCGACGCCATCGCCGCGGTCGCCCACCGCACCCGCGAACCCGGCGCCGACTTGCTCTCCGAGCTGATCGGTCACCAGAACGGCCTCGGCGAGGACGAACTGGTCACCCTGGTCTGGAACCTGATCCTGGCCGGACAGGTCACGGCCCTGCTCATCGCCAATGCCGTACAGGCCCTGCTTGAGCACCCCGACCAACTCGCAGCGCTACGCGCCGACGAAACCCTGATGCCGCGCGCCGTCGACGAACTGACCCGATGGTGCGGACCGCAGTTGTTGAGCCTGCCGCGCTACGCCGACGACGACGCCGAGATCGCCGGCGTGCCCATCGCCAAGGGCGAACGCGTCGTCGCCGCGCTCGCCTGCGCCAACCGCGACCCGCGTGCCTTCACCGACCCCGAACGCCTCGACCTCGGCCGTCAACCAGCGCATCTGAGCTACGCGCACGGGCCGCACTTCTGTCTGGGCGCCGCACTCGCCCGCGTGCAGACCGACGTCGCGCTGACCGCGTTACTCCGCCGCTTTCCGGCTCTCGCACTCTCGGACGGCGGCGCTCGCCGAAGCCCCGATCCCGGTACCTGGCGCCTGACGGCTCTGACGGTGACTGTCTGACAGACTCGGACCGTGCGGTCACAGAATGGTCCAGGCGGTCGAACATTCGCTGACGAGGCCCGGCGACGCCAACTGGTCGACTGCGCGATCGAGGTCATCGCCGAGGAAGGGTTCGCACAGGCGTCCCTGTCGCGCATCGCGCAGCGGGCCGGCGTCGCCAAGAGCGTGGTGCTCTACCACTTCGCCAACAAGGAAGAGCTCGTCCAACAAGTGCTGGTAGCGGTTTCCCGCGCCAGTATCGAATTACTGCCTGCTCGCCTCGCGGAGGTTGACACGGCACGCGACAAGCTCCGGGTGTCGATCGAAACCGTGATCGGGTTCGTCGACACGCACCGCACGCACGCCCTGGCCGCCCTGGAAACCTGGAACATGACGACGTCTCTTCCGGCCCGCGCCCGCCTGGCCGACCAACTGGCCGCCGCCGGCCCGGACGGCCTCGAGCAGCTGTTCATCGACGGGCAACGCAACGGCGAGTTCGGCGACTTCGATCCGCACGTGCTGGCCGTCATGGTTCGCTCGGCGATCGGCGCGGCAGGACTGGAGGCCGCGATCAACCCGGACCTCGACCTGACGGCGTTCACCGCCCAATTGGTCGCGATGTTCGACCGCGCGACGCGCGCCTGATCGCGTTCAGGTCAGGTGGCGCGCCAGTCCGGAGCCCAGCAGGTCGAAGGCGTGCTCGGCCGCGGTGACCGCCGCCGGATAGCGGTCGTCGGCGGTCGAGCCGGCGGCGATCGCCGCCATGTTGTCCTCGGCCAGCACCCGCTGCACGCCGATGATCTGCGCCGCCGCGAGTCGCGCGGTCAGCGGGTCGGAGCCGGCCTCGGTGAGCGATTCGGCGAGGGTGGCCATGCCCCGGTTGAAGTACTGGAGCAGGCGCGCGTCAAGGCTCGCGGTGTCGGTCACCAGGCGCAGGAGCGCCAAGACCTGCGGCAGGTCGTTGAGCCCGGTATTGAGGTCGCGATGGACGAGGCCACCCAGGAAATGATCACGCAGCGCGTCCAGAGCTGACTGGTCGACCGCGCGACCCCGCACCGCCCTCGCCGACTCGTCCTCCTGGTCGGCGAACCGATGCAGGACGAGGTCCTCCTTGGTGGGGAAGTAGGCGAACAGCGTCCGCCGCGAGACCTCCGCCGCCTCGGCCACCTGGGCGACCGACACCTGGTCGAAGCCTGCGGCGAGGAACAGGCCGATCGCGGCGTTCGAGATCGCCTCGCGGGTGCGCAGCTTCTTGCGCTCGCGCAGGCCCAGCTGCTCGTTCACGCGCTCATCGTAACGAAAATCGCCCTGAATCGAACGCATGTTCGATGACGGAGTACGCTTTCGGGCATGGTGCTGCCGATGCAGGGTTCGCTGCTGGACCAGTTCGACGACGTCGAGTCGATCGGGTTCCGCACGCTCACCGCCGTCCGGCGTACGCCGCTCAGCGCGGGGGCGTGGATCGACGTGCTGCCTGGTTGGTTCACCGGTGCGGCCGCGCTGTTCGACTGGTTGATGGCGCGGGTGCCCTGGCGGGAGGAACGCCGCACCATGTACGACCGCGTTGTCGACGTGCCTCGGCTGCTGGCCTACTACCCAGAGGGCGAACTGCTCCCGCATCCCGTGCTAGACCAGGCCCGCGACGCGCTGAGCAGCCATTACGCGCCCGAACTTGGCGAGGCGTTCCGGACGGCCGGATTGTGCTGCTACCGCGACGGTCGGGACAGCGTTGCCTGGCACGGTGACACGATCGGCCGGGGGAGTACCGAGGACACGATGGTGGCCATCGTGTCGGTAGGCGCGCCGCGGCCGTTGTTACTGCGGCCCCGGGGTGGGGGCGAGGTCATCCGGCACTCAGTGGGGCACGGGGACCTGATCGTGATGGGCGGTTCCTGCCAGCGCACCTGGGAACACGCGGTTCCCAAGAGCAGCAGGCCGGTGGCGCCGAGGATCAGCATCCAGTTCCGGCCGGCCGGCGTTCGGTAGCCGGCCCGCGTCTAGTAGACAAATATAAATCTACTATGACTTCAGTGATGACTGAGATCTGCCTCGGTCCAGCCAGGACACAAGACCGGCCACGATGCGAGCAAGATCGCCGAATACGATGAATGGCATGGGCCAGCAGGGTTTCGTGCCGGAGGACAGTTCGCCCTACACCGGATGGACCCGGCAGACCTGGGAGGACCTGGCCGACCGCATGCTCGCGGCAGTACGGCCCTACGCGACGCAGGGCCACGCGCTGATCAACCTGCCCGGCCCGGCGAGTCGATCCGGACGGCGCAGCGACGGGTTGGAGGGCTTCGCGCGGACCTTCCTACTCGCTGCTTTCCGCATGTCCCAGTCGGATCGCGGCGAACTGGCCGAGTGGTACGCGGCCGGACTGGCGGCCGGGACCGACCCGAACTCGCCGGAACGATGGCCGACGTTCGCGGAACGGGCGCAGGCGAAAGTGGAGGCGGCGTCGATCGCGATCGCATTGCACGAGACGCGGCCGTGGCTGTGGGACCGGTTGACGGATTCGGTGCGGGAGCGGGCGATCGCGTGGTTCGCGGCGATCCTGGGCGATCCGATCTGGGAGAACAACTGGACCTGGTTCCAGGCCATCATCGAAGCCTTCCTGCGTTCGGTGGGCGGCCCGTGGTCGTCGGAGGACATCGAACGGACGCTGGATCGCACCGAGGCGTGGTATGTCGGAGGCGGGTGGTATTCCGACGGGACGGATCGCGCGGAGGGGCTGCGCAACTTCGACTACTACTGCGGTTGGGCCATGCACTTCTATCCGTTGTGGTACTGCCGGATGACGGGCTCGGCCGCGGATGGCCTGCTCGACCGGTATCGGGATCGGTTGCGGCGCTATCTGCTGGACGCGCAGCATCTGGTCGGTGCGGGTGGCGCGCCGGTGTTCCAGGGGCGGTCGCTGACCTATCGGTTCGCCATGGTGGCGCCGTTCTGGGCCGGGGCGATCTTCGACGCGTCGCCGTTGAGCCCGGGGCGGACGCGGCGGTTGGCCAGTGGCGTGGTTCGGCATTTCGTGTCGTCGGATTGTTTCGACGCGGCGGGGCTGTTGCCGTTGGGTTGGCATCGAGCGTTTCCGTTGATGCGCCAACCGTATTCAGGACCGGGATCGCCGTACTGGGCGAGCAAGGCGTTCGCGGGGCTGGTACTGCCGGCTGATCATCCAGTGTGGACAGACGCTGAGGAGCCGCTCGGAATCGAGTTGGGCGATGTCGCGGTGCGGTTGGCGCAGCCGGGTTGGCTGGTGTCGGGTACGACCGCGGACGGGGTGGTGCGGGTGGCCGCGCACGGTCCCGATCACGCGCCGTTGAGTAGGCCGAGTGTGGATGAGCCGGAGTACGCGCGGTTCGGGTTTTCCTCGCATGCGGCGCCCGATGTGGAGCTGGCCAATCCGGTTGATTCGCACGTGGGGTTGGTGCTGGCCGATGGTCGGGTCTCGCACCGCAGGCCGGTTCGTCCGGTGCGGATCGCGGACGGGGTCGCGGTGTCGAGTTCTCGCGCGCACTGGCTGGTGGGGGAGCCGCCGGTGCCGTGGGGGGCCGAGGCCGGGTCGGGGGAGTGGGTGGAGGGGCCACTGGTGACCTCGGCTTCGGTGTTGCGGGGTGCGTTGGAGGTGCGGCTGGCGTTGGTCGAGGGGGAGAGCGCGGTCGGTCCGTTGCGGTTGCGGATGGGTGGTTGGGCGATTGCCGGCGATGAGGCGCCGGTGGGGGAGGTGGTGGGTGCTTCGGTGGTGTGTCGGCGCGGGGACGGATTGACCAGCACGGTGGTCGGGCTGCGGGGGTTGCCGGTGGCGGGGTGGTTGCGGTCGGAGGGGCGCAATCCGCTGGGAGCGGTGTCGTTGACGCCGTGGGTTGCTGGTGCGGCGCCGGTGATGGCGGGGGAGGTGTGCGCGGCGTTGGTGGTGTTGTCCGGGGTGGAGGTGGATGTTTCCGGGGTTGGGGTGGAGGTTGACGGGCGATCTGTGACGGTGGCGTGGCCCGATGGCGGTGAGGAAATTATACTACTATAGCTTCAGTGGAGACTGAAATTCAGCCACAAGCGGCTGGTCATGACCCAGCTACGAAAACCCGCTCAGGACAAGAAGGTCGCGAGGAAGGCGAGCGGGGAGACGATCGCGCAGACTCGGATCGCGCGGACCGGGATGCCGGGCTTGGCGCCGGGCGGGCCGGTGAACTTCAGTGTTCGGCTCATGTGATGCCAGCGGAAGATTTCCAGGTAGACGATGCGCCAGCTGAAGATCCAGGCTGCCACGCTCAACCAGCGCAAGGTCCGCATCTGGTCAATGGTGCACGCATCGTGACGGTGGCCGCCAGTGGGGTGTGTCGGGTGGGTGTTGGGGGTGGCGACGGTCTAGTCTTCGGCGAGCCGACCTGACAGGAGGATTGTGGATCAGGAGAAGGTGATCGTCGGTCGCGTATCCGGTGTT
>DASYBO010000072.1:0-6086 GCA_036500685.1 Pseudonocardiaceae bacterium | reverse complement strand
CGGTTCGGTCACCCCGGTGAACGTGCCGGGCACGCTCAACACCGACAACCGGGTCGTGACCGCGCTCGGCTCGCGGCTGCTGATCGACGCGCGCACCGGGTGCGAGGGCAGCGATTCGCTGCTGTGGTTCAACCCGGGCACCCGCGCCGAGCAGTGGCTGCTGAAGGCCCCGGCTAAGGCCTTCGGCGTGCTGGCACTGGCCACCCTCAGCGCCGCCGAGCGCGAGGGGCTGGTCCGCGCGCTGCGCGAGATCCGCCGTAACCTCACCGCTGGCGCCAGTCCCGGGAAGACGGAAACAGGCTCGCTAGCGGGGCTTGCGGGCGACGCCGACCCAGCCCGGCAGCGGGGTGGTGTCGGCGGCCGGGTCGGGACGCCATTGCGTTGTGGGCACGACGCCTGGCTCGACCAGTTCGAGACCGTCGAAGAACGGCAGTACCTGCTTGTAAGCGCGGAACGTGACCGGAGCGGGAAGCTCCTTGTTCATCATCGCGGCACCCTCGGCCATCGCGCTCGCGTGGATATCGGACGCCGGGTGGGAGATCGCCAGGTAGCTTCCCGACGGAACCGCCCGCATCAGCGCCGCGACGATCCGGTACGGATCGTCGACGTCCGGGATGCAGTGCAGGAGCCCGATCAGCATGACGGCGACCGGCTGGCTGAGGTCCAAAGTGTCCGTCACCTGGGCGAGGATCTTCGATGTTTCCCGCGCGTCAGCGTCGATGTAGGCGGTCGGCGCGCTGACCGAAGTAAGCAGCGCGCGGGCATGCGCGAGGACCATCGGGTCATTGTCGACGTATGCGACACGGCATCTCGGGTCGACCGACTGGGCCACTTCATGCGTGTTATTCGCGGTTGGGATCCCGGTGCCGATATCGAGGAATTGCCTGATGCCGACGTCCCCGGCCAGAAAGCGGACTGCTCGCCCCAGGAACGCGCGGTTGCTGCGCACGCCGGCGACCACCATCGGGTCCGCCTGGACGAATCGCTCGGCTAGTTCACGGTCGACGGCGAAGTTGTCCTTGCCGCCTAGCCAGTAGTCATAGACGCGCGCGATAGTCGGCACATTGGGGTTGATGTGAGACTCAACTCGCTCATCGGTAGCCACGATTCGTGACAATACACCACAAGCTGACGGCTACCTACCAGGCTCTACAGGGCACAAACCGGGGAAAATTTCACCGCCTGGCAGCGCGGACGCGGGGCCCACGGGAAGGTATGGGCATTGTTCGGGGTATGACGACCGCAATGTCCATTCTGGCATGAACGGACCGGCAAGGACCTGATCATGAACGGGACGAAGTGCTATCGGCTGCGCGACGGCCGGATCGTCGAGTTCTGGGGCGAGACCGACCTGTACGGCTTCCTCCGCTAGGCCGGCCTCGTGCTAAAGCGTGCTAAAGCAGATCCCGGCGCTGTGAGAGGCGCCACGCGTACGTTCGGAACAATGATTTTGGTCTTAACTGGCGATGCAGGCAGGGCCGAGGAGCTGCTTGAGGTCGCCGAGCAGGGCCGGCGAGGCGGTGACGCGGAGCTTGTCGTCGAGGCGGACGACCGTCGTCTTCTGGTTGCCGCGCAGCTTCAGGTGTACCTCGGTCGGGCCTGGGTGGGTGCGCAGTACCTCACGGAGTTGCTCGACCACCGGCGGAACGCAGCGATTCACCGGCAGCGAGACCACGAAAGGGACGTCGTCACCGACAGTGAGATCGGGGACCGTCATGTCCATGGCGATGAGTTTCGGCACGTCGTCGCGGCGGTCCACCCGGCCCTTGACGATCACGATCGCGTCGTCGGCGATCGCCGTCGCGTACAGCTGGTAGGTCTGCGGGAAGAACAGCACCTCGATCGCGCCGGCGAGGTCCTCGAGGGTGGCCGCCGCCCACTGGTTGCCCTGCTTGGTCACCTTGCGCTGCACGCCGGACAGGATGCCGCCGATCTTGACGATCTGGCCCTCGTTGCGGCCGCTCGGCGCCGACGGCCGGTCGTCGGCGTCGTCCGAGGCGGACATCAGCTCGGCGATCGAGCCGTCGGTGTCCTTGGCCAGCATGTGCTCCACGCCGAGCAGCGGGTGGTCGGACACGTACAGGCCGAGCATCTCCCGCTCGAAGTTCAGCCGCGTCTTCTTGTCCCACTCGGCGTCCGGGATCGCGACCTCGAACACCGCCTCGGCCTCGGCGTCGCCGCCGAACAGCGAGTCCTGGCCGATCGCCTCGTTCCGCTTGATGTCGATGACCGAGTCGACCGCCTGCTCGTGGATAAGCACCAGGCCCTTGCGCGGATGGCCGAACGAGTCGAACGCGCCGGCCTTGACCAGCGACTCGATGACGCGCTTGTTGCATACCACGGCGGGCACTTTGCGCAAGAAGTCGGCGAAGCTAGTGAAGTCCCCCTTGGACTTGCGCGCGGCGATGATCGCGTCGACCACGTTCGCGCCGACGTTGCGGATCGCCGCCAGGCCGAAGCGCACGTCCTCGCCGACCGCGGTGAACGTCGCCACGGAGGCGTTCACGTCCGGCGGCAGCACCCGGACGCCCATCCGCCGGGACTCGCTCAGGTACAGCGCGGACTTGTCCTTGTCGTCGCCGACCGAGGTGAGCAGCGCGGCCATGTACTCGGCCGGGTAGTTCGCCTTCAGGTACGCGGTCCAGTAGGCGATGAGCCCGTAAGCGGCGGTGTGCGCCTTGTTGAACGCGTAGCCGGAGAACGGCACGAGCACGTCCCAGACCGCCTGGATCGCCTGGTCGGAGTACCCGCGCTCCCGGCAGCCCTGCCGGAACGGGCCGAACTCCTTGTCCAGGATCTCCTTTTTCTTCTTGCCCATCGCGCGGCGGAGCAGGTCGGCCTGGCCGAGCGTGTAGCCCGCCAGGATCTGGGCCGCCTTCTGCACCTGCTCCTGGTAGACGATCAGGCCGTACGTGGGCTCAAGGATTTCTTTCAGCGGCTCTTCGAGCTCGCGGTGAATTGGGGTGATCTCCTGCTGGCCAGTCTTGCGCAGGGCGTAGTTGGTGTGCGAGTTGACGCCCATTGGGCCGGGCCGGTACAGGGCGATGACCGCGGAGATGTCCTCGAAGTTGTCCGCCTTCATCAGCCGCAGCAGGGCCCGCATCGGCCCGCCGTCCAGCTGGAACACGCCGAGCGTGTCGCCCCGGGCGAGCAGGTCGTAGGTCGGCTTGTCGTCGAGCGGCAGGGCGAGCAGGTCGATCTTGATCTTGCGGTTCTTCTCGACCGCCGCGACGGCATCGCTCATGATCGTAAGGTTGCGCAGGCCAAGGAAGTCCATCTTCAGCAGGCCGAGGCCCTCGCAGGTCGGGTAGTCGAACTGCGTGATCACCGCGCCGTCGGTGTGCCTGGTCCACACCGGGATGTGGTCGGTCAGCGGCTCGGCGGACATGATCACGCCGGCCGCGTGCACGCCGGGCTGGCGGATCAGCCCCTCGATGCCCTTGGCGGTATCAATGACCTGCTTGATCTCGGGCTCGTTCTCGTAGAGCGCGCGAAGCTCGCCGGCCTCCTTGTGCCGCGGGTGCTGCTCGTCGAGGATGCCGGACAGCGGCATGTCCTTGCCCAGCACTGGCGGCGGGAACGTCTTGGTGATCCGGTCGCCGAGCGCGTAGGGAAAGCCGAGGACCCGTGTCGAGTCCTTGATCGCGGCCTTGGCCTTGATCGTGCCGTAGGTGATGATCTGCGCTACTTTGTCGGCGCCCCATTTCTGGGTGACGTAGCGGATCACGTCGGCCCGGCCACGTTCGTCGAAGTCGATGTCGATGTCGGGCATCGAGATTCGCTCGGGGTTCAGGAACCGCTCGAAGATCAGGCCATGGTCGATCGGGTCCAGGTCGGTGATGCCCATCGCGTAGGCGACGATGCTCCCCGCCGCGCTACCGCGGCCGGGGCCGACGGCGACGCCGTTGTTCTTGGCCCAGTTGATGAAGTCGGCGACGACCAGGAAGTAGGCGGGGAAGCCCATCTGGCAGATCATCTGGATCTCGTATTCGGCCTGCTTGCGCCGCTGCTCGTCGTAGCCGTTGGAGTATCTGCGTTCCATCCCCTTCCAGACCGCGTCGGCGAATAGCTGGTCCTCGGAGTCATAGCCCTCCGGGATCGGGAACCTCGGCATCAGGTTGCGGAACTCGAACATGCCGGTGGCGTCGACCCGGTCCGCGATGAGCAGCTGGGAGTTGCGGCAGCCCTCCTGCCACACGTCGCTGTTGTTGACCCGGTACATCTCCTGCGGCGACTTGATGTAGTAGCCGGTTCCGTCGAACTTGAACCGGTCCGCGTCGGCGAGGGTCTTGCCGGTCTGGATGCATAGCAGGAGTTCCTGCGCCTGCGCGTCGGTCTCCTTCGTGTAGTGGCTGTCGTTGGTGACGACCGGGGGGATGTTCAGCTTCCGGCCGATGTCGAGCAATCCTTCGCGGACCCGGGTCTCGATGTCCAGGCCGTGGTCCATCAGCTCGAGGAAGTAGTTCTCCTTGCCGAAGATGTCCCGCCACTGCGCGGCCGCCTTCAGCGCCTCTTGTTGCTGGCCGAGCCGCAGCCTGGTCTGGATTTCCCCGGACGGGCAGCCGGTGGAGGCCATCAGGCCTTGTGCGTGCTCGGCCAGGATCTCCTTGTCCATGCGCGCCCACTTGGTCAGCCAGCCTTCGGCGTAGGACCGCGAGGAGAGCTTGAACAGGTTGTGCAGGCCCTCTTTGTTCCGCGCCCAGATCGTCTTGTGCAGGTAGGAACCGGACGCGGAGACGTCGTCTTTCTTCTGGTGCGGCTGACCCCACAGGATGCGATTGGGGTTGTCGCGCCGTTCCGGGGCGACATAGGCCTCGATGCCGATGACCGGCGTGATGCCGTTTTCCTTGGCCTGCCGGTGGAACTCGGCCGCGCCGTACATGTTGCCGTGGTCGGTCATCGCCACGTGCGTCATGCCGAGCCGTTGTACTTCCTTGAAGAGTTCCTTCAGCCGGGCGGCACCGTCCAGCATCGAATATTCGGTGTGCACGTGCAGGTGGGCGTACGGGGTGCTGCTCGCGCTCTCCCCGTTCGATGCCGCCGCGGATGCCGTCATGAACCCAACCGCCTCCTCAGGCACGCTTCGCGCCGCCCGTGCGGTGCTCGCCTCTCGGCGGCGCGTTCGCGCGGCGCGTGTTCTGCAACAGAAACCGGGGGAAGGCGGCCGACGCCGTGACCACGGACACGGAGCCGCCAGTCACGGCGGACCCGGTCTCCGCGTCGCTGCGGTCATCGCGCCAGCCCGGTGATTCTTACCTTATCGGTTCCGGCCGACACTTGCTTGGGGGCGCGCCGAGCGGGTTCGAGACGGCCTGGTTTGCCTGATTATTCGCGCCGCGGTTATCTGGCCGCGTAATGTAACCGTCTTATGTGGCCACCTTATGTGGCCGGCTACCAGCGGACGCGGACGCTGACGCTGATTAGGTTGTGACGATCCACGCGATGGTCAGCTTTCGGCGCGCAGTCCGTCCAGAGCGTGCTGCAGATCGTCCGGGTACGGGCTGAAGAACGAGACCTCGCGGCCGTCGGCGGGGTGCTCGAAGGACAACTGCACCGCGTGCAGCCACTGCCTGGTCAGGCCGAGGTGCGCGGCGAGCACGGGGTCGGCACCGTAGAGCAGGTCGCCGCAACACGGGTGGCGCAGCGCGGCCATGTGCACCCGGATCTGGTGGGTGCGGCCGGTCTCCAGGCCGACGGTCACCAAGCTGGCCGCTCTGAAGGCCTCGATCGTGTCGTAGTGGGTGACGCTCGGCCGCCCGTCGGTGACCACCGCGAACCGGCCGTCGCCGGACGGGTGCCGTCCGATGGGCGCGTCGATGGTGCCGCGCAGCGGGTCCGGATGCCCCTGCACGAGAGCGTGGTACGTCTTGGAAACGGTCCGCTCGCGGAACGCCTGCTTGAGCACGCTGTAGGCGTGCTCGCTCTTGGCGACCACCATCAGCCCGGTGGTGTTGGCGTCAAGCCGGTGCACGATGCCCTGGCGTTCGGCCGCGCCGCTGGTGGCCACCGTGTGCCCGGCGGCGAACAGCCCCCCGAGCACGGTGGGGCCGGTCCAGCCGGGCGTGGGGTGCGCCGCCACGCCGCGC
>DASYBO010000071.1:0-23621 GCA_036500685.1 Pseudonocardiaceae bacterium | reverse complement strand
ACGCGAACCGCACGCGCACCAGGGATCTCAGGACGTTCGGTCGAGCACCGCGCGCAGCGCGTTCAGCGCGCTCGGGTCCTCGATGGTGGCCGGAACCGGCTCGTCCTTGCCTTCGGCGATGGCACGCATCGACTTGCGCAGAATCTTGCCGGACCTGGTCTTCGGCAGCGCGGCAACCACGGAAACCTCGCGGAACGCCGCGACCGGACCGATCTCCGCCCGTACGGCGGTCACCAGTTCGGCGCGCAGGACATCCGGGTCGATGTCGACGCCGGCCTTGAGCACCACCAGCCCGAGGGGCACCTGGCCCTTGAGCGCGTCCGGCACCCCGATCACCGCGCACTCGGCCACCGCGGCATGCGCGGCGAGCACGGCTTCCATGGAGCCGGTGGACAGCCGGTGTCCGGCCACGTTGATCACGTCGTCGGTGCGGCCCATCACGAACAGGTAGCCGTCCGCGTCGACGTAGCCACCGTCGCCAGTGAGATACCACCCCGGATACCGCGACAGGTACGAGGCCACATATCGATCGTCGTCCTGCCAGAGCGTTGGCAACGTTCCCGGCGGCATCGGCAACCTGATGCAGATCGCGCCTTCCTCGCCGGGCGGCAACTCCTGCCCGGACTCGTCCAGTACCCGGACGTCATAGCCGGGCATCGGGACCGTCGGTGAGCCGGGCTTGATCGGCATCGGCTCAAGACCGCGCGGGTTGGCGCAGATCGCCCAGCCCGTCTCGGTCTGCCACCAGTGGTCGACCACCGGCACACCGAGCACGTCCGAGGCCCATCGATAGGTGTCCGGGTCCAGCCGTTCGCCTGCGAGGAACAGCGTCCGCAGGCCGGTCAGGTCGTGGTTGGCCAATTGGTGAGCTGCCGGGTCCTGTCGCTTGATCGCCCGCAACGCGGTCGGTGCGGTGAACAACGCGCTGACGCCGTGCTCGGCGATCACCCGCCAGAACGCACCGGCATCCGGCGTGCCAACCGGCTTTCCCTCGTACAGCACGGTGGTCGCGCCGACCAGCAGCGGCGTGTACACGATGTACGAATGGCCCACCACCCAGCCGACGTCCGAGGCCGTCCACCACACCGCACCCGGTCCGATGCCGTAGATGTTGGGCATGGACCAGGCCAGCGCCACCGCGTGACCGCCGTTGTCGCGCACAACGCCCTTGGGCTTGCCGGTGGTGCCGGACGTGTACAGCACGTACAGCGGATCGGTGGCCGCCACGGGCACACAGTCGGCCGGCTGGGCGTCGAGCAGCGCGTCGGCCCAGTCCAACTCGACCCAGTCCTTGTCCGCGCGCAAAGGAGCCCGCGCCTGCTCGCGTTGAAATACCACCACGGCAGTCGGCCGATGCTCCGACAGTTCCAGTGCTGCGTCAACGATCGGTTTGTATTCGACGACCCGACCGGGTTCGAGGCCGCACGACGCGGTCAGCAACACCTTCGGGCGGGCGTCGGTGAGCCGCACGGCGAGTTCGCGGGGCGCGAAGCCGCCGAACACCACCGAGTGCACCGCACCGAGCCGCGCGCAGGCGAGCATGGCGATCACCGCGGCCGGAATCATCGGCAGGTAGATCACGACCCGGTCACCCTTGCCGACACCAAGACCACGCAGTACGCCCGCGAAACGAGCCACCTCGTCACGCAACTCGGCGTAGCGGTAGCTGATCCGCTCGCCGGTCATCGCCGAGTCGTAGATCAATGCGGTGCGCTCGCCGTTACCCATGGCCACATGCCGATCGAGCGCGTTGTGGCAGGTGTTCAGCTCGCCGTCCGGGAACCACCGGTAGAAGGGCGGATTCCCGGCGTCCAACGCCGAGGTCGGTGGTCGCGTCCACTCGATCGCGGCCGCGGCCGCCAACCAGAACTTTTCCGGGTCGTCCAAACTGTCCCGGTAGGCCTGCCGATAGTTACCCATCCCGCCTCCATCCACGCCGGCGAGCGCCAACCCGCAGCGACTACCGTCCCTGATAGTGATCAGCGAACCGGTCACGTAGGACGTTCTTCTGGACCTTTCCCGTCGAGGTACGCGGAAGACCATCCACGACGATGATGTCCTTCGGAACCTTGTAGCTGTCAAGACGCGCCCGAAGGGTGCCGCGCAGCGCGTCCGGATCGACGTGCTGGCCGGCCTGCGCCACGACAACGGCGGTGATCGCCTCGCTCCATCGTTGGTGTGGCAGCCCGATGACCACCACCTCGGCGACGGCCGGGTCGGCGGCGTAGATCGCCTTCTCCACCTCGATCGAGGCCACGTTCTCGCCGCCGGTCTTGATGACGTCCTTGAACCGGTCGGAGAACCAGAGCATGCCGTCGTCACCGAGCCTGCCGACATCGCCGGAATGGAACCAGCCGTGGGCGAACGCCTCGCCGGTGGCCTCGTCGTTGCGCAGGTACTCGGTCATCACCGACGGCGCCCGGTAGACGATCTCGCCGGTCGCGCCGGCCGGCAGCAGCGTCCCGTCCGGCGCCATGATGCCGACCTGCACGCCGGTCAGCGCGGTGCCCACGGCACCGATATGCGTCAGCTGGTGTTCGGGCCGGAACAAGGTCGCGATCGGACTCATCTCGGTCTGTCCGAACAGCAGCGCGAAGTCACAGCCGAACCCGTCGAGACAGGCGCGAATCAGCGCGTCCGGCATCGGCGCCATCGCGTAGACCGCCCTGCGCAGGCTGCTCAGCTCACGTCCGGCGAACGAGGGATGCGCCAACGCCGCCCGGAACATCATCGGCAGCCCGAACACCTGCGTGATGCTTTCGGTTTCGATGGTGTCCAGGAACGTGCCGGGATCGAAGCCACGCATCAGGTGGATGGTGGCACCGACCATGACCGCGGGCGTGCAGAACGCGTTGAGCTGGGCGGTGTGGAACAGCGGCAGCATGGCCACGAACCGGTCGTCGGCGCGCCAGCCGGAGTCCAGCGCGGCCGACATCGACTCCAGGTAGATCGCCAGGTGCGAACCGACGACTCCCTTGGGGAAGGACGTGGTGCCCGAGGTGTAGAGGTAACTCAGCGGATCGCGATCCGCGACCACCACCTCGGGTGCGGTCGCGTCCTCGGCGAGCAGATCGGTCAGCGGACGCCAGGCACGACCGGCGACCACGGTGTCGAAGGGCGCTTCGGTACCTGGCGCGACGATCAGATCGACGACCGAGGGCACCTTGATCACGGCCTCGGACATCATGTCGACGAGCTGGGTCTCGGTGACAAGGCCGCGCGCCCGCGAGTGGTCGAGCACGTAGACGATCTCGTCCGCGCGCCAGCCGAGGTTGATCGGCACGCAGACCACGCCGAGTTTCGCGCAGGCGTAGTAGACGGCGAGGAATTCCGCGCTGTTGCCGGCAGCCAACGCGAGCGCGTCCCCGCGCGTGTAGTCGAGCTCGGTCAGGCCGTTGGCCAGGCGGTTGACCCAGGAGTCGAACTCGGCGTACGTCCAGGACCGTGCCCCGTCGACGACGGCGCGCTGGGTGGGACGGTTCGCGGCACTGCGGGTCAGCGAATCACCGACGTTGACGCGTTGGGCCAGGTTGCGCGACACGTCCAGGTTGTCCGAAACATCGGGATTCACTGGGACACTCCGAGGTCGGCGAAATGCTCGGCGTGCGCGGCGCGGAGCTTGTACTTGAGGACCTTGCCGCCGACGGTCTCGGGCAGTTCGTCGACGAACAGCACGCACTTGGGTGTCTCGTATCCGGCGAGCCGGTCTCGGCAGTACGCGATCAGGTCGCCCTCGCTGACCTGATGTCCAGGGCCGCGCACGACGACGCCGGTGACGGCCTCGCCCCAGTGCGGGTGCGGCAGGCCGATGACGACGGCCTTGGCGACGGCGGGATGCCCGCCGAGCACTGCCTCCACCCGCAGGCTGGAGACGCTCTCGCCGCCGCTCTTCACGATGTCCTTGTACCGGTCGAGCATCACCCGAAGACCATCGGCGTCATAGGCGCAGCTGTCGCCGGAATGGAACCAGCCATAGCGAAACGCCTCTCGGGTGGCCGGTTCGTCGCGGTAGTAACCCGACATCATCGATGGCGAGCGGTACACCGCCTCGCCAGGGACTCCCGGCGAGGCGGCCAGGTCCTCGCCGAACGGATCGAGCACCGTCGAGGCCAGGATCGGGCTGGGCACGCCGACGTAGTTGTCCTGCGGTGCCGTGCGTGCGTACACCTCGGGCCATCGGTCCGGCCAGAACCGGTGGCAGGAAATGGATTCGGTCTGGCCGAAGATCTCGAAGACCAGCAGATCCTCGCCGCAGTGCTGTTTCATCGAGGCCAGCACGGTCGGGGGCAGCGCGGCCCAGCCGTAGACGACGACCTTGAGACAACGGGCGTCCAATTCCGGCCGGGCGGTCAGTGCCGCGTCGAGCGCGGTGACCATCGCGGGTGAACCACACCACACCGCGGTGATCCGGTCCTCGGAGATCATCTCGGCTATCGGCTCCGCCGCCGGGCGCCTGCCCAGGACCAGCGTGCCGCCGGAAAGGAAGACCGAATAGGTGAACGGTTGGTCACCGACGTGGTAGATCATCGGGAGATAGGTGCCGACCCGCAGGTCGGACTCCAGCCGCAGGCCTCGGGTCAGGGACAGCGCGAAACCGAAGGCGGCCATATAGCTACAGGTATGGGAGATCATCACGCCCTTGGGCAGCGCGGTTGTGCCGGAGGTGAACAGGATTTCCCAGATGTCGTCGCCGTGAATCGCCACGTCCGGTTCGGTGCTGGGCTGGTCCCGGACGAAGTCCGCGAACGACAGGCTGCCCGGTACCGGGTCGCCGCCGACCGGGATCGTGATGGCGACCTGGAGACCGGCCGCGGTGAACGGTGCCTGCGCGCGCGGCCACAGTTCCGCGTCGACGACGGCGAGCCTGGGTGCGACCAGGTCGACCATGGCGGCCACCATGTCCGGCGCCATCATCGGGTTCATCGGTGCGGCGACAAGGCCCGCCTTGGCGATACCCAGTTTGGTCACGAATGCCTCGACCGTGTTCTCGCAGAACATGCTGACCACGTCGCCGCGACGCAGCCCCCTGGCCAGCAGGCCGTTCGCGACCTGGTTGGCCAGTTCGTCGGCCTGGCGGTAGGTCAGCCGGTGGAAGCGCTCGTCCGTATAGGCACCTTGCCGGCCGACGATCGCGTCCTTGTCCGGAAAACTCCAGGTCACCCGCTCCAGCAGGTCGCCGACGCTGGTCCGTTCCCAGCGCTGCACGGCCCGGCGCCCATGCAGGCTGGTCACATCGAGGTTCGCATCCATACCGGCAGCATCCTTCTCCATCGAAGTGATTTGCCATTCACTACCCAAGCAGCGTAGACATTGCCTGGCATCTTGGGAAGGGGGCGTTTACGCGACAGAAACGCCTGCTCAGAATCGATTGGGACAGATAGCGATCGCGCCTAGCACCCGTCCGACAGGATGCGGTAAAGTGAACCATCGTAAACTTCGACGGGTGAACGGAGGGTTAGTGTCGGTTCTGCGATCAAGTGTAGATACAGCCGGCGAGGTCTACCTGGCCAACCGGAAAGCCCAGCTCTGCGCCATTGCCGCGCTGAACGAGCAGCTGGAGCTGGCGCGGGCCGGTGGGGGCGCGAAATACGCCCAGCGACACCGGGCCCGTGGCCGGCTGCTCGCCAGGGAACGCATCGAGCTACTCGTCGACCGCGACTCGCCACTGCTCGAACTGTCCGCTCTTGCGGCCTGGGGCACCGAGTTCGCCGTTGGTGCGAGCATCGTGACCTGTATCGGCGTCGTGTCCGGTGTGGAGTGTGTACTCATCGCGCACGATCCGACGGTGCGGGGCGGCGCGATGAACCCCTACACGCTGCGCAAGACATTGCGGGCACTGGAAATCGCCCGCCGCAACCGACTGCCGGTGATCAACCTCGTCGAGTCCGGCGGCGCCGACCTGCCGACCCAGTCGGAACTGTTCGTGTTCGCCGGCAAGATCTTCCACGATCTGACCGAACTGTCCGCGATGGGCGTGACCACGATCGCGCTGGTGTTCGGCAATTCCACTGCCGGTGGCGCATACGTGCCGGGGATGTGCGACTACTCGGTTCTTGTCGACGGCCAGGCCAAGGTCTTTCTCGGCGGCCCGCCGCTGGTCAAGATGGCCACCGGGGAGGACGCCGACGACGAACGGCTCGGCGGTGCGGACATGCACTCCCGGGTTTCCGGGGTCGCCGACCAGTTCGCCGTCGACGAGATCGACTGCATCCGCATCGGCAGGGAGATCGTCGAGCAGATCCGCTGGCGCAAGCTCGGGCCTGCGCCGAGCCTGCCTGCCGACGAACCGCGATATGACCCGGAGGAGCTGCTGGGCATCGTGTCCGGCGACTTCCGGGTGCCGTTCGATCCCCGGGAAGTACTCGCCCGCGTCGTGGACGGTTCCCGGTTCGGTGAGTACAAACCCAGATACGGCACCAGCCTGGTCACCGGCTGGGCCTCGGTGCACGGCTATCCGGTCGGCGTGCTGGCCAACGAACGCGGCGTGCTGTTCAGCGAGGAAGCCAAGAAGGCCAGCGAGTTCATCCTGTTGGCCAATCAGAGCGACACGCCGCTGATCTTCCTGCAGAACACCACCGGATACATGGTGGGTACCCAGTACGAACAGGGCGGCATCATCAAGGACGGCGCGAAGATGATCAACGCGGTAACGAATTCGGCCGTCCCGCACATCACGATCAACCTTGCGGCGTCCTTCGGTGCCGGCAACTACGGGATGTCGGGGCGGGCCTACGACCCGCGGTTCATGTTCGCCTGGGCCAACGCGAAACTCGCGGTGATGGGCGCGCAACAGCTGGCCGGTGTCATGTCGATCGTCGGCAAGCAGTCCGCGCAGGCCGCAGGGCGGGAGTTCGACGTCGCGGCGGACGACGCGCGGCGCCAACAGATCGAGGCGCAGATCGAACGGGAGTCGCACGCGTTTTTCGTCACCGCGCGGGTCTACGACGACGGCGTCATCGACCCACGAGACACCCGCTCGGTGCTCGGTATGGCCCTTTCGGCGGCCCATTCGGGTCCCGTCGCAGGCCGCCGCGGCTTCGGCGTCTTCCGGATGTAGGGCAGAGGACCATGAACATACGGAAACTCCTGATCGCCAACCGCGGCGAGATCGCCGCCAGGGTCATCCGCACGGCGCGAGCGATGGACATCGCGACAGTGGCAGTTTTCTCCGACCCGGACGCCCACATGCCGTTCGTCCGGGCGGCGGACGAGGCCGTTCGGCTGCCGGGCGCGACGCCAGCCGAAACCTACCTGCGCGGCGATGCGGTCATCGCCGCCGCCGCGCGGACCGGCGCCGACGCGGTCCACCCCGGTTACGGCTTCCTGTCGGAGAACGCCGATTTCGCCCGCGCCTGCGCGCGGGCCGGCTTGACGTTCGTCGGTCCGACCCCGGAGGCCATCGAGGCAATGGGCTCCAAGATCGCGGCGAAGCGACTGATGGCGGCGGCCGGCGTGCCGGTGCTACCTGGTGCGGTGTTCGACGCTGCCGAGGAGCCCGATCCGGCGACCCTGCGGGCAGCAGCTGCCGAGATCGGCTTCCCGGTCCTGGTCAAGGCGGCGTTCGGCGGTGGTGGCCGTGGCATGCGGATCATCCACGGCGCCGACGAGGTCGTCGCGGCGGTGGCCGGGGCTCGCCGAGAAGCCGCGTCCGCCTTCGGCGACGGCACGGTGTTCCTGGAACGGTTCGTCGAGGCGCCACGGCACATCGAGGTGCAGATCGTCGGCGACACGGCCGGTACGGTGGCGCACCTGTTCGAGCGGGAGTGCTCGATCCAACGGCGCTACCAGAAGATCATCGAAGAGGCGCCGTCGCCGGTCGTCGGCGAGGAACTGCGGGCCGAACTGTGTCGCGCGGCAGTCGCCGCGGGCAAAGCCATCGGCTACGTCGGTGCGGGCACCGTCGAGTTCGTGCTCGACGCCACCGGCCGCTTCTACTTCCTGGAGGTCAACACCAGGCTGCAGGTCGAGCACCCGGTGACCGAGCTGATCACCGGTATCGACCTGGTGAAGGTGCAGTTGCAGGTGGCGGCGGGCAAACCACTGCCGCCCACGGTCACCGGTGCGACCTTCACCGGCCACGCGATCGAGGCCCGGCTCTACGCCGAGGACGCAGCGGCCGGCTTCCTGCCGACCAGCGGTGAGCTGCACACCTTCGAGATCGACCCGGCCGACGGGTTGCGGGTCGACGCCGGTTTCGCCTCGCACACCACGATCAGCACGTTCTACGACTCGATGCTGGCGAAGGTGATCGGCTACGGGCCGACCCGGGAGGACGCCCAGCAGGTGCTGGCCGGGGCGTTGGCGCGGGCCCGGCTGCACGGGGTTGTCACCAATCGCGACCTGCTGGTGGGCATTCTGCGCGAGCCGGAGTTCCAGGCCGGCGCCATCGACACCGGTTACCTCGATCGGCATCCGCCCGCCCAACTGTGTGCCGCAACCGACGAACTGACGGTCGGAGTACACGCGCTCGCCGCGGCACTGGCCGACCAGGCGAGGAGACGACAGGACAGCAGAGTGTTGGCGACGCTGCCCTCGGGCTGGCGCAACAACCCGAGCACCACCCAGGCCGCGACCTTCGACCTGGACGGCAAACGGATCGAGGTGAGTTATCGGCTCGACCGGGACGGCCTGACCGCCCGCGTGGAGGACACCGAGCTCACCGATCTCGTGCTACACGCGGCCACGCCGACCGAGGTGGACATCGAGCTCGCCGGCAACCGACGCAGGGTCGCCGTGACCAGGATCGGCAACGTGTCCTATGTGGACAGTTCGCGTGGAAACAGCGCGCTGTCCGAGGTGGATCGCTTCCCGGACCCGGCTGCCGCCGCACAGGCCGGTTCGATGCTCGCGCCGATGCCGGGCACCGTGGTCCGGATCGAGGTCGCCGTGGGAGACCACGTCAAGGCGGGCGCGCCGATCCTGGCGATCGAGGCAATGAAGATGGAGCACACGATCCACGCGCCGACCCGTGGCGTTGTCGCCGAGCTCAGCGCGAGCATCGGAGCTCAGGTCGCCAGCGGATCGGTGCTCGCCGTCCTGGACGAGGAGGAGCCAGATGAGTGATCCGGTCCGGTATGAGGTCGTGCGCGGCGTCGCCTGGCTCACCATCGACCGTCCCGAAGCCCGCAACGCGCTGAGCAAGGCCGTCCGGGAGGGACTGTTCGAGGGTGTCCGGCACTTCAACACCGACGGCGACGCCAAGGTGCTCGTCCTCACCGGCGCCGGCGATCGGGCCTTCTGTGCCGGTGGCGACCTCAAAGAAATGGCCGACAGCTCGCTCACCGTGCCGCCCCCGGACTTCCTGCCCCAGTTCGGCCGCAACATCGAGATCAGAAAACCGACCATCGCCGCGGTCAACGGGGTCGCCTACGCCGGTGGTTTTCTGCTCGCCCAGAACTGCGACCTGTGCGTCGCGGCCGAATCGGCCCGCTTCGCGATCACCGAGGTGAAGGTCGGCAGGGGTGCACCGTGGGCGGCCCCGCTGTCCTGGCTGGTGCCGCCGAAGATCGCGATGCAGATCCTGCTGACCGGCGATCCGATCAGCGCGGCCCGCGCCTACGAGGTCGGCCTCGTCAACGAGGTGGTGCCCGACCAGGAGTTGGTCCCGACCGTGCAGGCACTCGCCGAGCGTATCGCCGTCAACGCGCCCCTGTCGGTGGCCGCGGCCAAACGCACCGCCTACCTCTCGGCACACCATTCGCTCGCCGACGCCTTCACCGAGGCCGAGCGCATCTGGGCACCCGTCTACCGCAGTGCCGACGCGCAGGAGGGTCCTGCCGCGTTCCGCGACAAGCGCCGGCCGGTCTGGACCGGCCGCTGATGGCCACCGATGTCCGCCCGCTGCTCGCGGACCTCACCGCGGAATCCGAATCGCTGACCGCGATCCTTGGCGACCTGGATTCCGTGCAATGGCTGTTGCCGACTCCCGCTGCCGGTTGGACGATCGCCGACCAGGTCAGCCATCTGGCCTATTTCGACGAGACCACCCTGGTCTCGCTGCTCGACCCGCCGCGCTTCCGCCGTGAGGCACAGCTGCTGGTCGACGGCGGCGACGACTTCGCCGACCGCGTCGCGGCCGCCCACCGTCACCTCGCGGGCGCACAGCTGCTGGCCTGGTTCCGCGGTGTCCGTGAGTCCCTCATGGACGAATACGCGACCGCCGATCCGACCCGACGTCTGCCCTGGTACGGACCGGATATGGGGGTCGCGTCGTCGATAACGGCCCGGCTGATGGAAACCTGGGCGCACGGCCAGGACATCGTCGACGCCCTCGGCATCCAACGACCGGCGACCGACAGGCTCCGGCACGTGGCGCACATCGGCGTGCGCGCGCTGCCCTACAGCTTCGCCGTCAACGATCTGCCGCTACCGGCCGAGCCGATCCGGGTCGAACTGGCCGGCCCGGAGGGCGAGACCTGGGGTTGGGGTCCGGCCGACGCGCCGGACCGGATCACCGGAACCGCCCTGGACTTCTGCTTTGTGGTCACCCAGCGGCGGCATCGCGACGACACCGAGCTGACCGTCATCGGACCGACCGCGAATACCTGGATCGGCATCGCACAGGCCTTCGCCGGCCCGGCAGGCCCCGGTCGCAGAGCTAGCAGCGACGAACGGGAGTCGGCATGACCGAACCTAGGGCGGCCGGCCCGCGCCGCCCGGTACGCATCGGCAATTCGTCAGGTTTCTACGGCGACCGCGACGCCGCGACGCGCGAGATGGTCGAAGGCGGCCCGATCGATGTGCTGACCGGCGACTACCTCGCCGAGCTGACCATGCTGATCCTGTGGAAAGCGCGCCAGAAGGACCCGTCGGCCGGCTACGCGCGCTCGGTGCTCGGCCAGTTGGAAGACGTCCTCGGCACCTGCCTCGACCGCGGCATCAAGATCGTCAACAATGCTGGTGGCCTGAACCCCGCCGGGCTCGCCGAGCAGCTGCACGCACTGGGCGAGCGGCTGGGACTGCACCCGAAGATCGCCTACGTCACCGGCGACGACCTGCTCCCCGACCTCGACTCGCTACTGGTCGACGGGCAGCAGCTGACCCACCTGGATACCGGGGTTGCGCTGGTGGACGCGCCGGGCAAACCGGTGACCGCCAATGCCTACCTCGGCGGCTGGGGCATCACCGCCGCGCTCGAAGCCGGCGCCGACATCGTCGTCTGCCCACGGGTGACCGACGCCTCGCTGGTCGTCGGACCCGCCGCCTGGTGGCACGGCTGGGATCGCGGCGACTTCGACCAACTGGCGGGCGCGGTGGTCGCCGGACACCTCATCGAGTGCGGACCGCAGGCAACCGGCGGCAACTACTCCTTCCTCGACGAGATCCGCGACCGCCGCTACCCCGGCTTCCCGATCGCGGAGGTCGCGCACGACGGCAGCAGTGTGATCACCAAGCACGACAACACCGGCGGTCTCGTTACGGTGGGCACCGTGACCGCCCAACTGCTCTACGAGATCGCCGAGCCGGCCTATGCGAATCCGGATGTCGTCGCACACTTCGACACGGTCGAGCTGGACCAGCTCGGACCGGACCGGGTGCGGGTGGCCGGCACCCGAGGCACTGCGCCACCGCCGACCACCAAGGTCGCGATGAACTTCCTCGGCGGGTACCGCAACACCATGACCCTGGTGCTGACCGGGCTGGACATCGAGGAGAAGGCCGCCTGGGCGGAGGCCGAACTGTTCACCATCCTCGGCGGCCGTGACCAGTTCGCCGACGTCGACGTGCGGCTGCTGCGCTTCGAGCGCCAGGACGCACCGACAAACGAGCAGGCCACCGCACACCTGCGGATCACGGTCAAGGACCCGGACCGCAGCAAGGTGGGCCGGCGTTTCTCCAATGCGACCATGGAACTGGCGTTGGGCGGCTATGCCGGATTCCACACCACCACACCGCCGACCCCGGAAAGCGCCTACGGTGTCTACTGGCCGACGCTGGTACCGGCCGAAGCCGTGCGACACCAGGTGGTCCTTCCCGACGGCACTGTCCACTCGATACCGCCCACTCCCGGTGAAACGCCGCGATCGCCAGAACCGGTCGCTGTCAGCGAACTCCGTGCGGAGCCGACCACTCGCGGACCGCTCGGCATCCTGTGCGGGGCGCGTTCCGGCGACAAGGGCGGCAATGCCAACGTGGGGATCTGGACGCGCGACCCCGCTGCCCATCCCTGGCTGAGTGCCTATCTGACCGTCGACCGGCTGCGCACGCTGTTGCCCGAATGCGCCGGGCTCACGGTGCGCCGGTTCGACCTGCCCAACCTCAACGCGGTGAACTTCGTGATCGTCGGACTGCTCGGCGAGGGCGTCGCGTCCTCGACCCGACCGGACCCGCAGGCGAAAGGCCTTGGCGAATACCTGCGTTCCCGAATCATCGACATCCCGGTTCGGCTCATGCGGGGAGGGCAGCCATGAGTGACGCCACAGTGGACAGACCGGACGGCGTACGCCGCCGCGATCCTGAACGGCGGCAACGGATTCTCACCGCCGCGGCAGCGCTTGTCGCCGAGCGCGGCTATCACGACGTCGGCATGGCCGACATCGGCGCGGCGGCCGGTGTCACCGGGTCGGCGATCTACCGGCACTTCGACGGTAAGTCGGCTGTCCTGGTCGCCATGTTCGACCGGGTGATCGACGGACTTGCGCGAGACGCCGAGCAGATCGTCACCTCCGACGACCCACCGCGAGTGGCCCTGCGCAAGCTCATCCGCGGCCAGGTCGTGTTCGTGCTGACCGAGCGCACCCTCGCGCAGGTCTACCACAACGAGATCACCAATCTGCCCGCCGAGGACCGGCACCGGCTGCGCCGCAAGCAACGCATGTATCTGGAGGAATGGGTACACGTACTGGCCGCGCTGCGGCCGGACACCAGCGACGCGGAACTCCGAACACTCGCGCACGCGGCGATCGGAGCCATCCAGTCGACGCTGTTCCATCAGAGCGGACTGCCGGCCGAACACCTTGCCGACCTGGTGTGTGCCTGCGCCGAAGCGGTGCTGTTCAGCGAAACCACGCCCGGCTGAGACCAGTCGCCCACGAAGCCGACATGCCCCACGAAATGGTCCAGCCGCCGGAGACCAGCCCAGCCGAGAAAGGCCGTCACCATGGATTTCACCAGCGATGTCGAGCATGCCGCACTGCGTGACGCGGTCGCAGCCGTCACCCGCTCGTTCGGCGACTCCTATTTCGCCGAGCACGCCGAGGCACGTCAGCCCACCGAGGATCTCTGGCAGGCGCTGGGCAAACAGGGGTTCATCGGCGTCAACATGCCCGAAAAGTTCGGCGGCGGCGGCGGTGGCCTGAGCGAACTGGCCATCGTGTGCGAGGCGACCGCAGCCGAAGGCTGCCCATTGCTCCTGCTGCTGGTATCCAGCGCCATCTCCGGCGAAGTGCTCTCCCGCTACGGCACCACGACGCAGCAGGAGACCTGGCTGCCCGCAATGGCCGCCGGCCAACGCAAGGTCGTCTTCGCGATCACCGAACCCGACGCGGGCTCCAACACTCACAAGCTGTCCACCACCGCGACTCGCGACGGCGGCGACTGGGTACTGCGCGGGACCAAGCACTACATCTCCGGCGTTGACGAGGCCGACGCGATTCTCGTCGTCGCCCGCACCGGCACCGACGAGGCCACCGGCCACGGCCTGCTGTCGCTGTTCCTGGTCCGCACCGAGGCACCCGGCCTCACCGCGACTCCGCTGCCGGTCGCCGCCCCGCTGCCGGAACGCCAGTTCACCCTGTTCTTCGACGAGGTCCGGGTGAACGCGGAGGACCTGATCGGGCAGGAACACCACGGCTTCGAGCAAGTGTTCCATGGCCTCAACCCGGAGCGCGTCACCGGCGCTGCGCTGTGCGTGGGCATCGGCCGGTACGCCCTGCGCAAGGCGGCCGAGTACGCCAAGACCAGGACCGTGTGGGACGTGCCGATCGGCAGCCACCAGGGCGTGTCGCACGCACTGGCCAAGGCCGCGATCGAGGTGGAGCTGGCCGCGCTGATGACGGCAAGGGCCGCGTGGCTGCACGACAACGGCCAGCCGGCCGGCGAGGCGTCGAACATGGCGAAGTACGCCGCGGCCGAGGCCGCACTGGCCGCCGTCGACGCGGCCATCCAGACCCACGGCGGCAACGGACTTTCCAGCGAGTACGGACTGGTGCCGCTGTGGGGAATCGCCCGGCTGCTGCGGATCGCCCCGGTCAATCGGGAGATGATCCTCAACTACGTCGCCCAGCACACCCTTGGCCTACCCCGCTCGTACTAGCCCGTAACGCTGGTGTTGCGGAAGTGGCAGCGCAAAGGCCGCACTCACCCAGCGTCGGCAGGAGCGCTCAGCTGCGATCGGACCGGCCAGGACGGCGGTTCGTGCGCGCACACGAACCGCCGTCCTGGCCGCCGTGGCGGTCCTAGCTGTGCCGCACGGTGTTGCCGGTGCCCCCGTTGCTGATCGACGGGTTGCCGCCGTAGGTCACGGTGTTGCCAGCGCCGGCAACGTCGATCTTGTCGGTGTCGGCGACGGTGACCGTGTTGCCGCCCGCGTCGACCTCCACGCTGGCGCAGTGTCCGTTGATCGTGACCGACATGCCGCCCCGGTCGGCGATGGTGACGGTTTCCCCGCCGTTGCAGGTGTAGGTACCGCTCTGGGTGACATTGATCGTGCCGCCCCCGCCTCCACCCGTTCCGGTGCCCCCGCCCGCGCTGCCTCCTCCGGTGAGAGCGATGGTCGCGGTGTGATTGGTGATCTGGATGCCGGAGTCGGAGCCGTAGCCGTGCCCGCTCAGCTCGATGCCGGCGATCGCTTCGCCGTTGACGTTGGTCAGGGCCGGTTGCCCGACGATCTGGTAGCCGGCTTGCGGTAATGCCGACAGCCAGAACTGGTAGGCCGATGACGTGTCGCTGACCTGCACGGTCGCCGCGACGTTGCCGTCGGCGGTGATCACGCTCTGCGTTGTCGAACCGGTGGGCAACGGGAACCCTGCGGGCAGGCTGCCGGCCACCCCGCCGGGCAGGTTGGTCGGCAGGCCACCGACCGGCAGGCCGTTCACCGCGTTGCCGCCGCCGGTGTTGGCATTGCCGGCATTGCCATTGCCGGTGTTCTGCGCTGATGCCGGGGGCTGCGTGGCCGCGCCGCTCTGCGCGGTCAGGCCGGTCGGCGGACCGCCGTTGGTGCAGGCGGTCAGAGTGACCAGGACGATCACTGCGACAAGCGGCCCGGCAGCCGCGCGGGTCAGGTTCATAGCTCCTCCAAAGGTTTCTGGGCGTCATGCCTCACCGGGAGCCGATCTTCACGACGATCCGTCGCGGTGTCACGTCGGAACTTGGGCTGTCGGCAGAAGTGCCGACAGCAGAGCTTCCGTCATGACAGGACAACGGCGGCCGGACCAAGATTGCCGCGTTTCCCCTTGCCCGCCAACGACAAGCGCACCAGTCAATCCGCCAGGAGGCGCCCGCCATGGCCACTCAACCGCTGCGCCCGGTTACCGCGACGGGGCGCAGCGCCCTGCGTACTACCGCCGACACGCTCATCCTCGCCGGCGGCGCGCTCGGGTTCGTCGCTTCGCTGCTGCCGTTCGTGTCGGCCACCTACAACGGCCCGCTGGTCGGCAACAATACGATCGTCAACGGTGTCAGCGCCTATGCCAGCTCGTCGGTGAACGCGTGGCAGTCCTACGCCACCGTCGGCGTGCTGGCGTTGCTCGCCGCGACCGCACTGCACGCGGTGCGGTTGTTCGCGCCGGTCCGACTACCTGCGCTGCGGATCGGCTGGGGCCTGGTCACCGCGCTGTCCGCCGCCGTCGGCACCGGGCTCATCGCCCTGCGCGCGATCACCTGGGTCAGCGGCACCGGCGGCTTCGGCTACGCGCTCGGCATCGGCTACGGTGGCTACCTGCTCATCGGCTGCGGCGCAGTGGTCGCGGTGGTCGCGTTCATCCAGGTCAACCGAGGCAGGCAACCGCTGGCATCCGCGCCCCCGCAACAGCCCCGGCAGCAGCACAGCACGGCGTCCGCGAACCCGGCGGCCACGAGCACGGTCGAGCTGACCATGCGCCAGTTGGCCGACCTGCGGGCGGCGGGCTACATCGGCGACGCCGAGTACCACGAGCTGCGCCAGCGGGCCCTGCGGCGGCTGGTCCAGGAGTGAGCGTGCCCCATGCGATGTCGGCAAATGTGCCGACTGGCTTTCGGCTGACCGGACCAGCAGAATCGCAGTTCGTGTCGTTGCCCTTGTCGGCTGGTCAGGTGCGTGCCCCCCACCAGACCGTGCCGAACAGTGTCTTGCCGACGGCGTTTGTCCCGCCGGCGGGCGGTCAACAGAAGAACCATCGGCGCGGGCTGCCGGATCCGGCGACGGCGCCGGAACGGACCATGGCGCTGATCGCCAGAATGGTCGCGGTATTGCGCATCGTGCAGTTGTGCCGTGGCCGTTGGCGGTCGCGCTCGGCTCGCTGACCGGCGTACAAAGCACGGGGCTGGCCATTTCCACGTATGTCGTGCAGTCGGGCTGGTCGCTGGCCTGGGTCGCGGTCGTGCTGTGGCGGCGGCAGATCCCGGCCTGGGCGATGGGTGTCGACTTGGCCGTTGCCGGCGCGGCGCTGGTGGCCGCCGGGATGGCGTGCAATCCCATTGACGCGACGAGTTGGGCGAACTCGGCGGTGGCTCCGGCGGTGAGCACCGCGGCAGCGGCGGCGACCACGTGGCGGCGCGGCTACGGCATCCCGACCGGGCTCGCGCTCGCCGCCGCCTACGTCGTCGGCATCTCCCGAGGTATCGCCGTCGACGCGGCAAGGGTGGTGCCTTCGGCAGCGGGGGACGCGGCATCGATGGTGATCTTCAGTCTGGTCGCCGGCATCGCCGCCGGTTACCTGATCCGACAGGCGAGGGTCACCGCGCTGGCCGCGACCGAACTGGCCGAGGCGCGGGCTCGGATCGCGGCGGAGGAATCCCGGGATCGCGAGCGCGCCCGGCAGTACCGGATGCTGCACGACACCGTGTTGTCCACCCTGTCCGCGCTCGCCAGAGGTGGCCTCGACCCGAGCGATCCGCTGGTGCGCCAACGCTGCGCGGCCGACGCCGACTACCTGCGTGGGCTGATCAGCTCGGGAGGAGCGGCGGCGGGCAACCAGTTGCAGGGTGAACTGGCCGCGGTGGGACGCTCGCAGGCGGCGCTCGGCCTGCGCGTGCACGTGCACTGCGCCGACGTCCCTGTTGACCTGCCGGACCAAGTGGTGCGCGCGATCGCTGACGCGACAAGGGAGGCATTGAACAACGTGATCAAACATGCCGGCGTTGACCAGGCGTGGGTGACCGCGACCTCGCAGGATGGCCCGGCGCGCGGCGTGCTGGTCACCATCACCGATCGAGGGCACGGGTTCGACTCGGCCGATCGACCGCATGGGTTGGGGTTGCGGGACTCGATCACCGCCCGACTGGCCGAGGTCGGCGGCAGCGCCACCATCGACTCACGGCCCGGCCAGGGAACCAGCGTGGAGTTGCGTTGGCCGGGATGATCACCATCGGCGCGATCGACGACGACCGCATGCTGCTCACCGGCCTACGGGCCTGGCTGGCGCCGGTCGAGGGCGTCGACCTGGTTGTCACCGCGCCGACCGTCGCGGAGTTCGTCGCGACGAACACGCGGGTCGACGTCGTGCTGCTCGACCTCAACCTGCGTGATGGCAGCTCTCCTGCCCCGAATGTGCGCACCCTGCTCGGACACGGCGTCGCGGTGCTGGTGGTGTCCACCATCCCCGACGCGGAACACGTCCTCGCCACCATCGAGGCAGGCGCGGCCGGCTACATCACCAAGGACAACGACCTGCCAGCGCTGGTCGACGCCATCCGGGATGTCGCGGCGGGCGGGGTCGCGGTCAGCCCCGAACTCGCGTTCGTGCTGGCCACCGACCGCCGCCCAGAACGTCCCCGGCTGTCCGCGCAGGAAAGCCTGGTGCTGCGCACCTACGCCTCGGGCGCCACCTTGCAGGCCACCGCGCGCCGGGCCGGCATCGCCTATGGCACCGCGCGCGAATACCTCGAGCGCATCAAACGCAAGTACACCGACGCGGGACGGCCAACGCGCACCAAGCTCGACCTCGTCGACCGGGTACGCGAAGACCGCCTCGAACTGCACGGGCTGGACGATCAGGACAGCTCTTCCTGAATTGCCCGCTGGTCATGACGTGTCTCAGGGCGACCATTCGGCTCGCCGACATGGACTGGCCGCCGAGCGCGAAGAAGTCGTCGCCAACGGAGTTTCCACAGTGTGGGCCAAGGCCGAGTTGAGTAGTCGCGCCCCACGGTAGGCACCCTCGCAGCCGGGCTCGAATCCGGCTTCACGGGGCGCCCTGGCGCCGTACTGCCCGCCCACCAACACCTAGTACGGCCATTCTCGCGCCCATGATGATCAAGACGACGTGACGCCCGTGTAACGGTGGACCGAGTCGATCAGGTGATCGATGTCCTCGACACTGTGGGAGAAAGCGGTGACAAACCGGACGATCCCTGGTTCCCAGCGGTCGTGGTAGAACGCGTAGCCCTCGGCCAGCAGTCCTTCGGTGACCGGCTGGGGCATGCGGCAGAAGACGATGTTGGACTGGGGCGTGGCCAGGAGACCGGTGCCAGGGATGGCTTTGAGACCGTCGCCGAGTCGGGCGGCCATCGCGTTGGCCTGTCGGGCGTTGCGCAGCCACAGGTCGTCGGTGAGGTAGGCGTCGATCTGGGCGGTGTGGAAGCGCATCTTGGACGCGAGGTGGCCGCCGCGTTTGGTGCGGAAGGCCAGTTCGGCGGCGATCGAGGGATCGAAGGAGACGATGGCGTCGGCGGTCATCGCGCCGTTCTTGGTGGCCCCGAAGGACAGTACGTCGACGCCGGCCTGCCAGGTCATCTCAGCTGGGCTGACGCCGAGGTGGTCGAGGGCGTTGGCGAAGCGGGCGCCGTCCATGTGCACGCGCAGTCCCGCGTCCTTGGCGATCGCGGCCAGTTCGCGGATCTCGTCGAGGGTATGGACGCTGCCGCTTTCCGTAGCCTGGCTGATGCTGACCACCGCGGGCTGCACGCTGTGCACGTCACCGGCTTTGCGGCGCACCGCCGCGCGGAGCGTGGCCGGGTCGATCTTGCCGTCGGGGCCGGGGACACTCACGAGTTTGGCGCCGTTGGTGAAGAACTCCGGCGCGCCGCATTCGTCGTTGTTGATGTGGCTCTCGGGGTGGGCGAGGACGCTGCCCCACGGCGGGGTGAGGGCGGCCAGGCTCAGGCCGTTAGCGGCGGAGCCGGTACCGACCGGGAAGACGTCGACGTCGCGTTCGAAGATCTCGGCGAGCTTGCGGTGGGCGTTCTCGGTGAAGGGATCGTTGCCGTAGGGCAGGACCTGTCCGGTGGCCGCGTCGGCGACGGCCTTGGCTATCTGCGGGGAGGCGCCGGCCATGTTGTCGCTGATGAAAGCATGGCTGGCAGGAGTAGTGGCGGGAGTGGTGACTGCGATCGCGGTAGTCATGCGCAGACTTCCTTGGTCCGGAGGTGCAGGGGCTCAAGTGCTGATGGGCGAGGCGAAGACGACGGTGATGTCCACTTCCTCGGCGCCGGTGCGGTAGAAGTGCGGGGCATCGCCTGCGAAGGCGAGTAGGTCGCCGGCGCCCAGTTCGTGCGGGGCGTCGACCGGGCCCGCGGTGACAGTGCCGGTGGCGATGAGCAGGTGTTCGATCGTGCCGGTGGCGTGCGGGACACCGGCCAGTTCCGTCTCGGCCGGGATGCGCAGCCGCCAGATCTCCAGGCTGTTGCCACTGCTGATGCGACGCAGCAGTTCCCGCGAGACCTCGCCGGGTTCGGCGTCGGTGCCGGGACGGTAGACCGGTCCGGTGTCGGCGTCGCGGGCCAGCAGGTCGGCGATGGGGATGCGCAGGGCGATCGCGATCGCGTCCAGGGTGTCGATGGTGGGGTTGCCGTTGCCGGCTTCCAGTTGCGACAGGGTCGCTTTGCTCAGTCCTGCGCGCCGGGCCATCTCCGCGGCGCTCATGCCGCGCTGCTGGCGGCGCAGCCGGATCTTCGCGCCGACCGCGGCCGCGGTGCTGCTCACCGGCTGGCGTCGCATCTCATTCGACTGAACCACACGTTCACTATAACGAACCATTGCGACTCTGGCGAACGTGACGTTCGTTATAGTGAACGAGCTTGGGTGGGCATCGACGGTCTCGCTCTCGCCTGCCAGTGATAACCCGCCCGGCCTGCCTCTGGACAATTCCTGGCCGTACCGCTCAAGAACACCCGGGCGAGCGACCGGTGTCGCCACCGCATCGGCGGCGGCGCGGGTCTGCTCGGTCGACCACCACGCTGACAGAAATCAGTGTTCCGGGGCCGGTGTGAATCCAGGACCGAAGCCCGTACACACCAGTTACAGCGGTCACCCGGTCCTGCGGTCGGCGACGATACGGTGGGTGAGTGGGTCACGCAGGCCGAGGTGTTGGCGCAGCGTGTCGCCCGCGTACTCGGCAGGGTAGACGCCACGTTCCTGGAGTTGCGGCACGAGCAGGTTGACGATGTCGTCGAGGCCGTCCGGGATCAGGTACGGGGTGATGTTGAACCCGTCGACGGCGCCGTGTCGGACGAAGTGCGCGAACTTGTCCGCCAAGCCGGCCGGGGTGCCCACGTGGCCGCGCTGCGGGCCCAGCGCGATCACGGTCTCGCGCAGGGACCAGCGGTTCGCCTCAGCCTTCTCCCGCCAGGTCCGTACCACCGCATGCGGGTCGGCGACCCGGCGGGCGCCGAACGCGCCGGTGTTCTCCACGACCACCGGGTCCTCGACGGGCAGCGGACCGTCGGCGTCCCGGTCGGAGAGATCGATGTTCCACAGCAGACCGGCCGTGGCCAGCGCCGTGGCCGGAGTGACCTGTTCCAGCCGGATCCAGCGCGCTTTCTCCTTCGCCTCGGCCTCGTTGGCGCCGATGATGATCTCGGTGCCGGGCAGGATGCGCAGGTCGTCGTCGGGACGGCCTGCGGCGCGCAGCCGGGTGCGGATGTCGCTGGCGAAGGCGAGCGCGTCGTCGAACTCGTTGCCGTGCGCGGAGAAGATCACGTCCGCGTTGTGCGCGGCGAAGTCGCGGCCCTCGGCCGAGTCGCCGGCCTGGAAGATCACCGGATGTCCCTGTGCGCTGCGCGGCAGGGTCGGCGCGAGGTCGACGTCGAACTGCGCCCCCTTCTCATTGACCTGCTCGATCGAGCCGGGCAGCGCCCAGGAGTGCGCCTCGGTCGAGTCGGCGATGGCCGAGGATGTCCAGCCGTCCCAGATCGCCCGTGCCACGCTCAGAAACTCGGCGGCGCGCCGGTACCGGTCAGCATGGTCGAGGTATCCGCCGCGCCGGAAGTTCGCGCCGGTCCAGACATTGTCGGTGGTGACGATGTTCCAGCCGGCCCGTCCGGAGGACAGCAGGTCGAGGCCGCTCAGCCGGCGTGCCAGGTCGGCGGGCTCGTTGAACGTGCTGTTCGAGGTGCTGACCAGCCCGATCCGGTCGGTGACGGCGGCGAGCGCGGCGAGCTGGGTGATGGCATCGGGCCGACCCGCCACGTCGAGGTCGTGGATCCGGCCGTCGACCTCGCGCAACCGGAGGCCCTCGCCCAGGAAGAAGGCGTCGAACAGGCCACGCTCCGCGGTCTGCGCGACCTGCCGGAACGACGCCGGGTCCAATTGTGAGCCGCTGGTCGGGTCGGACCAGATCGTCCAGTGGTTGACGCCCTGGAAGAAGACGCCGAAGTGCAGGTTCGCGTCGGGCCGGGGAACGTCGGTGGGATCAGTGCGCGTCATCGGGAATCCCCTTGAGCGGCAACAGCATGGCCGAAGCGATTGGTGGGCCGGGCGAGCCCGAGAGTCGTGCGTAGCGAGGTGCCTGGCAGCGGTCGGGCGGCGATGCGGGCACGGAACAGGGCCGGCAGGACGAGCCGGGACAACACGGCGAGATCCTCGTCCAGTACCAGCGGATGCAGCCGGACGCCGTCGACGAACCCGGCCAACTCGGTGAGCACCGCGACGAGCCCTTCCGCGGAACCCGTGTAGCGCGGTCGGGACCGGTCCGGTAGCGGGGTGTACCGGTCGAGGTCGGCGACGCGTTCGGCTCCGGTGGCGGTCGTGGTGTCCAGGGCCACTTCCAGCTCGGCGAACGTCCTCGGCGTCGTCGTCCGCGCCGTTGCCGCCCTCACCTCGGCGATCTGGGCGCCGCCGACGAGGGAGACATCCACTAGTTCGGGCGGCAGGAGACCGTCGGCCGCGAACACGACGAGTTGCCCCTGCGGCGGTCGGGGCACGATGGCAGGCCCCTTCACCGCGAAGGTCTCTCCGGTGAAGTCGATGTAGTGCAGACGATCCCGATCCAGGTAGCGGCTGGTGGCCACATCGCGGATGACCGCGTCGTCCTCCCAGGAGTCCCAGAGGTCGCGGACGACCTGCGTCGAATCGCGGGCCTCCCGCCTCCGGTCTCCCACGAGCGGACGCCCCCAGGCTCGCGCGGCCTCAGGGTCGGCGCTCTGGCCGACCACCCAGCCGCCGCGACCGGCGGAGATGTGGTCGATCGAAGCCAGCTGCGAGGACAGGTGGAACGGCTCGGCATAGGTCGTGGACACGACCGGCGCGATGCCGATGACGCTGGTGGCGGCGGCGATGAACGCGGCCCGTTCCACCGAACCGATCCGGCCGACGATGTCGGGCGACGGACCGGGCGGAAGCAGGTCGTCGTCCAGGGTGACGAGGGTGAACCCCGAGTTCTCAGCGATCCGGGCGACATCGCGGACCCGACGCGGAGTGAGCAGCGCGTCGGGGGCATGGTTGGCCCGTCGCCACGCCGCTGGGTGCGCGCCATCGCCGTCGACCTCCACCGCCAGGATCAACACATCGGTTGGCATGGCTGTATTGCCGCCTCACACGATTCCATTCGGACGCGACGACCCTACGTCCGGCCGAACGACGAAATCGAGCGAGACTGGAGAACTGTCCAACAGCTGAAATCGGGAATAAACGCCGACACCGTTGCTTCCGCCAAGTTCCTAGTACGTGGACACGGCGGCTGGATGTTGACAGTCCCGTGTCATCTCGGCACATCATGACGGGGGCGCATCCGCTGGCCACCCAACGTTCGAGCAGCAGATTCGAGGCAGGACCGGATCGCAGTGACCAATACTGAGCCACGAACACCCCGATTAGTCCGACCGCAACACAACTCCGACCCGATAATTCCCTCGGACACCGAAACACATTCGTCGACCGCGTCGGATACCGAACTACTTTCCGCGAAACTCGTTCGACTGCGTAAACCGGGACAATGGGTGTCCACGGCGGTACTGCTGCTCCTGTTGGCGATGCTGGCCCATACGCTGGTGACCAATCCACGGTTCCAGTGGGGCGTCGTCTGGAGCTACTTCGCCACCGGGCCGGTGTTGGCCGGGTTGCGGCTGACGCTGTGGCTGACCGCGGCAGTCATGGTCTGCGGCTACCTGCTCGGCATCGTTCTGGCGGTGATGCGCTTGTCCGACAACCCGATCCTGCGCGCGGTCAGTTTCGGCTACGTCTGGCTCATCCGCTCGGTGCCACCGCTGGTACAGCTGCTGTTCTGGTACGAGCTGGCCTCGCTGTACCCGGAACTGTCGCTGGGCAT
>DASYBO010000070.1:0-2985 GCA_036500685.1 Pseudonocardiaceae bacterium | reverse complement strand
CACCGGCAGCCCGATCCGGCTGGAGATCCGGTCCGCGACCATGGCCTGCCGCCAGGCCAGGTGCGGCGCGAAGCGCACGGTGCGCCGATCCTCGGCCACGAACCCGGCGACCGCGAGCCCGACCGCGGTGACCCGGTGCCGGCCGGTCAGCTCGCTGATCACCCCGACGATCGCGTCGTCCAGCGCCTGTTCGCCGCTGGGCGTGCCGGTCCTGGTCAGGTCCAGCACGTCGCCCCGGAAATCCACGACGCCCGCGCGGATGCTGGTGCCGCCGACGTCGACCCCCACGGTCAGCACTGGCTCACGCCTCGCTCCCCGCGCCACGGTCCGAATCACGGCGGCGGATCGTGATCTTCTGCACCCGTTCCGGCTGCGGCTCCTCAGCCGATTCCGCTTCCGCCGACGGCTCAGGCTTCGCTTCGGTGGGCGGCCGCTCGGCGAGGGACGCGCGCAGCACCGCGAGCAGACCGGAGGCGTGTTCGGCCGCGCGCACCGCGAGTTCCGGCCGTTCCCCGCGCAGCACCGCGATACCCGCGCACACCGGACACCAGCCGCAGGTCGCCGGCGTGTGCTCGGCCCCGTCCGGCGCGGTGGCCAGCTTGGTCAGCCACGGCTCGGCACGCTCGGCGAGAACGCCGAGCAGCAGCTTGAGTTCCTCGGCGATCTTGGCGCCGGGCGGCGGAGGCTGTTCCCAATCGGATTGGTCCATGACTCATCGCATCCAAACCGCGGGGTCGGGCCGGAAATGCACCAGCACGCCCCGCTCGTCAACATCCGCCCCGGTCACCGTGCAGCGGCGCAACGCGGCCGGTAGGCCGATCAGCCTGCGCCGCCCGTCGACGGTGAGGGCGAGTTCGTCGTCGACCCTGGCCAGGTCGATGTCGGCGTCCGCGGTCAGCGGCACCGAGATGCGCAACTGGAAGGCGGCGTCGAGATCCTTGCCGCCGCCGGTCACCGACAACAGCGGCGCGCGGTTGTGATCACAGCCGGCGAGCGGGTCGCCGTCACCGTACAGCTCGGTGGCGAGGGCCAGAAGTGCCGGCGCACCAATGGGTTCGTTGGCCTGGTGCGGCACGGTGCGCACGGTCAGGTCGGTGCCGTTGGTCAGTTCGTCGAGCACGACGAGTTGTTCGGCCCGCCGCGTGGCCAGCCACTGGCCGGCCGCACCGAGTTCGTCGAAGGCGGGCACCAGACGATTGGCGATCACCGTATCGACCCGGATGTCCTGCAATGCCAACGCGCTCAGCGTGCGACGCGTCTCGGCGGCGACAACACGTTCCGGCGTGAGCACCAGCCGGACGCTGGTACTGGCCGGGTCGGACAGCATGCGCCGCAACAGATCCAGCCGTTCGGCCAGCCGCCCCAGCGCGTCCGCCGCCGCGTCCCAGCGCTCGGTGTTGCGCGCTCCGGCCAAACCGGCCAGCACCCCGCGCACGACGCGCCGATGAGTGGGGAACAACCGCTCAAGGTAATCGGCGAGCGCCTCGGGCAATGCCAGCAGCCGCAACGTTTCCGCCGTCGGCCCACAGTCCACGACCACCAGTTCCCACGGCCCGCTCGCGGCCAACCGGTACACCTCGGACAGTGCGAGCAGTTCCTCGACACCGGGAAGCACCGTCAGCTCCTCGGCATCCAGTTCGTCGAGGCCCGCACCGGCGAGCAGGGTGCGCAGGTGCCCGCGCAGTTCCTGCCAGCTCCCGTCGACCAGCCTGCGGGTGTCGATCTGGCCGGCGTAGAGGCCGGGCGCGCTCTCGCCGCCGATCTCGGTCGGCTCATGGGTCAGCGGCACGCCGAACGCGTCACCGAGGGAGTGCGCAGGATCGGTCGACACCACCAGGGTCTTGCGGCCGTCGGTGGCCAGCCGCGCGGCGGTCGCCGCGGCGAGCGTGGTCTTGCCAACGCCCCCCTTGCCGGTGAACAGCAGGACCCGCACGTCTCAGCCGCCGCTCTCCACCCGTCGCTTGAGCTCCTTCAGGGCGGTGTCCATGATCACCTTTTCGGCTTTGCGTCGCAGCAGGCCGAGCAACGGGATGGCCAGTTGCACCGACAGATTGTAGGTAACCTCGGTGCGCGCACCCTGCGGGGTCAGCGTGTAGCTGCCCTGCTGGGATTTCTGCATCTGCCCCTTGACCAGCGTCCAGCTGACCTTCAGGCCGTCATCGGCCCAGTTGTAGGCCAGCGTGTACACGTCCTTGATCGGCCCCGCGTCGAGGTTGAACCGGACCTGCTCGGCATGGCCGTCCGCACCCTCGGTGAGCACCTCGATCTGCTTGACCGCGTTGGTCCACTCCGGGTACGCGGCGAAATCCGCGATGACCGCCATGATCCGCTCGGGCGGCGCGTCGATCACGATGGACTGGGTGGACTCGTCGGCCATGCTCGGCAGGCTACCGGTTCGCTGCGCCGATCACCGCGTCGAGCACGCCGTCGTCGCGCTACCAGTTGAGCAGGTAGGGAGTTTCGGTGCGCTGGAAATGGCCGACGTTGACGCATTCGGTGTGCCCGATGCGCATCCGGGCGGCCAACGGCTGGTGCACATGCCCGAACAGGGCCCAGCGCGGCCGCCGCTCCCGGATGACCTGCGTCAACGACGCCGACCCGTACTCGAAGCGCCGGGCGACGACGTCATAGGTGAGTTCGGCCACCGTCGGCGGGATGTGGCTGCACAGCACGTCGACCTCGCCGAGGTTGGCGGCCCGCGCGGCGAACTCGGCCTCGGGCCGCAGGTTCGGTACCCACACCCCGGTGCGCCGCACCGTCGCGCCCTCCGGCAGCAGTCCGCCGCCGACGACACCGAAGCGCAGGCCGCCGATGTTGACGGTCTCGCCGTCCAGGATGCGCACGTTCGGCCCGGCGTAGTCCGGCCACAGCGCGGGCGCGTCCACGTTGCCGGCGGTCGCGTAGGTCGGCGCGGTCAGCGCGGCGAACAGCTTGGTGTACTGGTCGCGGATGGCTTCCTCGATCACCTCACCCGCGTTGTCGAGG
>DASYBO010000069.1:0-2362 GCA_036500685.1 Pseudonocardiaceae bacterium | reverse complement strand
GCACCCGCTCTGCCTATCAGACGCCCCCAGCGTCCCCCAGACTCCCCAGCGGCAAGTCGTCGAGACCGGTGATCGCCTGCGACGGCCTGTCCCCTCTTCGGGCCGTAGCAGTGATCACCGTCTCGCCAGGGACAGCCTGCTCGGCCACACGAAGCACTTTCTTGATTTTCGCTTGAATCCGCAGGTCAACCGGGATTCAGGAACAGGTGACAAGACCCGATGCGCCGTCGGCGCCGTATGGAGGGTAGCCAACTCGATGCCGGAGCGGCCGTCAACGGTCAGCTGGCGCGGAATCGATTCGGAGACCCGTTTTCGGCGTCGCGGGCGCGAGCGTTTGCGGTCCGAGACGCGACACGCCCACTAGATATGGGTCGCAAAGGGCGAGGCATACCCATGTATTGTGGTCCGCAGCTGGTTCGGCCGATCTGCCAGATCGGTCGTCGCAAGAGGGAACCCGGTGCGAAACCGAGACTGCCCCGCAGCGGTGAACGGGAACGACCGCCGTCAGACGCACTGGGCTCGACGGGGCCTGGGAAGCGACGGCCAGTAGGACGTCGGCGCGCGCCACGCGCCAACGGTGTCCGTGAGTCCGAAGACCTGCCAGCCCGTCCGCGATCTCGTGCGGATGTCCACGCCCCGAGGGAGGGCGGGAGGACGACGCGACACCGATGCCTGCCCAGTGCCGGTCGTGCTCGCGCGCCTTCTTGCTCTCCCCGCGTGGACTTCCGCGATGCTCACCGGGAGACAGCTGTGCCTACCTCAACAATCGCCACGACCATGCGGGTGCGCAAACGCAGTGGGGAGTTCGAGCCGGTCGACGTCGACAAGATCGTCCGTGCGGTCGGTCGCTGCGCGATCGATCTTCCTGATGTCGACCCGATGCGGGTCGCCACCAAGACCATCAGCGGTCTCTACGACGGTGCGACAACCGCCGAGCTGGACCGACTTTCGATCCAGACCGCGGCCGAACTGGTCGCCGAGGAGCCCGCCTACTCCAAGCTGGCCGCCGGGCTGCTCGCCGGCTACATCGGCAAGGAGGTGCGCGGTCAGAGCGTGCACTCGTTCAGCCAGAGCGTCGCGCTCGGCCACCGCGAGGGCCTGATCAGCGATGTGACCGCGACGTTCGTGGCGGCGCACGCGCGCAAGCTCGACGACGCCATCGATCTCGGCGCGGATCGCCGCTTCGAGTACTTCGGCCTGCGCACCGTGTACGACCGTTACCTGCTGCGCCATCCGGCCAGCCGCAACGTGATCGAGCTGCCGCAGTACTGGCTGCTGCGGGTAGCGTGCGGTCTCTCGCACACGCCGGCCGAGGCGATCGGCTTCTACCGGCTGATGTCCTCGCTGGCCTACCTGCCCAGTTCGCCGACGCTGTTCAACTCCGGCACCAAGCACAGCCAGATGTCCTCCTGCTACCTGCTCGACTCGCCGCGCGACGAACTGGAGTCGATCTACCAGCGCTACGCGCAGATCGCGCAGCTGTCCAAGTTCGCGGGCGGGATCGGCGTGCAGTGGTCGCGGATCCGGTCGCGTGGCGCGCTGATTCGCGGTACCAACGGGCACTCCAACGGGATCGTGCCGTGGCTGCGCACGTTGGACTCCTCGGTCGCCGCGGTCAACCAGGGCGGCAGGCGCAAAGGCGCGGCCTGCGCCTATCTGGAGACCTGGCATCCGGACATCGAGGAATTCCTCGAACTGCGCGACAACACCGGTGAGGACGCCCGGCGCGCGCACAACATCAACATCGCCAACTGGGTGCCGGACGAGTTCATGCGCCGCGTCGAGGCCGATGCCGAGTGGTCGCTGTTCAACCCGGACGAGGTGCCTGAGCTGCACGACCTGTGGGGCGAGGACTTCGACCGCGCCTACCGCGCGTCCGAACAGGCCGGCCGCGCCGTCCGCACGGTCAAGGCGCGTGAGCTGTACGGCCGGATGATGCGCACGCTGGCGCAGACCGGCAACGGCTGGATGACCTTCAAGGACACCGCGAACCGCACCAGCAACCAGACCGCCGAACCCGGCAACGTCATCCACCTTTCCAACCTGTGCACCGAAATCCTCGAAGTCACCAGCGACGAGGAAACCGCGGTGTGCAACCTGGGCTCGATCAACCTCGGCGCCCACCTCGACGGCAGCGGCGGGATCGACTGGACCACGCTGCGCGCCACCGTCCGCACCGCGGTCACCTTCCTCGACCGGGTGATCGACATCAACTACTACCCGACCGAACAGGCGGCGCGCAGCAATCCGCGCTGGCGCCCGGTCGGGCTGGGCGTGATGGGCCTGCAGGACGTGTCCTTCGCGCTGCGGCTGCCGTTCGACTCGGCCAAGGCCAGCGAGCTGTCGGCGCGGATCACCGAGG
>DASYBO010000068.1:0-22106 GCA_036500685.1 Pseudonocardiaceae bacterium | reverse complement strand
ATCACCTGCCAGCCCGCCGCGGCGAACATGCCGCGCAGCCGGTCGGCCGCGATGTTCGGCACCACCCGGTCCAGCGACTGCCGGTTCAGGTCGACCAGCCAGACGATCTCGCCCAGTTCGCCGACCCCCGAGTCGAGCACGGCCTCCCACACCGCGCCCTCGTCCAGTTCGGCGTCGCCCACCAGCGAGTACTGGCGTCCGGTTCCGGCAGTGCCCGCCATGCTGTCCACGTAGCGGCGCGACAGCGCACCCCAGATCGGCGCGGTAGCGCCGATGCCGACCGACCCGGTCGAGTAGTCGACCGGATCCGGGTCCTTGATCCGGCTCGGGTAGCTCTGCAACCCGCCGAAGTCGCGCAGCCGGGTCAGGTAGGCGGGATCGAGCTCACCGAGCAGGTAGTTGATCGCGTGCAGGACCGGCGAGGCGTGCGGCTTGACCGAGACCCGGTCCTGCGGCCGCAGATGCCGGAACCACAGCGCGGTCATGATCGACACCATCGACGCGGACGAGGCCTGGTGCCCGCCCACCTTCAGGCCCGACGGGTTCGGCCGCACCCGGTTCGCGTGGTGGATGATGGCGGTCGAGAGCCACAGCACCCGCTCCTCGACCTTGCGGAGCACCGCGAACTGGGCATCGGTCCGCTGCTGCCTCACGACCGGGCTGCTCATCGACTTCATCCTCCCGCACGAACAACGCGTTATGGTCTAGAAGTGACGCATATGCTGGGCGTCTGCACAAGTTGATGGTGCGCGGTTGAGCAGAATGCATCATCTGGATCGATGGTGTGGCCGGAGAGGATGGACAGAATGCCCAACGGGGATCGTATCGACGCCACCGACGCCCGCATCCTGCTGCAACTCGCCGAGCAGCCCCGCGCGACCACGATGGCCCTCGCCGACGAGGTCGGCATCGCCCGCAACACCGCGCAAACCCGCCTCGCGCGACTCGAACGCGGCGGCGCGCTGGCCTCGTTCGAACGCCGGATCAGCCCCGAGGCGCTGGGCTACCCGCTGACCGCGTTCGTCACCGCGCAGGTCACCCAGCGCGACCTCGCCGACGTCGCCGCGGCGCTCGACGCCATCCCCGAGGTGCTTGAGGTGCACGGCATCTCGGGCCCGTTCGACCTGCTCATCCACGTCGTGGCCGTGGACGCCGACGACCTCTACCGCATCGCCGGCCAGATCCTGGCCATCCCCGGCATCGAACGCACGAACACCGCCCTGGCGATGCGTCAGCTGGTCGACTATCGGATCACTCCGCTGCTGCGCCGTGTGACCGGCGACTAGTTACGTTGATCCTGGGCCGTCGGCTTGAGACGGTGGACTGGAAGCGTTTACAGCAATCCGATGAGGAGCACTCGATGGCCTACCGTCCTGATCCGGCTCGGTATGACGGCGGCATGCGCTACCGGCGCAGCGGTCGGTCCGGGCTCGACCTGCCGCTGTTGTCGCTCGGCCTGTGGCACAACTTCGGCGACGACCGTCCGTTCGAGGCCCAGCGGGCGATCGCGTTGCGCGCGTTCGACCTGGGCATCACCCACTTCGACCTGGCCAACAACTACGGCCCGCCCTACGGCGCGGCCGAGATCAACGCGGGGCGGCTGTTCGGCGGCGACCTCGCGCCGTGCCGGGACGAGCTGATCATTTCGACCAAGGCCGGCTGGGACATGTGGCCGGGGCCCTACGGTCAGGGCGGCGGTTCGCGCAAGTACGTGCTGTCCTCGCTGGACCAGTCGTTGGGCCGGCTCGGTCTGGACTATGTGGACATTTTCTACTCGCACCGCTACGACCCGACGACCCCGCTCGAAGAGACGGCGACCGCGCTGGACGCGGCGGTGCGGCAGGGCAAGGCGCTCTACGTCGGCATCTCCTCTTACACCGCCGACAACGCCAGGATCATGGCTCGCCTGCTGCGCGAACTGGGCACACCGCTGCTGATCCACCAGCCCTCCTACTCGATGCTCAACCGCTGGATCGAGACCGACGGCCTGCTCGACGCCGCGGCCGACGAAGGCTTCGGCGTCATCGGGTTCACCGCGCTGGCGCAAGGGTTGCTCACCGGCCGTTACCTCAACGGGATCCCGGCCGATTCGCGGGCCGCGCAGGACAAGTCGTTCGAAACCGACTGGCTGAGCGCGGAGATGCTGGACCGGCTGCGCAAGCTGGACGCGATCGCAGGCCGACGGGGGCAGACGTTGGCACAGCTCGCGCTGGTCTGGGCGTTGCGGGACGAGCGGGTGACGTCGCTGGTGATCGGCGCCTCGTCGGTCGCGCAGTTGGAGCAGAACGTCGCGGCCCTCGGCAATCCTGAGCTGTCCGAAGTCGAGCTCGCGGAGATCGACAGCTTGATCAGCGATGAGACCGGGATCGATCTGTGGCGGGACGCTCGGTTGGGCACGCTCTGATCGACGGGTACGGCTCGGGAGCAGACGCACTCCAGACGGAAATTCGCGGCAGTCACCGTCAGCTTGCGCGGAGCGCGCCACTTCGCCGCCTCGCAGGTGGATGCTCCGCAAAACACCTGCGAGGAGGAATCCCATGTCCGCGAAGCCGACCGTGTTACTCGTGCACGGTTTCTGGGGCGATGCCACCCACTGGGCCAAGGTCATCGTCGAGCTGAACCGGCGCGGCTTCGAGTCGATCAAGGCGGTGGAGCTGCCGATGACCTCGCTCGCCGCCGACGCCACCCGGACCCAGCAGATGATCAAGCAGATCGACGGCCCGGTCCTGCTGGTCGGTCACTCCTACGGTGGCGCGGTGCTCAGCGAGGCCGGCAACCTGCCCAACGTGGTCGGACTTGTCTTCATCGCCGCGTTCGCGCCGGACACCGGCGAGAGCCTGGCCACCATCAGCGCGCGGGGCGAGGGAGCGGGCGGGGCCAACGTCGCCCCCGACTCCGACGGCTTCCTGTGGATCAACCCCGCGAAGTTCCAGGAGAGCTTCTGCCAGGACGTCGACGACGACGAGGCCCTTGTGATGGCGGTGACCCAGAAGGCGCCGGTCGGTTCGGTCTACGTCGACGCGGTCACTGTCGACCCGGCCTGGCGCAACAAGCCGTCCTGGTATCAGGTTTCCGCGCAGGACCGGATGGTCGCGCCGGACGTCCAACGCTGGCTGGCCGGTCGGATCAGCCCCCGCAAGACCATTGAGCTCGACGCGAGCCATGCCTCGCTCGCCTCCCAGCCGAGCGCGATCGTGGACCTCATCGAGGCCGCGGTGCAGGATCTGTGGCTGTAGAACGCATTCAGCGCGGGATCACCGGCAGCACGATCCGGCTCGGATGGACCACCCGATCACTGTGGACGGTCTGCCGCACCCTGGCGCAGATCGGCCACGGTGTCGGTGCCGAGCGGGTTGCCGGTGCCCGGATTCGGCTCGATCGTGGGGAAACTGCTCGACGAGATGTGCGGCGCGATCCGGTGACCGGGCGCCAGTAGCACGCGGCGCCGCTGCTGTCCGCGACTCCGGTGGTGACTCGGCCGCTGGTCGATCCGGTGGTCACCCGCAAGATCGCGATCCACCTGCGCGCGGGGAACGCGCGCCGGCCGCTGTGCGGCGCCTGATCGGCCGCCTTTGAGGATCTCCTGGCGTAACCGGAGCCGGGTCCGCTAAGCTGGGCATTAAGCGGACCCGGCTCCGCATAGTGACCCAGGAGGCAGGCATGACCGGACGACTGAACGGCACGGTGGCGCTGGTGACCGGCGCGAGCAGCGGGATCGGCGCCGCAACCGCGCGCGCCCTCGCCGAGGAAGGCGCGGCCGTCGGTGTGCTCGCGCGTCGACGTGACCGGCTGGTGGACCTGGCCGAGCGGATCCGCGCCGACGGCGGCACGGCGGCCGTGATCGAGGCCGACATCACCGACCCCGAGCGGGCCGCGGCCGGTGTCGAGCAGGTGGTGCGTGAACTGGGGCGGCTGGACATCGTGATCAACAACGCCGGGCTGATGCTGACCGGCCCGGTACTCGACGCCCCGGCCGGGGAGTGGGAACGCATGATGGACATCAACCTCAACGGCGTCCTCAATGTCACCAAGGCCGCGCTGCCGCACCTGATCGACGGGGCCATCGACTCGCCGCGCGGCGTCGCCGACCTGGTCAACATCTCCTCGACCGCGGGACGGGTGGCGCGGCCTGGCACGGCTGTCTACAACCTCACGAAATTCGGCGTGAACGCGTTCAGCGAGGCACTGCGCCAGGAGGTCAGGCCCCGGCGAGTCCGGGTCGGCGTGGTCGAACCGGGCACGGTGGACACCGAGCTCAGCTCGCACGTGCGCACGGAGGTGCGCGAGCAGATCGAACGGCAGCTGGGTGAAGTGGAACTATTGCGCCCCGAGGACATCGCCGATGCGGTGGCCTTCATGGTGACCAGGGAGCGGCGGGTCGCGGTGAACGAGATGCTGGTCCGCGCGAGCGAACAGACCTGGTGATTTTATGTGTATGAAGAATAATCGCATGCGCTATCGATAATTGCGCGGCATAGATTCTGATAGGAGAGTTTCTATGATGCCGCAACCGTCCGCAACAACCCTCGTCTGCGATCTGCGTCGCCCTGCCGATCAGGACGGCTTGCCGCCGAGCGTGTCGGTCAGCACGAACTTGAGCGCGCAGAGCTGAGGCAGCTCGCAGCGCCCGAGGTGGTCGGCCGCGACGAGCGCCGTTTCAACGACCGTTTCCACATGACCGGATGCGTCTTCGTTATGAAACACGTAGCGCGCCGAACGCGATTATCTCCAGTGCCCGACCTGGAAGGGGGGCACGGAATGAAGCGGGGTACCTCGCCGTGGACGCCGGAAATACCCACACGCCAACCAGAACGGCGACAGTGGCGCGAGCGCCGGATCAGCCCGACGATACTGGCCCTGATCGCCGGCGGGACCGCCTTCGTGGCGGTGATCGCGGTCGTCGTGTTCGTCGGCGTCAACCACCGCAACGTGGAGGCCGGCACACCGATCGCCGTTGCGACGACTCAAACCCTCCCGACCTCGGACAACCCCGGACAGCCTTCTACCGCAACGGAACAACCCACCACCCAACCGCTCACCCAGGGTGCAGAGCCGGGCGGTTACGTGCCTGCGAGCGGACCGGCGGGGGTCACGGTGAACATCCCGTCCGGCTGGACGGTCAGCCAGCCCTTCGCGGCTGAGGACGAGGCCGACGATCCGTCCGGGTCCGGTTCGCTGATCCGCTACGGCGGCACGCCGTCCTCGTCCGCGTCGCTGCTGGATGTGGTGAGTGGCGACGAAGCCAGCAACACCTCGGTGAAGACCGGCTACCAGCAGCTCCAACTCGGCCAGGTCCAGTCGGCAACCGGGGACGACACGGTGGTCTGGGAGTTCTTGTTCGACAAGGCAGGCGTGCAGCGGCACGTGCTCAGCTGGTTCTGGCGCGCCCAGGGCTATGACTACCTCGTCTACTTCTCCACCACCGAGGCGAACTGGCCGAGCATGCAGCCGGTCGTGAACCTCGTTGAACAGACGGCGGGGCCGACGTGATCATTCACCAGTCGTGAATCGTTCCGTCGGCGAGACGGTTCACCGGTAGATACGCGGCGGAGTAGGCGAACCGGGTGGCCAACACCTCGTCGAGTTCGACGCCGAGGCCGGGTTGGTCGCCGGGGTGCAGCAGGCCGTCGGTGAACGTGTAGCTGGTGCGGAAGACCTCCAGCGTGCGTGGGCTGTGTTGCATGTATTCCTGGATGCCGAAGTTGTGCAGCGCGATGTCCAGGTGCAGCGCGGCGGCCATGCCGACCGGGGACACGTCGGTCGGGCCGTGAAAGCCCGACTTGGCCTGGTAGAGCGCTGCGAAGTCCATCAGCTTGCGCATCGCGGTGACGCCGCCGCCGTGGGTGACCGAGGAGCGGACGTAGTCGATCAGGCGCTCGGTCAGCAGGATCTGGTAGTCCTGCACGGAGTTGAACACCTCGCCGATGGCCAGCGGCGTGGTCGTCTGGGCGCGCACGCGGCGTAGCGCGGTCTGGTCCTCGCCAGGAGTGCAGTCCTCCAGCCAGAACAGGTCGTAGGGCTCCAACCGCTTGCCGAGAATGGCCGCCTGGTTGGGGGTGAGCCGATGGTGCGCGTCGTGCAACAGCGGCAGTTCCGGGCCGAACTCGTTGCGCACCGCCTCGAAAACCGTGGGCAGGTGACGCAGGTAGGCCGAGGTGTCCCAGATTTCCTCTGCGGGGACGGCAGTGCGCTGGGCCGGTTCGTAGTCGTAGCGTTCGCCAGGCTGGGCGCTTTCCGCGACGCCGTAGACCTGACCGAGGCCAGGAATGCCGGTCTGGATACGAATCGCGCGGTAGCCGGCGTGCAGGTGCGCCCGGATCGAGTCGAACAACGCGGGCAGGTCGGTGCCGGAGGCGTGGCCGTAGGCCAGCGCGCCGGTGCGCGACGCACCGCCGAGCAACTGGTAGAGCGGCAGGCCGGCGACCTTGGCCTTGATGTCCCACAACGCTATGTCCACCGCGGCGATCGCGGTCATGGTCACCGGGCCGCGCCGCCAGTAGGCGCCCCGGTACAGGTACTGCCAGGTGTCCTCGATGTTGTGCGCGTCGCGGCCGAGCAGCAGCGGCACCAGGTGTTCGGTGAGGTAGGCCGCGACCGCCAACTCCCGTCCGTTGAGGGTGGCGTCGCCCCAGCCGGTCACTCCGTCCTCGGTGACCACCTTCAGTGTCACGAAGTTGCGGTCCGGACTGGTGACGATGACCTCGGCCTGCGCGATCCGCATCTGTTCAGCTCTCCGTCGGGTTCAGTAGGATTTTCATGGCCTGACCGGCACGCAGCAGCGCGACCGCGTCCTTGGCCCGCGACAGCGGGAGGACGTGCGAGACGACGTCGGTGAGCCGACCGGGATCGGTGGCCACCAGGTCGATGGCGGCGGTGATGTCGTCCCGGTCGTAGATGCGGCTGCCGATGACGGTCAGCTCGGCGAACATCACCCGCAGCAGGTCGAACCCGACCGGCTGCGGCGGATACGCGCCGACGATCATCAGGGTGCCGCCACCGCGTACCCATTGACATGCCTGCGCGGCAACGGCCGGCACGCCGGTCGCGTCGAACACGACATCGGCGTCGGGTGTGGGGCCTGCCGCCAGGGTGAGGCCGAGGTCGGTGGCGGCGCGGGCGCGGTGTTCGGCCGGTTCGCTCAGGGTGACCGTGGCGCCGGTGCGTTGGGCGACCAGCGCGAGCAGGCAGCCGATCGGGCCGGCGCCGAGCACATGCGCGCGCATTCCGTTGCCCAGCAGGGATTTGCGCACCGCGCGGACGGCCACCGCGACCGGCTCGATGATCGCGGCGGCTCGAAGGTCCATCGTGGATGGAAGCGGGAAGAGGTTCGCCGCCGGCACGAGGACTTCGGGACAGGCCGCGCCGGGGTAGTCGATGCCGACCGCGGTGAGGTTGGCGCAGATCGTGCGCAGCCCGCGTTGGCAGGCGTCGCAGTGGCCGCAGCGCACCATCGGATCGGCGAATACCGGCGTGCCATCGGAAACCAGTCTGCCGACGAACTCGTGGCCGAGCACCGAGCCCGGTTTGGCGCGTACATGTTCGCCCGCGAGAACGTGCAGATCGGTGCCGCACAGGCCGGTGTAGGCGACCGCGAGCCGGACCCAGTCGGGGCGATCGTCCGGCAGTTGGACCTCGCGTACCTCGGAGTTGGTGCCGCCGGTCCAGACGAACCCGGGAGCGGTCCTCATCGGTGCGCCAACTCCTCAAGTTGGGCCGCTACCGCGGTCACGAACTCCGTCGCGTCAGCGACTTTCGGCCCGAACAGTCCTTCGTCGACCAGGATTCGCTGTGCCAGTTCGGTTGCGGTCCGGGCTTGTCTGCCGAGGGAGCGGAGGCGCGGGAGGGCCGGGTCGGCGGGGCGGCCGACCTGGTTCTCGTCGATCGCGTCCGGGTGGCAGGACACCTGGAGGAACGCGGCGACCAGCAGGGCGAGCGCGGTGGGGACGGTGCCGGCGCGATGGTGCCAGGCAACGGCGTCCGGGACGCGCTGCGCCAGTTTCATGGACCCGTCGGTGCCGACCTGCGCGGTCCGATGTCCCAGTGCCGCATTGGCGAATCGGCCGGCCAGTTGCTCCTGATACCGCGCGAGATCGAAGCCGGCGGGCAGGTGCAGGGTCGGGGCGTAGTCGGCCATCAGGTGCGCGACCGAGGCCGCGATGGGTTCGTCGGCGAAAGCGGTTGCGATGTAACGGTGTCCGCGCAGCAGGCCGAGGTAGGCGATGAGGCTGTGGCAGCCGTTGAGCAGGCGCACCTTTACCATTTCGTAGGCGTGCACCTCGGACGAGAGCAACGCGCCCGCGGTCTCCCAGGCCGGCCGGGGCCCTGCGAAGTTCGGTTCGATCACCCATTGGCTGAACGGTTCGGCCGGCACCGGTATCGCGTCGGCGTAGCCTGCCTCTTTTGCCATGGCGACGTGTTCGGGGCCTGTAGCCGGGACGATGCGGTCGACCATGCTGGACGGGAAGGCTGCCGCGCCGAGTGAGTTCGGGTCGTACTGGCCGAGCACGTGCCGGAGGAGTTCGCCGTTCGCGGTGAGATTGTCGCAGCTGAGCACGGTGATCGGTGTGGTGCGCTGGGTCAGGCCGCGCGCCAGCAGGGCGAGCAGGCTGGTGGCGGGGGTGGCCGGGTCGAGGTCGCGGGTGCCGGGGCGCAGATGGTAGCCGGCCTCGGTCATGGTGAGCGTGACGATGTCCGTTGCCGGGTCGGCGATTCTGCGTACCACCTCCTCAGGTTCGTCGGCGGCGACGAGGGCTTCGGTGATCACCCGGACCGGCCGCACCTCGGGCGGGCCGTCGGCCACCGTGATCACCGTGTACTCGCCCTGTTCGCGCAGCGCGTCGGCGATGGTCCTGGATCGGTTGGCCACGCCCGTGATGGTCCAGCCGTCGCCGGCATCCTCGGTGTAGACGGCCTGGTGCGCCCGGTGGAAGTTGCCGAGTCCGAGATGGACGATGCGGCCGGTCATGCGGCCGCCTCGACGCCGGTCCGTTCGGTCTCCACGTGGCCGAACATCTCCGGCAGGATGAACACCGCGGACAGCCAGCCGATCAACGAGATCGCCGAGACGATCACCGTCGCAACGGGCACGCCGAGATCGCTGAACAGGGTCGGGAACAGGTAGATGGTGACGAAGCTTGCCAGCTTGACGAACACGTAGCCGAAGCCGGAAGCTGTTGCCTTGTAACGGGTCGGTGCGACGACCGACGCGATGGTCATCCCGTTCGACGCGTCCCAGTAGTGCCCCCACATCAGGCCGGCCGCGGCGATCGGCACGGCGAACGTCCAGTTCAGATGTAGGAACAGCGCGGCAAGCAGCAGCGACACGAACGCGATGCCGAACCCCCACGCGGCAACCCCGCGATGGCCGATCCTGCTGATCATGACCGGCGCGACGAACCCGCTGACCGTGGCCACGATGTAGACCGCGCCGGTGAGGAAGTTGGTCGCGCCGATGCTGGACACACCGGTCAGCACCAGGATCACCGGTAGGTAGTAGGCGAACGCGGTGAATTCCGCGCCCTGGCAGGCATTGGAGATCCAGGCGAAGATGCTGGCCTTGCGCCGGATCGGGTCGGCCCAGACGTTGGCCAGGAAGTCCCGGACGCGCGGGCGGCGCAGTTCGTAGTCCTGATCGGGCAGCATCGGCAGGTCGTCGGCGAAGATCTCGATGGCGACCTTCTTGGCCTGGGCGAAGCGACCGCGCTGGATGAGCGAGCCGACCGTCTCCGGCACGTTGAGCCGACCGAGCAGCAGCGCCAGCGCGGGCACGGCGCCGAGCGCGAGACCGATGCGCCACAACAGTTCGTGATCCATGCCGGCCAGGTACATCACCGTGATCACCACGATGGCGGCGATCTCGCCGAGGCCGAACATGCCCTGCCAACGACTGCCCATCAGCTCGCGCTTCTTCTTGGGCATCGACTCCATGATGTAGGCGTAGCCGGAGACCACGTCGCTGCCGAGCGGGAAACCGAGCAGGAACCGGATGATCACCAATTCCCACATGTTCGCGACGAAGCCCTGGGCGATGGCCAGCACCACGAACATGACCATCGTGGTGAGGAAGACCGGCCGCCGGCCGAACTTGTCGGCCAGGTAGCCGCCGAGCACGGCACCGAGCAGCGCACCGCCCTGGACCGCGGCCGAGGCCAGGCCGAGCAGTGCGGCACTGGGATGGAACTGGGCTTTGAGGAAGATCAACAAGAACGAGATGGAGTAGAGGTCCCAGGATTCGATCAGGATGGTGGAGATCATCAGCCAGCCGGTGCGGGTGCCCCGCGCCGTGCCGGAACTGTTCGCGACGTGCACCGCCGCGGCGTCGGCCAGTTCGCGCAGCTGGGCCTCGGATGGAACCTCTCCGGCCGCCGTTGGTCGGGTCATGATGTGCTCCTCGTGGTGTCGCCGTGCTCTTCGGCCAGGTCGCGCAGCCGCCCGGTGACCGCGGCGATGTGCGCGTATGCCACCGAGAGAGCGAGATCGGGGTCGCCGGTCTCGATCGCGATGACCAGTTGTTCGTGTTCGTATCTGGTGCGCGCGGGCACGAAGTCCCTGGTCACCGCACCCCACATGTGCTGCCAGCCCGCGCCGTAGGTGAGCGCCTCCAGCACGCTGGACATCACCTCGTTGCCGGCCGCGCGCACGATCGACTGGTGGAACTCGGCGTCGAGCTGCGCGTAGGCGACCGGATCGGTGATCTGTTCCATGTGTTCGAACAGCGACCGGATCCGCGCGCGGTCCTCCTCGCCCGCGTTGCGCGCGGCGCGTGCGGAGAACGCCGGCTCGACGACCAGCCTGATTTCCACCAGGTCCGGTACTGAATCGGAGTTCAGCAGGAACCCGCTGTGCGCGAGGCTGGGCAGCAGCGCGCTGAGTCGCAGTGAGGTCACGTAGGTGCCGGATCCGTGCCGGCTCTCCAGGATGCCGAGCAGTTCCATCGCGCGGATCGCCTCGCGCAACGCGGCGCGCGAGACGCCGAGTTCCGCGGCGAGGTCGGTCTCCCTCGGCAGCCGCGACATCGGGGGGAACGTGCCGTCGCTGATCCTGGCCCGGATCAGCCGCATCGCCCGGTGCGGCGCGGTCTCCTCGAGCAGACCGTCCGCGCTGACCGACTCAGCCACCCATGCCTCCGAGTAGTCGGACCTCTTGCGCGAATTGGGGGCGATGCTAGCCACATCGCGACGGCATACGCAAGACTTCGACGGAAAGAGGTATGACCTGTTGCTCAGCGGGTGAGGCCACCGCCGTCTACCGGGAGGAGTACCCCGTGGATGTGCGACGACTCATCGCAGGCCAGGAAAACCACGGCTGCGGCGACCTCGGCCGCGGTCCCCGGACGGCGCGCCGGATAGTTCGCCGTGAGTGTGGTGAGTAGGGGCTCCAGGTCGGTGTTCAATTCGGTACGGGTCGGCCCGAGCACCACCGCGTTCACCCGTACGCCCTGCGGGCCGAACTCGGCGGCCCACGACTTGGTGAGCGAGTGCAGGCCGGCCTTGCTCGCGCCGTACAGGCCGTAGTTGGCCAGACCGACGGCGCCTGCGATCGAACCGACGTTGATCACCGCGCCGCTGTGGCATTCGACCAGGTCGGACATGAGCGCGGCGGTCAGCAGGAACGGCGCCTTGATGTTGACCGCGAGCATCCGGTCGATCTGCTCCTCGGTGACCCCGGTCAGCGAGTGTGCCGGCAGGGCGTAGGCCGCGTTGTTGACCAGGATGTCGATGCGCCCGCCTGCCGCGGTGCGCGCTTCGTCGGCCAGGGACCGGATCTGCTCGGCGGTGGCCAGGTCGGCCTTGACGAACTGGGCGCGGCCACCGTGATCGCGGATGCGTTCGACGACGTCCACGCCGCGACCGGCATCCCGGCCGCTGATCACGACCGTCGCGCCCTCCTCGGCCATGGCTTCGGCGATGGCGCGGCCGACACCACCAGTTCCGCCGGTGATGAGCGCCAATCGGTTGGTCAGACGGTTCACTGGTCAGTCCTTGAGGTAGTGGCCGGTTTCGATGTCCTCGATCAGTCCGGGATGTGCTGGCCGCCAACCCAGTTGATCGCGGGTTGCCTGGTTCGACGCGGGTATGTCCATGCCGAGCAGTGCGGCGAGCCAGCCGAAGTGCGCGGCGGCGTCCTGCTCGGAAACGCTTGCCACCGGGAGGTTTCCCGCGCGGCCGATGGCCTCGGCGATCTCCCGCGTCGACACGCCCTCGTCGCCGACCCCGTGCCACCGCGACCCGGCGGGCGCGGCCTCCAACGCCAACCGGTACAGCCGCGCCGCGTCCAGGTCGTGCACTGCCGGCCACCGGTTGCGGCCGTCGCCGATGTACGCGGAAACGCCCTTCGTGCGGGCGATGTCGATCAGCTGCGGGATGAAGCCGTGCGTGTCGCCCGGACCGTGCACCGAGGGCGCCAGCCGGATGATCGACGTGCGCACGTCGCGTTCGGCCAGCGCGACCGTCAGGTGCTCGGTCGGAACCCGAGGCGCCATGGGACCGTTCTCGACTAGTTCATCGCTTTCGCGGCCGAGCAGGCCAAGGGCGAGCCCGGCCGTGCCCGAGGTGACCACGAACGGCTTGCCCGAGCCGGCCAGCGCCTCGCCGATGGCGGCGACGGCCCGCTGATCCGCGGCGCCCGCGCCCGCGTAGTCGCTGAAGTCGTGGCCGAAAGCCAGGTGGATGACGCCATCAGCCGCAGCGGCCGCCTCGCGCAGGCCGTCGACGTCGGCAAGGTCGCCGCGATGAGCGGTGGCGCCTGTCGCGGTCAGGGCGGCGGCCGAGGTTTCCGAGCGGGCCAGGCCGAGAACCTTGTGTCCGGCCCGGTGGAGTTCCGCGACGACCAGCGAACCGATGTGGCCGGTCGCGCCGGTGACGAACACGCGCATGACGCACTCCTTCACAAAACTGGGGAATCCGGCCAGAACAGGTGCCCGGCCGGTAGTTCCACTGTGCGAGCGGCGGGCCTGCCGGTCCAATGAATGTTCCGCAAGTGGCCATACGTTCCGCGTATCACCGCAGTTCGCGGACTAGGCTGACACCGTGGCCGACTCGCAACCGCCCGCCGATCTCGATCTCACGCTGGTGCGGTACTTCACCGTGTTGGCCGAGCACGGGCACTTCGGCCGCGCTGCCGAGGCCCTGCACACCACCCAGCCGACGCTGAGCCGGCAGTTGCACCGACTCGAACGGCAACTCGGCGCGCGACTCGTCGACCGCACCCCGAACGGCAGCCGACTCACCCAAGCCGGCGAGATCTTCCTGGCCCGAGCCAGGGCACTGCTGCGGCTGGCCGCGGAAACCGCGGCGGAGACCAGAGCTGCGGCCGAACCCCACCGCGCCACCATCGGCTACACGGCCGGTTTCATCATCACGCCGATCGTGCGCGAACTGCGCCACCGCTTCGCCGACGCGGAGATCGCCACGCTCAGCCTGGCCTGGCACGAACCCCGGTCAGCGCTGTTGGAACACCGGGTGGACGCCGTGGTGGCCCGGTTGCCGATGGCCACCGACCAATTGCGGGTGACCGTCCTCTACGACGAACCCCGCGCGTTGGTCGTGCCACGCGATCATCGGCTGGCCGGTAAGGAATCGGTGACCCTTGGCGACATCGCCGGCGAACCCCTGGCCCGAGTGCGCCAGTCCGACCCGCTGTGGAGCGCGTACTGGAGCATCGATCCGCGCCCGGACGGAAGTCCGGCACCGAGAGGGCCGATGGTCGAGAGCGTGGAGGACAAGTTCGAACTGATCGCGAGCGGCCAGGCCGTCGGCATCGTTCCGGGCAGTGCCAACATCGCCGCCATTCATCCCGACCTCACGCTGGTCCCGCTGGTCGGTGTCGAACCCAGCCAGGTCGCCCTGGCCACCCGCGCCAACGACCGCAATCCGCTGCTGCCAGCGGTACGCGGGATCGCCGAAGCACACCTGGGCGGGCAGGCGCGATGAGGTGTGATCGTTTTGCATGGCAGGAAAGCCCGCGCGCGCACGGACAGCTCGCATTTCCTCACGCTGCACACACCGGCTGGATTCGATTTCACCGATTCGGCCGCCGGGCCGAATCGGACCGAATTGGCGAAGTTGGTGAGCGGTAGTGCCCGGACCAGTTGGTCGAGAGGTCCAGGTCACACACCCTGTGCTGTCCTTAAGTTTTCGTGTTATGGGTGATTCGTCTGCTAAGGCCCGCTGGGTAAGATCGCTGTGAAATGTTGGACCGCTGTTGGCGTTTCGTGATCTTTCGACAGGGAAAATGTCCTCCGTGGACTTTGATCATCAAGAATCCGCGCGGTCGGGCAAACGGCTGCTTGCGTCGACGCTGGCCAGTCACCATAATTGCGCCAACATTCTGCGCGGGCTCATTCATTGACTGGACAACTGTGCCCGACCAGCAAGATCAGGAGCCATGTTGGGCATCATCGGCAACAGGGTGAGCGACGTTCCTCGCCTCGCGACAACGTTACGTTCCCGGCACGCCATCATGATCGCCTTCGGCGGCACCATCGGTGCCGGTATCTTCGTCGGCACTGGTGAGAGCATCGCGAGCACCGGGCCCGCGATCGTGCTCAGCTACCTCGTGGTCGGCATCCTCGCCGCGGTCGTCATGCGCGTGCTCAGCATTCAGACCGCGCGCAATCCGGACAGTGGCTCGTTCGCCACCCACGCCGGTGAGGCGTTCGGTCACGCGGGCCGCTTCTCGGTCGGCTGGATGTACTGGTGGCTCATGGTGGTCACGGCCAGCGTCGAGTCAACTACGGCCGGTGCCAAGGCGAGCACGCTGATCGGGCTGTTCTCCCCTGCGGTGTGGGCGGTGATCTTCATCGTCGTGCTGACCGTGATCAACCTGCTTCCGGTGCGCACTTTCGGCGAATTCCAGTTCTGGCTGGTGCTGGCCAAGGTCGTGCTGATGATCACCGTCCCGGTGCTGGCAATCCTCGGTGTGATCGGCGTGTTGCCGCACGTGTCCATGACCAAGGCGGCGAGCGCGATCAACGAGACCGGCCTCGTGCCCAACGGCTACGGCCCGGTCGTGGCGACCATGCTGGTGGCGGCGTTCTCGTTCCTCGGCATCGAGATGACCTCGATCGCGGCCGGTGAGACCGACCGGCCACGGCGGGTCATCCCGAAGGCGCTGCGCCTTGTCATGTACACGGTGCTCGGCAGCTACCTGCTCTCGCTGTTGATGACGGTCCTACTGGTCCCATGGAACGACCCGGCCGTGGCGGCCAGCCCGTTCGACGCGATGATGACCGCGCTGCACATTCCGGCCGCGACCGAGATCATCAACATCGTCGTGCTCACCGCGGTGTTGTCCGTGCTGAACTCCTGCGTGTACTCCGCGTCCAGGATCGGTTTCTCGCTCGCCGGCCAGCGTGACGCACCCAAGTCATGGGGCAGGCTGACGTTGAGCCAGGTGCCGCGCAACGCGGTCATCGGCGCCGCGGTCGTCGGCTGCGTCATCACGATCGTCACCTACATCGTGCCAAGCAACATTTCCCTCGCGGTGATCGACTCCTCCGGTGCCGCCGGCATCCTGGCCTGGATCGCGATCGTGGTGTCCTACCTGAAGATGCGGCCCAAGCAGACCAGCGCGTGGCAGTTGCAGGAGCGGATCAGTCCGAAGCGGACCCTGTTCGGTGCCGGGCTGGCCACGGTCGCGCTGGTGCTCATGCTGGTCGGCATGGTCTTCCTGCCGTCCACTCAGCTGCAGTTGCTGATGACCCTGCTCACCGCGACGGTGATCTTCGTGATCGTGTTGTGGCGGCAGACAAGTGGCAGTGGAGAACAGGAACCCTAATAGTCCTCTGTGGACTATTCGGTGGCGGCCTTCTGGTGCGTCCGCTGGTAATGACGGGCCACTCGCATCCGGTTGCCGCAGACATTGCTGGCACACCACTGCCGGCGAGTGGTTTCGGCGAGGAAGAGCATGGAGCAGGTCGGATTGGCGCAGCGGCGCAACCGGTCGCGCTTGTCCGGCGTGGCCAGCAGTTCGATGGCCTCGCGGGCGATCGCGGCCAGGGCCGGGTTGCCGCCCTGCTCGGTGTGCCAGCGGGTGTCCGCGTCGGGTTCGCCGGTCTGCGGGTAGCTCAGCCGAGGGCTGGTCGGCACCGACGCGGCCACCGCGTTGACATCCTCGATCGACGTCGCGCGGGGCGTCCGCCGTTCGAGGTGGGCGTCGAACAGGTCCCGGATCGCGGCGCGCAGCCGTCGGGTCGCGGTCGGGTCGGGCACGGGTGACTCGGGCAGTCGGCCCAGCTCGATCTCCCACCACTGCGCGCCGCGATCCGGCGCCTCGATCAGGTCGACGGCCGGGTCGGGCGCGGTCATCAGGGTGTCGGCCAGGTCCAGCGCGACCAGTGGCTCGCCGCCCATCGGGAAGCCGTGCCGCTGGAGATCCTCAAGGCCGACCTGAATGCTCATAACCTCACCTTACACATTACAGAACGGTGAATGGAGTAGATTCCTAACGGTTCAGTGCTCGCGCTGGGTGTTAGGCTCGGAGGGAAGGGAGGCCACGATGGCTTCGTTGCTCTCCGTCAACGTCGGCATGCCCAAGGACGTCGCGTGGCAGGGCAAGACCGTGCACACCGGCATCTGGAAGTCGCCGCTGACCGGTCCGGCCACCGTGCGCAGGCTCAACATCGACGGCGACGGCCAGGGTGACCTCGGCGGCCACGGCGGCGAACAGCGCGCGGTGCTCGTCTACCAGATCGAGTCGATGCGCTACTGGCAGTCCGAACTCGGCCAATTCGAGGTCGAGTTCGGCCAGTTCGGCGAGAACTTCACCGTCGAGGGACTCGGCGACGACGAGGTGTGCATCGGCGACCGCTACCGCATCGGCACCGCCGAGTTCGAGGTGAGCCAACCGAGGGTGACCTGCTTCCGCATCGGCATGCGTCTCGGCGCGCCGACCCTGCCCTCGTTGCTCGTCGCGCGCCATCGGCCCGGCTTCTACTTCCGGGTCATCACCGAGGGCGAGGTGCGAGCAGGCGACGAGATCGTGCGGACCCGGCGCGGACCGCACGAGATGAGCGTGGCCGACATCGACGCCCTGCTCTACCTGCCACACCGCGAGGCCGACGCGCTCAAGGCCGCCGTCGACATTCCGGCGCTGAGCCCCGGCTGGCAGCAGTCCTTCCGGGATCTGCTGGCCGGCGACGACAAGGCCGCACCGCCCGCCGGCGTTGAACCCGGCTGGGCCGGATTCCGCTCGCTTCGGGTCCGCGACGTCGTCCGGGAGAGTTCGACCATCACCTCGTTCTGCTTCGTCGCCAGGGACGGCGCCGCGCTGCCCCGTCCGCTGCCCGGCCAGTACCTGACCCTGCGCCTGGCGGGCGCTGGCGATCCCGCGCCGGTGCGCAGCTACTCGCTGTCCTCCGCGCCGACCGGCGCCGGCTACCGGATCAGCGTCAAGCGCGACGGCGCGGCCAGCCAATGGCTGCACAGCCGACTGCGGGTCGGCGCCGAGGTCGAGGTGGCCGCACCGCGCGGCGATTTCGTGTTGGCCGAGAATGCCGGGCCGGTGCTGCTGATCTCGGCCGGTGTCGGCATCACCCCGGTACTGGCGATGCTGCACCAACTCGCCGACGAACACAGCGAGCGCGAGGTGTGGTGGCTGCACACCGCCCGCGACGCGGCACAGCAGGCCTTCGCCGAGGAAGCACACGAACTGCTCGCGGCTCTGCCGAAGGCGCACGAACACGTCTGCCACACCGCATCCGGTCAACGGCTCTCCGCGAGCACCCTTGCCGAACTCGGCCTACCCACCGACGCGAGCGCCTACATCTGCGGCCCGGAAGGGTTCATGACCGCGATCCGAGACGCGCTCACCGGACTCGGCATCGAGCCAGGGCGGATCAACACCGAACTGTTCGGGGCGCTCGCGCCGATCAATCCCGGGGTCACCAATGTCTCGCACGTCCCGCCGCACCAGCCGGGTGGCCCGGTCGGCACCGGTCCACTCGTGACATTCGCGCGCAGCGGGCTTTCCGTTCCGTGGCAAGAAAAGCAGGACTCGCTGCTCGAACTGGCCGAAGCCTGCGACGTGCCGACCCGCTGGTCCTGCCGCTCCGGCGTGTGCCACACCTGCGTGACACCACTGCTCGCCGGCAGGACCAGCTACGCGCCCGATCCGTTGGAACAGCCGGAATCCGGCCAGGTGCTGGTGTGCTGCGCCCGGCCGGAAAGCGACGTCGTACTCGATCTTTAGGTCAGCGGCTCGCCGCCGTCGACGCGCAACGTGACCCCGGTCAAAAACGGGTTGGTCATGGCGAAGGCGGCGAATCGCGGTCCAGATCCTAGGCCTTATTGTGATTTCCTGCGGAAATGGCGGGGTCGCATATTCGGATTTTCTTACGGCGTCGGCGCTCCGTTCGCGTGTACCGCGAGCACATCGGCGATGGTGCGGTTGGCCGGCGTCGGCACACCGAGTGCCTTGCCCCGGTCGACAACGTCGCCGGAGAGCCAGGCGACCTCAAGGCGGTTGCCGCGTTCGAGGTCGTGATGCATCGACGAGGTCATGGTCGCCGGCACCGTGTCGACGAAGGCGAGCCGGTCGTCGGCGTAATCCTCGGGCAGGTCAACGCCTTGCGCGCGAGCGACCTGCACGACCTCGTCCAGCACGTCGCGCAGCCAGGCCCGCGCCTTGGGTTGGCTGCGGATCGGGCCGATCGGAGTACGGGCCAGGCTGGTCGCGCCGGAAAGGGCGACCAGGAACACGAACTTCTGCCAGATTGTCCGCTCGATGTTCGGGCTGACCTCGACGTCGATCCCACCGTCCACACAGGCCTTGCGGAATTCCTCGACGCGATCGGAAACATGCCCGTCGTATTCGCCGAACACCAGTTTCTGCAATGACCCGGAATGTTCGATGACACCCGGTTCGGCGATTGTCGCGGCGATGTAGCAGATCCCACCGATGACGTGTTCGGATCCGAGCACGCCCCGCAGGATGTCGTCCTTGACCACCCCGTTCTGGAACGACACGACCGCGGTGTCGGGGCCGAGCAACGGCTTGATCTGCTCGGCCGCCTGCTCGGTGTCCCACAGCTTCACCCCGAACAGGACCAGGTCGACCGGTCCGAGCGTGGCCGGGTCGTCGGTGGCGAGGACCTCGGGCAGGTGGACGTCGCCGAGAGGGCTGCGCACCGAGAGCCCGTTCGCGCGCAGCGCGGCCAGCTGCCGCCCGCGGGCGATGAACGCCACGTCATGTCCGCCCTGCACCAACCGGGCACCGAAGTACCCGCCGACCCCACCCGTGCCCATCACCGCGATCCGCATCTGCCCTCCAAAGTTGAACGGTCATCCAAATATAACCTACACTGGTCGCATGGGACGCAACCGAGGCTTCGACGTCGACGACGCGCTCGGTAGCGCGCTGCGCGCGTTCTGGGAACACGGCTTCGACAAGACCTCGATGCAGGACCTCTGCCGGGCCATGAACATCCAGCCGGGCAGCGTCTACGCCACCTTCGGCAGCAAACGCGATCTGTTCATCGCCGCGCTGCGCCGCTACGCGCAGACCGTGTCGGCCGAGGCGGTGGGCCGGGTGACCAGCGCGCCGAGCGGGCTACAGGGCCTGCGCGACTACTTCGCGCACCTGATCGACGCCATGGTCGACGGCGAGCGCCGCTGGGGTTGTCTGATCACCAACTCGCTGGTCGAGTTCGCCACCCGCGATCCGGAACTCGTCGACCTGATGAACACCCACCTCGCCAACCTGCGCGCGGCCTTCGCAGAGGCGCTCACCCGCGCCGCCGCCGACGGTGAACTGCGCCCAGGGGTCGGCGCGGCAACGGCCGATCTGCTGGTCGCCGTTGTGCAGGGCATGAACGTGTTGGCCAAGAGTCAGCCGGGGCGGCAGGCGCTCACCGCCGTCGCGGATTCCGCCATTGCCGGGCTGCTGCCCGACGAATCGGTAACAACTCTTACGTCTCGCTGACGCGGAGGCGATTTTCTCGGGATTCCGATCGATACACGGTTACGTTCTGTCCGTGGAAATCGCCCCTGGAACGGTCGCCCCGGATACGGTGGCCACCAACAAGATTGTGATGCCCGGCGCCGACCGGATCGTCGTCGCGCTGCGGATATTCTTCGGCCTCAACTGGCTGAGCAACGCGATCGCCAAGGTCTTCAACAAAGCCAACTACGACTGGGGTTGGCTCAGTTTCAACCTCGTCAACCGCGATACCGCGCACGCCATCCTGAACCAGGGCACCGGCAGTACGGGTATCGCGCCGCTGCGCGCGTTCTACCTGGACGTGGTCCTGCCGAACTGGGGCTTCTTCCAGGTCTTCCTGACGATTGCCGAACTGGCCGTCGGCATCGGCCTGCTGTTCGGCATCGCGACGCGACTCGCCGCGCTCGGCGGCATTCTGCTGATCCTGCCGATCTGGCTGATGTTGTTCCACACCAACCAGTATTTCTGGACCTACCCGCTCGACCTGTTCCCGCTCGTGCTGCTGGCCGTGGTGCCGGCCGGCCGCGTCGCGGGGGTCGACGGGAAGTTCCTCACCAAAATCGTCGGTGAACGCTGGCCCTTCTGATCCGGTTCTAGTCGGCCGCGCCGAGTTCCCAGCCTGCCGGGCGGGGACCGGTGCGGCCGTTGTCCGCGATGGCCGAGATTCGCCAGCGGCCGTCCCGCTTGAGCAGGCTCAGGATGTTCGTGCCCCAATGGTGCACCTGGCCGTCGACGAAGAAGTCGTAGCGGGCCCACACCATCGCGATGTCCGCGTCGATCATGACGAGGGGTTGGTAGAAACGCTCTTCCAGTACTTCGGTGCCGCCCGGCAGTTGACTGGGAAACTCCGCGAGCGGCGTGCAGATCACCCGCTCGTCCCTGGACCGGACCGCGCTGCCGCCAGGCACCAGCAGTTCGCGCAGGGCCGCGCCGTCCCTCGGCGGAATCGTGTCCAGCAGCGCCTGCACCGTGGCCAGCACAGCCGTCCGCTCTTCCGTGGCAGTGTCTGTCATTTCTAGATCCTATCTCACCCTTGTCAAGCTCACCTAATGGATATAGTCTTCCTATATCCGTTAGGTGAGACGAGCTCGGGAGGGCAGCGAGATGGGACTGGCATGGCAGCAGGGACCGCTGGGATCGAGGGCGGTCGGACACTTCCTGGTTGAGCAGCCGCTGCCCGAGCGTCTGCTGTTCGCTGAGCCGCTGCGTAGGCGAATGCGAGTGAGATTCGGCGACGAGTGGATCGTCGACAGCTCGGACGTGGTCCTGCTGCACGAACCCGACCGCTATCCGGTCGCCTACTTCCCACGCGCCGACGTCGCGCCCGGTGTCCTTGTCGACACTGACCGCGTCACCGAGCACCGCGACCTCGGCAAGACCGCCTGGTTCACCGTGCGGGCCGGCGAACACACCGCGCAGCGCGCCGCCTGGCAGCACACCGGCCTGCCCCAGTACGCCGACGTACTGAGCGACCGGGTGGCGTTCGCGTGGCGGTCGATGGATGCCTTCTACGAGGAGAACGAACGCATCGTCGGCCATGCGGCGGACCTCTATCATCGCAACGACATCCGCTTGACCTCCCGGCACCTCGTCGTCCGCGACGGCGACCGGGTGGTCGCGGATTCGAAGCGCCCGCTGGTGCTGTACGAATCGGGCTTCGCGCCGCGCTGGTACGTGCCGCGCGAGGACGTGGACGCCGCCGCGCTCACCCCGGTCGAGGGCCAGACGTTCTGCCCCTACAAGGGACTGGCCAGCTACTACGACATCGGCACGAACCGCAAAGCCGCCTGGTCCTATGTGGACGCATGGCCCGAGGTTCGCAGGGTGAGCGGTCTGGTGTCCTTCGAACCGGACAAGATCGAAGTCTACCTCGACGGCGAACGGCTCGAACTCGAACCGGGCCAAACCGTTGTCCCGCACGGCATCGACCGTGGCCTCGACGTCGACGAGATCCGTTCCTGAAGACCGCACCGAAGGAGACTGCGTCATGTCCGCGACACTGGAGGGCCGCAGGGTTCTGGTGATCGGTCGGGAGAGCGGCATCGCCCGCGCGATCACGCTGGCGGTCCGGGCGGCGGGCCGCACGGTGGTCGTCGCCGGCAAGGCCACTGAGAAACTGGCCAAGGCCGTCGACGGCGCCGTCGACGTGGTGACCCGCTCGCTCGCGG